>CAYMDM010000089.1:0-9417 GCA_964389235.1 uncultured Burkholderiaceae bacterium
CACCTAAGTGGTCGTTAGCAACTCCTTAACGGAACGGCTAGGGCAACTGCCGGCGTTTTGCTTTGGCTTCGGTCTGGGCTCGGCTCAGCGGCGGCGCAGCACGTGGTGATACTCGCCGCCTTCGGTTTTCTGCTCGATCATGGTGTTGCCGGTCTGGCGGGCAAACGCCTGAAAGTCGCGCACCGAACCGGCGTCGGTGGAAATCACCCGCAGCACCTGCCCGCTCTGCATCTGCGCCAGCGCCTTCTTCGCCTTGAGGATGGGCAGCGGGCAATTCAGCCCTCGGGTGTCGAGGTCGACGTCGATCACGGGGTGTTCCACGGCTGTCTCCGATCTGATGTAGCTTATGGCCTGATTTTATCCCGTTGCCCAGACATCGAAGGGTCGCCCACCATGCCGCTGAGTTCGCTGTTTTCCTTCCCGACCAGCCTGCACCACAACCCGACGCTGGACTTCTCCACCCTCGACGAGCGCCAGTTGCTGGCGCTGGCGATTTCGCTGGAGGAAGACGACGCGCGCATCTACACCCAGTACGCCGAAGCGCTGATGCCCGACTCGCCCGACACCGCGCAACTGTTCCGGCGCATGGCCGCAGAGGAAGACACCCACCGCCACCGCCTGCTCGACCTGTACAAGGAGCGCTTCGGCGAAAAAATTCCGCTGATCCGCCGGCAGGATGTGCGCGGCTTCATCGAGCGCAAGCCGCTGTGGCTGATGCAGCCGATCAACCTGGAGAAAATCCGCGCCCAGGCCGAGATCATGGAGGCCGAGTCGCGCCGCTTCTACGCCAAGGCGGCGCGGCAGGCGACCGACGCCAGCATCCGCCAGTTGCTGGGCGACCTCGCCGCGGCCGAGGCCGAACACGAAAACAAGGCCGAGACCCTGAGCGATGCGCTGATCACCCCGCAGACCATCCACACCGAGCAGGAAAACCAGCGGCGCACCTTTGTGCTGCAGGTGGTGCAGCCGGGGCTGGCCGGGCTGATGGACGGGTCGGTGTCGACGCTGGCGCCGCTGTTTGCCGCCGCATTCGCCACCCGCAACACCTGGGAGACTTTTCTCGTCGGTCTGGCCGCGGCGCTGGGCGCAGGCATCAGCATGGCGTTTGCCGAGGCGCTGTCCGACGACGGCTCGCTGACTGGCCGCGGCAGCCCGGTGCTGCGTGGCGCGGTGATCGGATCGATGACGGCGCTGGGTGGCCTGGGCCACGCCCTGCCCTACCTGATTCCCCGCTTCGAGATCGCCACGGCGCTGGCGTTTCTGGTCGTCGCGCTGGAACTCATCACCATCGCCTACATCCGCAAGCGCTACATGGACACCCCGTTCGGCATGGCCGTTCTGCAAGTGGTGGTCGGCGGTGCGCTGGTGTTTGCGGTGGGCATCCTGATCGGCAGTTCCTGATCGACTGCCGGCGCCTGCGGGAGGCGCCGCTGTGTTTATCGCCCCTGTTTCCGTAGGGGTTTGCTTCGTTTCCATATTTCGACGATTATTGAAATATGGAAACAACCCAAGCCCTGGCCGCCCTCGCCGCGCTGGCCCATGACAGTCGTCTGCGGGTGTATCGCGCCCTGGTGCAGGCCGGGCCGCAGGGGCTGTCGGCCGGGCAGATTGCCGCCGAAACCGGCACTGCGCCGTCTTCGCTGTCGTTTCACCTCAAGGAACTGCACCACGCCGATCTGGTGCAGAGCCAGCCGGATGGGCGCTATGTGATCTACAGCGCCCGCTTCGACACCATGCACGCCCTCATCGACTACCTCAGCGAAAACTGCTGCGGCGGCCTCGGCTGCGCCCCAGCCCAGCCCGCTGGGTGCGACACCACCCCATCGCGCCCCACCCCAACCCCCTCGGAGTCCACCCCATCATGAAACGCTTTCACGTGCATGTCAGCGTCCCTTCGCTCGACGAAGCGCTGCGCTTTTATTCCACCCTGTTCGCCGCCGAGCCGACGGTGCGCAAATCCGACTATGCCAAGTGGATGCTCGACGACCCGCGGGTGAACTTCGCGATTTCCCAGCGCGGCGCCGAGCCGGGGCTGAACCATCTGGGCATCCAGGTCGAAGACGCCGCCGAGCTGCAGGACATGCAATCTCGGCTGGAAAAGCTGGACACCGATCTGGTCGAGGAGATGGGCGCGGCCTGCTGCTATGCCCGCTCCGACAAATACTGGGCCAATGATCCGGTAGGCATCGCCTGGGAGACCTATCACACCCGGGACACCATCCCGCTGTTCAATGATGCGAGTGGCGCAGGCGGCTGCTGCGTGCCGCCCGCTGCCGCCCAGCCGGCGGCGGTGACCGCATCAACCCCTGCGGCGAAGAGCACCGGCTGCTGCGGCGGGGCGTCCAAAGTGTCGTCCTGCTGCTGAACGGCTATCCAAATCTCCAACCCTTTCTGCTCAACGCGAGGTCTGCATGGACAAGGTCTACAACGTGCTGGTGCTGTGCACCGGCAATTCCGCCCGCTCGATCATGGGCGAGGGTCTGATCAATCTGCTCGGCCACGGCCGCTTCAAGGCCTACAGCGCCGGCAGCCACCCGACCGGCAAGGTCAACCCCTTCGCGCTGGAAATGCTGCAAAGCGCGGGCTACGACACTTCCGGCATGCGCAGCAAGAGCTGGGACGAATTTGCCGGGCCCGACGCGCCGCACATGGACTTCGTGTTCACCGTCTGCGACAAGGCGGCTGGCGAGGTCTGCCCGGTCTGGCCCGGGCATCCGCTGAGCGCACATTGGGGCTTTGAAGACCCCGCCGCGGTGCAAGGCGATGACGAGCAAAAGCGCGCAGCGTTCCGCACCGTGTTTCGCCAGATCATGTGTCGGGTGCGCGCTTTTGTCGGCCTGCCGCTGGACAAGCTCGACGAAGCGGCAATCAAGCAAGAGATCGTGGCGATCGGCAAGACCCCGGTCGACCCGCTGCCCGAGTCGTGCGAACAGCAGGCGCTGAACGCGAACCACGCGTAAAGTCTGCCCACCGCATCGGCAGGCGGCCCGGCCTGCCGATTTTTTTGTTTGCCGCAATACCTTCGCCCTCTCCTGACCCCGGTCCGCATGCTGCTGGCTCTGCTCATTTTCATCCTCACCCTGGTGTTCGTGATCTGGCAGCCGCGGGGCCTGGGCATCGGCTACAGCGCCATCGGCGGCGCGGCGCTAGCGCTGATCGCCGGGGTGATCCAGTTCAGCGACATTCCGGTGGTGTGGCACATCGTGTGGGATGCCACCTTTACCTTCGTCGGGCTGATCATCATCTCGCTGATCCTCGACGACGCCGGGGTGTTCCGCTGGGCCGCGCTGCACGTGGCACGCTGGGGCGGCGGCCACGGGCGGCGGCTGTTTCCGCTGGTCATCGTCCTCGGCGCGGTGATCTCGGCATTCTTCGCCAACGACGGTGCCGCGCTGATCCTCACCCCCATCGTGCTGGCGATGCTGCTGGCACTGGGCTTTACACCTGCCGCAGCGCTGGCCTTCACCATGGCCTGCGGCTTCGTCGCCGACACCACTTCGCTGCCGCTGGTCATCTCCAACCTGGTCAACATCGTCACCGCGGGCTACTTCGGCATCCCGTTCGACCGCTACGCCGCGGTGATGGTGCCGGTGAATTTCGCATCGCTCGCAGCCACTCTGGTCGTGCTGATGTGGTTCTACCGGCGCGACATCCCCGCGCGCTACGACCTCGCCAAGCTCGACGCCCCGGCCAGCGCGATCAAGGATCCGCTGGTGTTCCGCTGGACCTGGCCGGTGATGGTGGTGCTGCTCATCGCCTACTTCGTCACCGCCGCCTACCACGTGCCGGTGGCCGCGGTCACCGGCGCGGCGGCGCTGCTCTTGATGATCCTCGCCGGACGCTGGTGGCGGCGCGGCGACGGCGCGGTGATCGACCTCAAGCATGTGATCCGCGATGCGCCGTGGCAGATCGTGCTGTTCTCGCTCGGCATGTACTTGGTGGTGTATGGCCTGCGCAACCAGGGCCTGACCGCGTATCTCGCGCAGGCGCTGCAGGCGCTCAACCCCTACGGCGTGACGATCGCCGCGGTCGGCACTGGCTTCATCAGCGCCATCCTGTCCTCGATCATGAACAACCTGCCGATGACCCTGATCGGCGCTTTAGGCATCCACCACGCGCAGGGGCTGGATCCGGCGGTGCGCGAGGCGATGATCTACGCCCACGTGATCGGCTGCGACCTCGGGCCGAAGTTCACCCCGATCGGCTCGCTCGCCACCCTGCTGTGGCTGCACGTGCTCGACCGCAAGGGCGTGCACATCGGCTGGGGCTATTACCTGCGGGTCGGGCTGGTGCTGACCACCCCGGTGCTGCTCATAACCCTGCTGGCGCTGGCGTGGCGGCTGAGCTGGGGGGTGTGAGCCGCCTGGGTCTCGGCTCCAATGGGCAGCATGAAAACACCTGACCCTGCCTCCACCACGGCGGTTCCGCCCTGCGTGCTGCGCGCCTGGAGCCAGTCGCAGGACGAACTGCGCGGCTTTCTGCGCCATCACCTGCACGGCGTGGACGGCCCCGAGGCGGCCGACGACCTGCTGCACGAGGTGTTTCTGCGCGCCGTGCGGCAAGGCGGCGGCTTTTGCGCCGTGGACAATGCCCGTGCCTGGCTGTTCCAAGTCGCGCGCAACCTGCTGATCGACCATCAGCGCGCGCAGCGCCCGCAGGTGGAATTGCCCGACGACCTGCCGCAGGAAAGCGCCGACCCCGCGCCGATCGACCAGCTCGCCGAATGCCTGCCCAACGCGCTGGCGGCACTGTCGGCGGAAGACCGCGACGCCATTGAGCAGTGCGACCTCGCTGGGTTGACCCAGGCCGAGTACGCGGCGCAACGTGGCCTGTCGCTGCCCGGCGCCAAGTCGCGGGTGCAGCGCGCCCGCACCCGGCTGCGGGCGGTGCTGCTGGAACGCTGCGGCGTGCGCTTTGACCCGGACACCGGTCAGGTCTGCTGCCACACCGGGCCGGCGCGCTGCGCCCCGTAAAGCCCCGCCGCCTGAGCGGCGGCTTATTCGCACGTCCCTCCTGCGTTCAAACGGCCGACACCCTGCGGCCGCGCCGCGCGTGGCTGGGTCTACGCCTGCCGAAATCGCGGCGAACCGCGTTCCGCCAGCGCAGCCACTGCAGGCTGCATCCTTTTCGGCCCTGCTCCGTCTTCACTGGCGAATCCGTCGTTTTCAGGACATTCGTCATGAACACCCAAGTCCAATCCTCTCCCCACCTCAGCCCCGCCCCGGCTTGGCGCGCCTGGGTGCTGCCGGTGCTGTATGTGCTCGGCTGGTTTGTGCTTTACAGCCAGTTGGAGCCAGTCACCGACGCCTTCATGCGCTGGCTGGCCGCTTCCACCGGCATGGCGCCGAGCGGCCATCTGTACGGCGCGGTGAGCTTTTTTGTGTTCGAAGTGCCCAAGGTGCTGCTGTTGCTGGCGCTGATCGTGTTTGTCGTCGGCGTGCTGCAGACCTTTTTCACCCCGGAGCGCACCCGCGCCATCCTCGCCGGCAAACGGCAAGGCGTGGGCAATGTGCTGGCGGCGATGCTGGGCATCGTCACCCCGTTTTGCTCCTGCTCGGCGGTGCCGCTGTTCATCGGCTTTCTCACCGCGGGGGTGCCGCTGGGGGTGCCGTTTTCCTTCCTGGTGTCGGCGCCGATGGTCAACGAAGTGGCGCTGGCGCTGCTGCTGGGCATGTTCGGCTGGAAGATCGCCGCGATCTACCTCGGCCTGGGGCTGGCGGTGGCCATCGTCGCCGGGGTGGTCATCGGGCGCATGAACCCGGTCAAACTCGTTGAGCCCTGGGTGTTCGACATCCCCGCGGTGCAGGGCGAGGACGGCCGCCTGACCTGGCCGGCGCGCTTCGCCCAGGGCTGGCAGCATGTGCGCGACATCGTGCTAAAGGTCGCGCCGTACATCGTCGCTGGCGTCGGCGTGGGCGCGTGGATCCACGGCTATGTGCCGCAGGACTTCATGGCGCACCTGATGGGCAAGAGCGCCTGGTGGTCGGTGCCGCTGGCGGTGCTGATCGGCGTGCCGATGTATTCCAACGCAGCCGGAATCATCCCGGTGGTGCAGGCGCTGCTGGGCAAGGGCGCGGCGCTAGGCACGACCCTGGCGTTCATGATGGCGGTGACCGCGCTGTCGCTGCCCGAATTCATGATTCTCAAAAAGGTGATGAAGCCCCGGCTGATCGCGCTGTTCGCCGGCGTGGTGGCCGCAGGCATCGTTCTCGTCGGTTATGTGTTCAACGCGGTGATGTGACCGCTTTTCCCCAAGGAGATGACATGCTCGATATCAAAATCCTCGGCACCGGCTGTGCCAACTGCAAGACCACGCAAAAACTGGTCGAAGAGGTGGTGAAAGCCAAAGGCGTGCAAGCGCAAGTGAGCAAGGTCGAAGACATTCCCTCGATCATGCAATATGGGGTGATGCGCACCCCCGGTGTGGTGATCGACGGCAAGGTGGTGCACTCGGGCGGCATCCCGACCCGAGGGCAGGTCGAGAGCTGGGTGGGCGCCTGAACCCCGCTGGACGGACTCAGCCCACGCCGTGCTCCGGCTGCGGCGCCGTGTCCTTGGTGCTGCGGCCGCCAAACCCGCGCAGTTCCGCCCGCGCCAGCCGCATCACCCGCCAGCCGGCGCTCACGCCCAGCGCGGCCATGAAGGCGGCGACCAGCAAATCGGGCCAGCGCGTACCGGTGCCGAATACCCCGGCGGCAGCCAGCAGCACCGCGACATTGCCCAGCATGTCGTTGCGGGTGCACAGCCAGACCGAGCGCATATTGGCGTCACCGCTGCGCCAGCGGTAGAGCGCCAACGCCACGGCGCCGTGGGCCGCCAGCGCCAGCAAGCCGATCGCGCTCATGGTCAGCGGTTGCGGGTCAGCGCCGGCCCAGGCCGACCACACCGCCCGCGCCAGCACGAATACGCCAAAGCCGAACAGCGACGCGCCCTTGACCCAGGCCGCGCGCGACGGCCACGGCGCGGCCAGCGCCAGCGCGCCCAGGGTCAGACCGTAATTGGCCGTGTCGGCGGCGAAGTCCAGCGCGTCGGCCAGCAACGCCGTCGATTGCCCGCGCAGACCGGCGAACACTTCCACCCCGAACATCGCGGCGTTGACCACCAGCGCAAACCACAGCACCCGCCGCCAGTTCGCGCCGCGCGCAGCGGCCGGGCTGGCGCAGGTGCCGGTCTCGCATCCACAAGCCATGGTTTTCTCCTTGACTGCACAATGCTGCACATTTCAAGGTCTGGAGTCGCTCCAGGGTCAAGCGCCCTCCCTTACGCCCATCACGTCATGCGCATCGGAGAACTCGCCGCCGCAGCCCACACCCCGGTGGACACCGTGCGGCATTACGAAAAAACCGGCTTGCTGCCGCCACCGCCGCGGCAGAGCAACGGCTACCGCTTTTACGGCCCAGAGCATCTGCAGCGGCTGGCATTCATCCGACGCTGCCGGCTGCTCGGGCTGGGGCTGGAGGACATCCGCCGACTGCTCCAGGCCGTGGCCGACCCCGGGGCGGACTGCGCCGCGGTCGACGCACTGATCGCCGCACACCAGCAGACGGTGCGCGAGCAGCTTGTGGCACTGCAGTCCCTGGAGCGTGAACTGGCGGAGCTGCGCCGTCGCTGCGGAGGTCAGCCGCCGCGGGACGTGGCGCACTGCGGCGTTCTGTCGGCGCTGGACTGCCAGCCGGTGACGCCCCATGCCGACATCAAAAAAGCTGTAAACGGAGTCTGACCGAAGGTATGCGGCGTGACCAATGGTGAACGCATCTTGCGCCGCAGCACGGGCGGGGCCAATATCCGGGAAAACGAGCAGCGTGCTCGGCTTTCACTTTCCCGAGATTGCCATGAAAACCCCTGTCGTCTACCTCGCGATCATCTTTGCCCTGTTCGTCATCTGCTTGGGCATTGGCTTCTACATCGGCTATTCGCACATGATCGACCCGCCGCCCGGGCTGTGGGCGCAGGCCACGGTGCCGGCGCTGACCGCCGCGGCGTGACCGCAACACCTGCAAACCTCTGCCGGCCGCGCGCATGCCTACGCGCGGCTCAGGCCGGAAACACTCCGGTGCTGAGGTAACGGTCGCCGCGGTCGCACACCACGAAAACGATGGTGGCGTTTTCCACCTCACGGGCGATGCGCAGCGCGACTTCGCAGGCGCCCGCCGCGCTGATGCCGGCAAACAGCCCCTCCTCGCGCGCCAGCCGCCGCGCCATGGTTTCGGCCGCGCTCTGGCTGACGTATTCCAGCCGGTCGACCCGCTGCGGCTCGTAGATCTTGGGCAGGTATTCCTGCGGCCATTTGCGGATTCCGGGGATGCGCGAGCCTTCCTCCGGCTGCGCGCCGACGATCTGCACCGCCGGGTTCTGTTCCTTGAGATAACGCGACACGCCGGTGATGGTGCCGGTGGTGCCCATGGCGCTGACGAAGTGGGTGACGCGCCCGCCGGTGTCGCGCCAGATCTCGGGGCCGGTGGTTTCATAGTGGATGCGCGGGTTGTCCGGATTGGCGAACTGGTCGAGCACCAGGCCCTTGCCCTCGCGCTGCATTTGCTCGGCCAGGTCGCGCGCATATTCCATGCCGCCGCTCTTAGGGGTGAGGATGAGCTCGGCGCCGAAGGCTTTCATGGTCTGCGCGCGCTCGATGCTCAGGTCTTCGGGCATGATCAGCACCATGCGGTAGCCGAGGATCGCGGCGGCCATTGCCAGCGCGATGCCGGTGTTGCCGCTGGTGGCTTCGATCAGGGTGTCGCCCGGCTTGATCTGCCCGCGCTCCTGCGCGCGGCGGATCATCGACAGCGCCGGCCGGTCCTTGACCGAACCAGCCGGGTTGTTGCCTTCAAGCTTGCCCAGCACGACGGTGCCGCGGCGCGCGCCTTCGGCAGCCGGGATGCGCTGCAATTGCACCAGCGGGGTGTTGCCGATGACCTGGTCGATGGTGAGGTAGTTCACTTCGGGCTCCTTCGGAGAAATCGTGCCACGGCGCGGCCGGCGCGTGGCGAGGCTGGCAGGTAGCAACCTCAGCTGGCGCGCGCCGCCGGCAGCGCCGGGTCGATCGCGGCCAGTTCGATTGCCGCTTCGCGCCAGTGCCGCTGCGCCTGGTCCTCGCGTTCGGTGGATTCGAGCAGCTGCGCCAGCGCCGCGTGTATCTGCCCGCGCAGCCGACGCTCGTCCGGGGTGCAGGCCTGCAGGGCGCGCTGAAAGTAATGCTGCGCCTTACCCCAGAGCTGCAGCTGCGCGCAGGCGCTGGCGGCGAGAAACAACGCCTGCGCCTCCTGCGGCCAGCGGCCGAGCCACTGCTCGGTCTGCGCGACAAAGCTTGCGTCGATGCCGGCGAGCATGCCACGCAGCGCCGGCATGATGCGCCCCGGCTCCGCCCCCGGGCGCCCCAGCGCGGCAACCAGCAGCGCCCGCGCCTCGGCCGCCTCGCCG
>CAYMDM010000090.1:0-9225 GCA_964389235.1 uncultured Burkholderiaceae bacterium
ATAAAGCTTTTCGCCGGCTTCGCGCCGCAGCCCGCGCGCCGCCGCGAGGTCGCGCGCCTGCTCGGCCGCGTGCAAGGCTCGCGCCAGCGCCGCGTCCAGGCGGTCACGCAGCTCCGCCGCATGGCCCAGATGTTCGACCGCCAGCGCCGACAAGCACAACGAGCGCAGCGCCTGCACCCCCAGCACCACCACGGCGCGGCTGACCGTGGCCACCCGCGCGTCGCCCGAGTAGCCGTAGCGCGCGGCATTGGCCGCGCGCAGCACCAGGCCGGTCAGCGCAGGGTCGCGCAGCACGGTCTCGGCCAGCTGGCTACCCGAGCTGGCCTCGTCGTCGGCGGCGCGCAGCATCTGCGCGACATTGGCGCCAAAGGCCGGCAGTTCGCTGCGGGCGATCTGCCCGGCGAGGTCGGCAGCTTGTGCGGGAACGGCGGGCGCAGAGGCGACATCGGTCATCGACGGTGGCTCCAGAGACTGAGATCGAAAGCGTCGGGCAGCAAAGCGGGCGCGATGCGCGCCGCGGGCCGGTGTTCGGTATACGGCACGACCCCCGGTCTGGCTGAAGGGTCAGCCCACGACATTCGGGCAAGCCCCAGGCTGCGCCCGCGCCGCCGCCTGTTACGTCCTGCAGGATCAGCCGGGCCGCCGCACAATGGCCGCATGAACCATCGCACCCTCCCTGCACTTTCAATGCTCGATCTGGTCGCCGTGCGCGAAGGCGGCACGGTGGCACAGGCGCTGGCCATCGCGCGGCGCACCGCGCAACATGTCGAGACGCTGGGCTTTCGCCGCTACTGGCTGGCCGAACACCACAACATGCCGGGCATTGCCAGCTCGGCGACTGCGGTGCTGGTCGGGTATATCGCCGGGGCGACGCAGCGCATCCGCGTCGGCTCCGGCGGCATCATGCTGCCCAACCACGCGCCGCTGGTCGTCGCCGAGGCCTTCGGCACCCTGGCCGAGCTGTACCCCGGGCGCATCGACCTCGGACTCGGCCGCGCCCCGGGCACCGACCCGGCGACCATGCGTGCCTTGCGGCGCAACCGCATCGAAAGCGAGGAGGACTTTCCGCGTGAAGTCGCCGAACTGCAGCAACTGTTGGCGCCGCCGCGGCCAGGGCAGGCCATCGTCGCCGTGCCCGGAGCGGGAACCGAAGTGCCGATCTGGCTGCTCGGCTCCAGCCTGTTTTCCGCGCAACTCGCGGCCGAGCGCGGTTTGCCGTATGCGTTTGCCTCGCACTTTGCGCCGCGGCTGCTGCAGCCCGCGCTGGCGCTGTACCGCGCGCGCTTCCAGCCCTCGGCGGCGTTGCAGCAGCCCTACGTGGCCATCGGCGTGCCGCTGATCGCCGCGCCAACCGACGACGAAGCGCAATACCTCGCCAGCAGTGTGCAGCAGCGGGTGCTGGGCATTCTCACCGGGCGGCGTGGCAAGCTGCCCCCGCCGCAGCCCGACTTTCTCGCCCGCCTCGGCCCGCGCGAGCGCGCCGGTATCGAGGACTTTCTCGCTGCCGCAGTGATTGGCGGGCCCGACACCGTGCGGCAAGGACTTGCGCGGCTGGCCGAGGCGACCGCGGCGGATGAATATCTGCTGGTGTGCGACGTGTTCGACCCCGATCTGCGCCTGCGCGCCCTCGACATCGCCGCGCAGGCCCTGCGCTGAATTCCGCCCAAACCGGCAAAAACGCACAGTTCAAAGCTCGAATCGAATTTACAGTGGGGTGTACCCGGACTTCCTAAACTCGCCGGCTTGCCCGCGCGCTGGTGCAGCATTTGCCGCTGGCGCCAGATTCCGCCATGTCCGACCCCGCCGACACGACACCCAGCCGCCTCGCCCAGCAACAGACCCTGGTGATGCTCACCAGCATCGGCTACGTGCTGGGCGCTGCGCTGATGGCGGGGTACGCGCTGATGGGGCTGGTGCCCTTCGCGGCGCCAGTGGCCTATCTGCTGCTGGGACTGGGGCTCAACCAGGCACTGCGGCAATGGCTGCGCCGCCGGCGCGAAGAAACCGACGGCGAGTCGGCGGTGCCGGCAGCACTGTTTCTCATCGGCAACGCGCTGGTGCAACTGGGCTTTGTGGTGTGGACGCCGCAGATCGGCGGCCTGCTGCTGCTGGTGCTGGTCGGGCTGATCCCGGCCGAGGCCATCCACCTGCGCGCGCGAGTGCTGCTCGGGTTGATGCTGCTGCTGGCCGCGCTCACCCTCGGCGCCTTCGTGCTGGCGCCGCACGGCGTGGGCATTCCGAGCCATGGTCCGCTGCAGCAGTTCATCGCCTGGGGCGCGTTTGGCGTCGTGGTCGGTCTGAGCACCGCACTGAATCTGCTGCGCGAGCGCCGCTCTCGCCACCTGGTGCAACGCTCGCTCGAACTGCGCGAGGTTTTCGCCTCGTTTCGCCACTATGCGTTCAAGGACGAACTGACCGGGCTGGCCAATCGTCGCGCCTTCACTCAGCAGCTCGCGCGCCGCCTGCAAGACGCCCCCGAGCAATCGCTGGCCGTGGCCTTGATCGACCTCGACCGCTTCAAGTCGGTCAACGACCGCCTCGGCCACGCGGTGGGCGACCAGCTGCTGGTGCAGGTCGGCAAGCGGCTGCGCTCGGCGCTGCGGCAGGACGATCTGCTCGCCCGCCTGGGCGGGGATGAGTTCGTCGCCCTGCTCGTCGGCTACCGCGGCGAGGCCGAGGTGCGCTCGGTGGCACAGCGCCTGCTCAAGAGTCTGGACGATCCGGTGCCGGCGGGGGGACAACTGCTGCAGATGGGCATGTCCCTCGGCCTGGTGCTGCACGACGGCGCAGCACCCGTCGATGGCGACACCCTGATGCGCCGCGCCGATCTGGCGATGTACGCTGCCAAGGAAGGCGGGCGGCAGCAATACCGCCTGTTCGACCCGGCGCTGGAAAACGCGCTGCAGGAGCACGAGCGCCAGCTCGCTCGGGTGCTGGCCGCGCTGCGCGAGGGTCGGCTGGAGTTGCATTACCAGCCGGTGCTGGGCATCGACCCGGAAGCGGCACCGGGCCAGCAGATCCACGTCGCCTCCGCCGAGGCGCTGCTGCGGCTGCGCGACGCCGACGGGCTGCATTCAGCCGGCGAGTTCGAGCGGGTGCTCGACGACGAAGCCGTCAGCCGCGCGGTTGGCCGCTTTGTGCTCGGCGCCGTCTTTGACCAGGCCGCGGCCTGGCATGCCGCCGGCCGGCCGTTGCGGCTGAGCGCCAACATCAGCCCGCGGCATTTTCTCGATCCCCAGTTCCTCTCCGACCTGCGCAGCGCGCTGGAGCGCCACCCGGACTGCCCGCCCGAGCTGCTCACCCTGGAGCTCACCGAACACGGCTCCGAGCTCGACAGCGCAATGGCCCGCTTTGTCGTCAGCCGCTGCCAGCGACTGGGGGTGCGGGTGAGTCTGGACGACTTCGGCACCGGCAGCGCCAGTCTCACCCATCTGCAGGAACTCGAAGTGTCGGCGGTGAAAATCGACCGCAGCTTCACCCGCGATCTGTTCACCAGCGGTGCCGGGCTGAGCATTGCCTACGGGCTGTTGCGCACCGCGCATCTGATGCGTCTGGATGTGGTCGCCGAAGGCGTGAGCACGGTGCAACACGCGCTGGCGCTGGTGGCGATGTCCTGCCGGCAGTTGCAGGGCTACGCGATTGCGCAGCCGATGTCGGCAGACGAACTGGCGCAATGGGCCGACAAGCTGCACGACCATCTGCCCTGGGCCAGGGCGCTGCTGGATCAGCAGCCGATCTCGGCCGAAGCCATCCAGGCGCTGGTGCAGCACAGCACCACCGCCAGCCGCGCCGAGCGCGGCACGCTGAGCGCAGCCGAGCGCCGCCGCCTTTCGCGCCCCGATGCGCAAAACCACTGCCTGCTGGGCCTGTGGTGCCAGAACAGCGCAGCTCAGCTCGATTCCGACCGCCGCTACAAGCGCCTGGTGCGCGAGCATCATGTGTTCCACACCCGCCTGCGCGAGCTGCTCGCGCTCGGCGCACAGTCCAGCCACACCGACGCCGAAGCGGTGCGCGAACAGAGCCGGCTGGTGCGACATCGCTTCTGGAACCTGATGCTGGCCGACCTCGCCGCCGATACCCCGCAGCAGACCCGCTGGCCCGCGGCGCCGGGCGATGCCGCGGTGCCCGAGGTCGTCGACTCGGGCGGCGCCGGGTTCGTGCGCACCGCAGTCGGCGATGCGGCCGAGAGCTGAGCGCCGCAACCCCATTCGTTCGCCGAGTCCGAAAGAGCCTCGTTTACTTCGCCAGCACCCCGGCAATGGCGTTGATGGTCAAAGCGAGGATGCCGACGTTGAACACAAACGCGAGCATGCTGTGCCACAGCACCAGGCGGCGCAGCCGGCGGTCGGCGATGCTCACGTCCGAGGTCTGAAACGCCATGCTCAGCACCATCGAGAAATAAAAGTAGTCCCAGTAGTCCGGCGGCTGCTTGCCGGGGAACAGCAGTGCCGGCTCGCCGGCGCTGCGGCAGAGCTGGTCTTCGTGCGCATAGTGCAGCGCGAACTGGGTGCCCAGGAACAGCCAGGCCAGCAGAATGCTGCTGCCGGCCAGCGCGACCGGGCCGACATGACCCGGTGCGGCGCGCAGCTCCTGCGCCAGCGCGACCACCACTGCGATCGCCAGCCCGATGCTGAACACCAGCACGCTCCAGCGCCCGTCCTGCAGCCGCTGCGCACGCAGCCGCAGCAACTCGGGCGTGGCGCGCGACATCAACCAGCCGGTCGTCGCCAGATACAGCACGGCCGCCGCGTCGAACGCCCACAGCAGCGCCGACCCCTCGGGCAACCGCAGCCGCAGCAGCGCCCACAACACGAGGCCGAGGGCAATCGCCGCAAGCAGCCGCGGACGGTAGCGCAGCGCAGCGTAGGCGTGGAGCAGTCGATGATGAGCCATGGCGCGCAGTGTAGGGACGCCGCCCCGCGCACGCGCGCGGGCCACTGCCGGCATCGGTGCGTGCCGCACGTCTGCGGGCAGCCATCGCTTCAGACAAGCGGCCTGCTCGTCGATGCATCGCCAGCGCTTCAGCCTCGCTTCATGCCCACGCCGCAGGGCGCTCCTAGAATGCCGCGCCGTCAGGCCGCATGGGTGCGGCCTCATCGTTCCCTGCCGCCATGAGTGCCGACTCCGCTGCCACCGCCCCTGACCTGTCCCACATCGCCCCGCGCGAGCAGGCCGAAATCCTCGCCCAGGCGCTGCCCTACATCCGCCAGTTCCACGGCAAGACCCTGGTCATCAAATACGGCGGCAACGCGATGACCGACCCCTCGCTACAGCAGGACTTCGCCGAGGACGTGGTGCTGCTCAAGCTGGTCGGCATGAACCCGGTGGTGGTGCACGGCGGCGGGCCGCAGATCGACGAGGCGCTGGGCCGCGTCGGCAAAAAAGGCACCTTCGTGCAGGGTATGCGGGTGACCGACGACGAGACCATGGAAGTGGTCGAGTGGGTGCTGGCGGGGCAGGTGCAGCAGGACATCGTCGGGCTGATCAATCACGCCGGCGGCAAGGCCGTCGGGCTGACCGGGCGCGATGGCGGCATGATCCGCGCGCGCAAGCTGCGCATGCGCGACCGCCAGAACCCGGAGGCCGAAATCGACGTCGGCCTGGTCGGCGAAATCGAATCCATCGACCCCTCGGTGGTCAAGGCGCTGCAGGACGATCAGTTCATCCCGGTGATTTCGCCGATCGGCTTCGGCGAGGACAACCTGTCCTACAACATCAACGCCGATGTGGTCGCGGGCAAGCTGGCCGAAGTGCTCAAGGCCGAGAAGCTGCTGCTGCTGACAAACATCCCCGGGGTGCTCAACAAGCAGGGCGAGCTGCTGACCGATCTGACCGCGCGGCAGATCGACGAAATGTTCGCCGACGGCACCATCTCCGGTGGCATGCTGCCCAAGATCGCCTCAGCGCTAGACGCCGCACGCTCCGGGGTCAACAGCGTGCACATCGTCGATGGCCGGGTGCCGCACGCGACCCTGCTCGAAGTGCTGACCGACCAGGCCTTCGGCACCCTGATCCGCTCGCATTGAACCGCGCTGCCGTCTGGGTGAGCAGCGGCGGCAAGGATTCGCTGCTGGCGCTGCATCGCGCTCGCGCGCAGGGCTGGGACGTGCGCTGGATGCTGACGATGATGGACGAAAGCGGCCAGCGCAATCGCAGCCACGGCCTGCCGCGTGATCTGCTGCAGGCGCAGGCCGATGCGCTGGGGCTGCGGCTCATCACTGCGTCGGCGAGCTGGGACGATTACCAGACCGTGTTCGATGCCGCGCTGGCGCGGCTGGCCGAGCAAGGCGCGCGGGCTGCGATCACCGGCGACATCGACCTGCAGCCGCATCGCGACTGGGTCGAGGCCGCTTGCGCCCGCGCCGGGGTGCAGCCGCTGCTGCCGCTGTGGGGACAGCCGCGCAAGGCGCTGGTGCCGCAGATGCTCGCGCTGGGACTGCGCGCGCGGGTGGTGTGCGTGGACACGCGCTTCGTGCCCGACGCAATGTGCGGCCGCTTGTTCGATGCGGACTTCATCGCCGCGCTGCCGGCCGGGGTCGATGCCTGCGGCGAGGGCGGCGAGTTCCACACCTTCGCGTTCGGCGGGCCAGGGTTCACACGCGAAGTGGCGCACCGCGTGCAAGGTCTCCGTGAATGGGTGTCGCCGCCACGGTTCGGGCAGGTGCGCTATGTGTTTGCCGATCTGGCCCGCGAGGACGACCATGCGACGGCGTGAACCTCGCGGCGGCCCGGTGTGGCTGCTCGACCTGGACAACACCCTGCATGACGCCGCCTGGCGCATCTTCCCGCTGATGAATGCGGAAATGACCGCGTTCATCGAACGCCACCTCGGCGTCGGCCGCGACGAGGCCAACCGCATCCGGCAGAAATTCTGGGTGCGCTACGGCGCGACGCTGTTGGGGCTGATGCACGAGCACGGCGTCGACCCCGCGCAGTTTCTGCGCGAAACCCACGCCTTCCCGCATCTGCCGCGCATGCTGCGCGCCGATGCGAGCGAGCGCGCGGCGCTGGCGCGCCTGCCCGGACGCAAGCTGGTGCTGACCAATGCCCCGCGCGACTACGCGCTGCGGGTGCTGCGGCTGCTCGGCCTGCATCGCCACGTGCATGGGGTGATCGCGATCGAAGACATGTGGATGCTGCGCGCGCTGCGCCCCAAGCCCGACGCGCGCATGCTGCGTCATGTGCTCGCCCGCCACGGCCTGCGCCCGGCGCAATGCGTGCTGGTCGAGGACACGCCGGGACATCTCAAGGCCGCGCGCCGCATCGGCCTGCACGGCGCGTGGATGCTGCGTTACGCCCGCCGCGCGCAGCGCCGCCGCCGCGATCTGCCGATGGAGCGCACCGGGCTGCACGGGCGACCCGCCTATGTGGCGGCGCGGGTGCGCAGTCTGCGCGAGTTGCAGCGAGCGTTTCGCAGCGAGCAACGGCGCTGATCGCGCCTGCGGCTGAATCCAGTCCGCCGCGCAGAACGTAAAGCAGGGAGAAGTCGGCAGCTTCGGCCGATTTGTTCAACCCCGGTCATCGAACGACCGTACTTTTCCGGCTACGCTGCCGCTCGTGGTCTTTCGATTTGCGGCTTGTCGGTAAATAACAAACATGATCTCGTTCACCCTCAAATCTTGGTTTCGCGCCCTGGCCGATCGCGGTCAGACCACCACCGACGTCACTCAACCCGATTCCACCCTGCCGCCCCCGACCGTCAGCGCCGAGGAAGCGGCCGAATGCGAAGCCGGCGGACTGAATTTCTACACCGCCATTCAGGCACACCAGGCCTGGAAGCGCCGGCTGCTGCAACTCGCGCAGGGCGATGCGGCCGAGGCGCTGGACCCCGACCACGTCGGCCGCGACGACTGCTGCGCGCTGGGCGCCTGGCTGCATGGCAGCCCGCCGGTGCCGGCGCGCGAGCGCGAGCTGTTCGAGCGGGTGGTCGCGCAACATGCGCGCTTTCACCGACTCGCCGCAGACGTGGTGCGCCGCATCCAGCGCGGCGAAGGCACGCAGGCGCAGGCCGAACACGAACTCACCCGCGGCGACTACGCGCGGGTGTCGCGGTCGCTGATCGCCGACCTCGGCATGCTGTATCTGGTCACCAGCGGCGAGACTTACGGCGCCCGCAGCTGAGGCAGCGACGCGCCGCCGGCTGACACGGTTCAGCGCCGCGCCAGCCGGTAGCCCGCCAGCCGCAGCACCCAGTGCGCAAACAGCGCACAGGCTACGCCGACCAGTGCGCCGCCCAGCACATCGGCCGGAAAGTGCGCGCCGACCGCGATGCGCGACCACGCAATCCACAGCGCATACACCACCAGCAGCGCCTTGAGCACCCAGTGCGCGCCCGGCAGCAGCGCGGCCAGCAGGGTGAACGCCAGGGTGACGTGACCCGACGGAAAGCTGTGCACGAACTCGGGCTTGCCCACCACGTGCACCGCCGCCAGACCAAGCGCGGCCGGCGGGCGGGGAAAGTCGAAGTAGGGTTTGAGCAGCCCGTGCACCACGGCGTCGGCCAGCACGTCGGCGGCGATGAACACCAGCACCGCCTGCGGCGCCAGCCATTGCGGGCGCTTGAGCGCCAGCGCCAGCAGCAGCCCCGCCCACACCATCGCCCCGCGCGGCGAGCCGATGATCGCCCCCCACAGCCCGAGGTGATCCCACAGCCAGCCGCCGCCGGCATGGTTTATGCGCTCGAACAGCCAGACGTTGAGCCCACCCCAGTCGTACCAAAAGTGCCCGGTCATCGCGCACCTCCGGTTTTTGCCGGCCGCGTGAACTGGGGCAGGCAGCGAACCGCCGCGCTCATGCCCGCACCCAGCCGATCGCCACGGCCCACATGCCGATGCCCACCAGAGCGCTGAGGACGGCTACCGCGAACAGCCAGCGCCGGCGCGTCAGCGCGGTGATCGACGCCAGCGAAATCGCGATCTGCAGCGCAATCAGCGCCCGCGCCATGCCGGTATGCGGCCGGCTGAGGTGCAGCGCCTCGGCGTTGGCCTTGGCCGATTCGGCGTCGAACGCCTCGGCCTTGGCCCGCACCTCGGCTTTCTGCTTTTTGTATTTGGCGATTTCCGCTTCGATATCGGGCTGGCGCGCCGGCGGCGCCAGATCACGCGCGAGTTCGCTCAGATGCTGCTTGGTGCTGATGGCCTGGTAGTAATTCCACTCATCGGTGGCATGCGCTTTTTTCAGCACCGCCTCGTTCTTGGCCAGCAGCACCTCGTCCATCAACTGCCC
>CAYMDM010000091.1:0-9127 GCA_964389235.1 uncultured Burkholderiaceae bacterium
GGCCAGATCGCGCTCGGCCAGCGCCGCCTGCGCCTGCGCCTGCTGCGCCCGCGCCGCGTCCAGCCGCGCCGCCGGCACGATGCCCTCGTGCACCAGCGTTTCCTCGCGCTGCGCCTGCTTGCGCGCGAGGTCCAGCTGGGTCTGCGCCTGCGCTCGGTCACGCTGCAGTTGCGCCAGCTCGGCGCTGCGCAACTCGGCGAGCACCTGGCCTTTGCGCACCGCGTCGCCCGTGCTGACCAGCAGCTTTTCGACCACCCCAGGCGCCGGCGCGGCCACCACCGCCTGATTGGCCGCCGGCACCGTCACCTGCGCCGGCAGCTCGAACACCACCGCGCCGGCCGGCTGCACTGCCTGCAGCCGCACCCCGAGCGCGACCTGCTGGTCCGACGACAGCGCAATCTCCCGCGGCAGCGCCAGCGCGCCGCCCGCCCAACCCAAACTCAGCGCGAGCAGCATCGCAACGCCGCCGCGCCCGAACAAAGCTTTCCGATTCGCCATGTTTCGCCCCGGCTGCCTCCAGCCGGCCCCGTCGTTCTCTGCCATCGGGGCGACCGAGACCGCCCCGCCTGCGGGTCGGGGCATTCGGGCGACGCCATAAGACCGGCCGCCGGACTGCCATCGACCCGTGTTCACGGCCTCACGGCCGCGCCCTTGGTCTGCTTCGGCTGCATGCCCCGAGGCACGAACGGGTGCCGTGGGCAGGTGATCGCATCGCCGCGTCGCGGGCCCAGCGCCCGAGGGCGAGAGGCGCCGCGCGGAGGGCCGCGAAGCAGAAAAGGGAAAAGGTCAGAGCGCCGCGGGGGGCGCCTGCGGCGGCGGCCGCAGATGGCCGCGGCTGGCGTTCGGCTGCGGTTGCGCGGGGCGGGTAGCCCAAGCTGCGGCAACGAGCTCCGTCGCCGCGGCAGGCAATACTGCCGCGGTCAGACCCGGTGCGAAATCGGGCAGCGCGGCAAGCATCGGCGCCAGCCGGCGTGCGGCCAGCCATTGCGCCAGTTCCACATCTGCCGGCTCGGCCGGCTGCGCCAGTGTGTCGCCGGCAGTGGAGGTGACCACCGGCCCGGTCTGCTGCACATGCACATGCCAGCCATACTGCCGCGGCTGCCCCAGATGCCCGTGGATGAACGGCCCGAGCGCCAGCAACAGCGTCAGGCCGAACAGGCCGACACTGCGCAACACACGCAAGGCAAACGAAAAATCGGACATCGGGGAAAGCCGGGGTGAAATGTGGTGGCGGACGTGCAGTCGGGCCTAAAGCGTTTGCGGAGTTTACGCAAGATGGCATGTCCGTGCGATACACACGGTTACATCACCCGAACCGCCTCGCCTGCCCGATTTGGCGACGCTGCGCGATGATGCTGCGGCATGACGGGCTCCGTTCATCGGCCACGGCAACTGCGGAAGTTCGCCACCGTTCCCATTGGACGCGGAACCCTGCCGCCCGCCCTGCGGTCTGATCCAGGGTTTCTCGCGCGGTTCGCAGCACCGCGCATGGGGTTTTGCCGTCGCGTCAGCGCACCAGCAGCACCGGTACCGAGGCTTGCGCCAGCACCTTCTGCGCCACAGAGCCGAGCAACACCCCGGCCAGGCCGCTGCGGCCGTGCGTGCCCATCACCACCAGCCCCGGCTGCAGCCGGGCCATCGCGGCGACGATCTGCTCGGCCGCGTCGCCGACGGCATGGTGCATGGCCGGCACCAACCCCGCTTCGGTCAGCAGCGCCTGCGCGCCGGAGATCGCCTGCGTGGCGACGTCGGCGTAATACTCGTCCAGGGTCTGGCGGCTCAGGTGCGAGCGCGCCAGCGGAGTGCCGATCGGCGCAGCCACGTGCAGCAGATGCACCTGCGGCGGGCCGGCCAGCCATTGCGACAGCCGCAGCACCTCCTGCGCTGCACGCAGCGAAAACGACGAGCCGTCAGCGGGCAGCAGAACCGAAAGCGAGGAGAGCGGTACGGCGTTGGACATGGCGGTCAGGACGATCGAAAAACGGCCTGAGATGCTAAGGCATTCGGCCCCCGCAGCCGCCCGCTTCGCGTTTCGCATTCAGTGTGCGACTCGCGGTCAAACGTCCCCCTCGGAAAAAAACCGCCTGCCCTTGCGGGACAGGCGGTTTGCGCAACCTGCTGCGCCGGATTCACCCAGCGCAGCGCATGCTGCGAAGATCAGAACTGGTGACGGATGCCCAGAGCGATACCGTTGGAGTTCTGGCCAGCAACACCCTTGTTGCTGTCGGTCGAGGAACCGACCGCCAAGGCGGTGTTGGTGTCGTTGGTGATGCGGGCGTACGAAGCGTACAGGTTCGTACGCTTGGACAACGCGTAGGTATAGCCGATAGCCCACTGCTTGGGGTTACCCAGCTGCGGCACAGAGCTCAGGACCGTGTTTGATCCCGCAACTGCGGGCCAGGAGGACTTGAAGTTGCCGTACGACGCAAGGATTGCACCCGGACCAACCGGAACGGTGGCACCCAAGCTCCAGAAACGCAGGTTGCCAGACACATAATCAGACGAGGCACGCTCGTAGATTGCAGAGAGCTTAGCGACGCCAAGGTCATAGGCGCCGTAGGCTTGCCACATGCTGGCTTTGCCATCGTTAACACCACCACTGTTGATCATGATGTTGGTGGCCATCAGGTACGACAGGCCCGCGGTAATCGGGCCATTCGCGTACTGGCCCTGCAGGATACCAGCACGCGGAACGTTCGAGCCCACACCGGAGGCCGTCGGGACGGTGCCTGCCGCAAGCGGAGCGAACGAATAGGCACCGGTCACGGTGAAGCCTCCAAAGCTCGGGCTCACGTAAGCAACGGCTTGGTTGGCGCGCGCCAACCCCAACTGACCGACGATGGAAATGTTGCCCATGGTGCCAGTTAGGCCCCACCCGAACGGGTCAGCGACGTTAGCCTCGGCATTGAAAACCGGGGTGTACATACGGCCGGCAACCAGGGTACCGAAGCCGCCAGTCAGGCCGGCGAAAGCCTGGCGCTGCATGAAACCGCCACCGGTGCAGAAACCACCAGCCGGGGAGCCCGGGCTCACCGTGCCTTGGTTTTGGTTGGTACCCGCGGCGCAGAAGCCGGTTTCAGCGGTGAAGATGGCCGACAGACCACCGCCCAGATCTTCCTTGCCCTTGACGCCGATGCGCGAGCCGGACTGCACGCCAGAGCTCAGGCCGGTGGACGAAACGGTTCCGGTACCGGTGCCGGCCGGCTTAAGGCCGGTGAAGTGGGTCACGCCGAGGTCGATGATGCCGTAAAGCTGAACGCTGTCAGCCGCCTGGGCGGTGCCGACGCCAGCGAAAGCGCCGAGAACGGCCAGCGCGATGAGGGATTTTTTCATGTATGCATCTCCAGTAGCTTGTTGGAAACTGCGGTGCCTTGGGGGTTGACGACCGCGCTGTGCAAGCCCCAGCGGGCCAGCACCACCAACTCCAATCGTGGAAAGGAGCTAGGAGGATTTCACCACTTCCGGCCCCCAAGTCCAACCGCGGGGTGTCATCTTTGCGCGAACGGGGCGGAATCTGTGGCGATGCGGCAACACCCTCGCTGCGTCGCGGGACGGCGGGCAGGCGCAGAATCGCTGCTGGGCGCCCTGCTCGGCTGCTTCGGAGCTTTGCGATGGACTTTCAATCTTCCCGAACCCCCATCCCGGCCATTCCGGCCCCGGCAAGCCTGACTGACCGCCTGTGCAGCGCGGCCGAGTCGGCGCTGCGCAGCCTGTGGCCGCAGCCGCTGGCGGCGCACGCCGCTTCTGCCGAAGAGGAAACGCTGTCGGCGGTCGACCGCGCTCGCTCGGCGGCGCTGATGCGGGTGAACCATGTCGGCGAGGTGTGCGCACAGGCGCTGTATCAGGCGCAGGCAGTGACGGCGCGGTCGCCGCAGCTTCGCGCAGCGTTTCTGCAGGCGGCGCGGGAGGAACAGGCGCATCTGCGCTGGTGCGAGCAGAGGCTGGGCGCGTTGGGCGGACGGCGCAGTCTGCTCAACCCGCTGTGGTTCGGCGGAGCGTTTGCGATCGGGCTGGTCGCCGGGCGGGTGGCGGGCGACGCCGGCAGCCTGGGCTTCATGGCCGAGACCGAGCGGCAAGTGGAGCAGCACCTGAGCGGCCACCTGGAGCGACTGCCGCTCGCGGATGCGGCCTCGCGCGAGGTGGTCGCGCGCATGCGCGACGACGAGGCCGCGCACGCCCACCGAGCCGAGGCAGCCGGGGCTGCGGAGCTGCCGCTGCCCGCGCGCTGGGCGATGCGCGCGGCGGCGAAGGTGATGACGGTGACGGCCGAGCATATCTGACCGAAGTCGGAAACTCGCGCGGTGTCAACGGCGCGGGTCGGGCGTGTTTTTCCGCGCTTGTTGCCGGGGTTATGACCGCCTGGAGCCCTCGCGTGCCGGGTCGGCGATTTTGGCGAACCGGGCGCGGCCGTACTCAGCCCTAGGGCTCTCGGTATGGCGAGCGGCTCAGCCGAGGCCGTATTGCTCGCCGCGGGGCTCGGGTTCGCCGGGGGAAATGGCCTGCGTGCCATGCGCAGGAGATCGCGAGCTTGCTCGCGCTCCGTCAGTCGGCCTCGACCACCTCGATGCTGGAGGTGATGGAAGCGGTCTTGGCCAGCATCGCCGAGGCCGAGCAGTATTTCTGGTGTGACAGCTCCACCGCCCGCTCGACCGCGGCACGGGCGAGGCCGCGGCCGCTGACCACATAGTGCATGTGGATGCGGGTGAACACCTTGGGGTCGGTGTCGGCGCGCTCCGCCTGCAGATCGATGCGGCAGCCGCGCACGTCGTGCCGGCCTTTTTTGAGGATGTAGACCACGTCGTAAGCGGTGCAGCCGCCGGTGCCGGCGAGCACGGTTTCCATCGGCCGCGGCGCGCTGTCGTGCCCGCCGGGCTCGCCGGGGGCGGTGGCAGGCGCACCGTCCATGCGCAGGGTGTGGCCGCTGGCGGTAGTGGCGGTAAAGGCCATACCGCCTTCACCTTCCCATTGCACGGTGCATTTCATGGTCGTTCGCTCGGTTCTGTCATCGGGGTTGGAGTCCGGGCGATGCTACGTCAGCGCACGCCGTGACCGACGCCCGATTTCGCTTGATATTTCGCAAATTCGATACATCTCGCGGGAAGCCGAAGGCGGCAGATCACCGCTGCGTCACCCGGCTCATAGCCACGTAACCCATTGTTTTTGATGCTTCTTTCTCTTTTATAAGCTTATGCTTATGTTTGAATTCCCTTATGTTCTTATGGGTTAGCCGATTCGCGGCGTTTTGCTCTAGGATTTGCCCATGCGTCGACGAAACACCGTGACGCACCGCTTGTCTCCTCCACCCTCCTCCTTTGGTGGAATTCCGAACCGGGCCGATGGCCCGGTTTTTTTTTCGCCTGCCACCAGCGGGGCGAAAGCGGGCGATGCGATGGCGGCGGGCGGCGGCGCTTGTGTCGCGTCGTGCGTGCGCCGGCGCGTCACCACCACGCCAGCAGCCCGGCCAGCGCGAGGTAGCGCAGACCGCGTCCGAGCAGCATCCAGCCGGCGCAGGCCAGCGCCGAGATGCGCAGCCAGCCCGCCGCAGCGATCAAGGCGTCGCCGACGCCGGGCAGCCAGGCCCAGAACACCAGCGGCGCACCCCAGCGCTGCAGCCGCGGCGCCCAGCGCCAGGCGTCGGGCGTCTGCCAGCGCCGCGCCCAGCGGCCCAGCGCGTAGGTGGTGAGCCCGCCGGCGGTGTTGGCCAGGGTCGCAACGGCGATCGCGATTTCGCTGTGCTGCGGCTGCGCGGCGAGCACGGCCAGCAGCACCAGCTCGGAGCTGAGCGGCACCACCGTTGCCGCGGCAAAGCTGACCGCGGCGAGCACCGGCAGCGCCCACACGCCGCCAGCGGCGGCCAGCGCCGGATGCAGCAGTTCAGCGGCCGTCAGCATGTTGCCGGGCGCGGGCTGTGGCGGGCTGCGCTCCTAGAATCCAGCGATTTTCCGGGATGAATCATGGCGGCCAAGCATAGCGAGTACCTGCAGCGCATTCTCAACGCCCGGGTGTACGACGTCGCGGTGGAATCGCCGCTGGACCCCGCGCGCAACCTCAGCCGTCGGCTGCACAACAAGGTGCTGCTCAAGCGCGAAGACACGCAGCGGGTGTTCAGCTTCAAGCTGCGCGGGGCGTACAACAAAATGTCCGGGCTGACGCCCGAGCAGCGCACGCGTGGGGTGATCTGCGCGTCGGCGGGCAACCATGCGCAGGGGGTGGCGCTGTCAGCGAACAAGCTGGGCTGCCGCGCGGTGATCGTGATGCCCTCGACCACGCCGAAGGTCAAGATCGACGCGGTGCGGGCGTTCGGCGGCAGCAATGTGGACGTGGTGCTGCAGGGCGACAGCTACAGCGACGCCTACGCCCACGCGCTGACCCTGCAGGAGCAGCAGGGGCTGACCTTCGTGCATCCGTTCGACGACCCCGACGTGATCGCCGGGCAGGGCACGATCGCGATGGAAATCCTGCGCCAGCATCAGGCGCCGATCCACGCGGTGTTCTGCGCCATCGGCGGCGGCGGGCTGATCTCGGGCGTGGCCGCCTACATCAAGAACGTGCGCCCGGAGATCAAGGTCATCGGCGTGCAGACCGTGGACTCCGACGCGATGCTGCGCAGCGTGCGCGCCGGGAGGCGGGTGACATTGTCGGAGGTCGGGCTGTTCTGCGACGGCACCGCGGTCAAGCAGGTCGGCAAGGAGACCTTCCGGCTGGCGCGCGATCTGGTCGATGACTACGTGGTGGTCGATACCGACGCGGTGAGCGCCGCGATCAAGGACGTGTTCGAGGACACGCGAAGCATCGTCGAGCCCTCGGGGGCGATGGCGGTGGCCGCGGTCAAGGCGTATGTCGCGCAGCACAAGCTCAAGGGCGAGACGCTGGTTGCAGTGGCGTGCGGCGCGAACATGAATTTCGACCGCCTGAGTTTCGTCGCCGAGCGGGCCGACATCGGCGAGGCGCGCGAGGCGCTGTATGCGGTCAACATCCCGGAGCAGCCGGGCAGTTTTCGCCGGCTGTGCGCGCTGGTGGGCAACCGCAGCGTCACCGAATTCACCTACCGCATCCGCGACCCCAAAGTGGCGCATGTATTCGTCGGGCTGGCGGTCAACGGCCGCGAGGACGCGCAGCGCATGGCCGCGGTGTTCGACCGCGCCGGCTACGCCGCGATCGACCTCAGCGACAACGAGTTCGCCAAGGTGCATGTGCGCCACCTGATCGGCGGGCCGGCGCCGCGCGACGCCAGCGGGCGGCCGCTCAACGTCAACGAGCGGCTGCTGCGCTTCGACTTCCCCGAGCGGCCGGGGGCGCTGATGCGCTTTCTCGACGCGCTGAACCCGCACTGGAACATCAGCCTGTTCCACTACCGCAACCAGGGTGGGGACGTCGGCCGGGTGCTGGTGGGCATTCAGGTGCCGCCGGCCGACAACAAGGCGTTCGCCGACTTTCTGCGCCAGCTCGGCTACCAGTACGCCGAGGAAACCGGCAACCCGGCAGCAGCGCTGTTTCTCTGAACCAGACCCGGCGGCTCTGCGCTGTCTGCGGGCCGTCCGCCCTCTGCTGCACAGCGGCTTGCCCGAGGCGCGCTGCCAGCCGTTCAGCGCGCTTCCTCGGGCATGCCATTGCCCGGCGCGGTGTGTGGCGCGGGAAAAGGCGCCGGGGCGATGGCCGGGGCGGCGATCACCGGCTGCGGCATCACCCCCGGCGGCGCGCCGAGCGCACCGCCCACTGCACCGCCGGCGGCGCCGGGGTCGAGCTTGAGTTCCTGGCGCTGGCCGTCGCGGCTGAGCCAGACGGCCTTGAAATCGGTCTGCTCCAGCACCACCCCGGGCGCGACCGGCTGGCCGACCGCCACCGCCTTGGGCGGCTGACCATCGACCCCGATCAGCGCCGAGCCGGCGGCGCCGCCCGCGATCACCCCGAACAGCCGGAAGCGACTGGGCGCGGTCGGCTGCGACGCTGCCACCGGCGCTGCGCCGAACAGCCGCGACGCCTGCGCCGCCGCCTGCTCGGGGCTGATGGCGCCGACCAACGCGGCATCGGCCGGCACCGGCTGCGGCGCGGCCAGCAGCCGCAGCGCCCACACCACAGCCAGCGCGGCGCAGGCAAACGCCAGCAACACCGCCAGCAGCGTGGGCAAACGCTTGCCCGCGAGAGGCGCGAGGTTGGTCAGGGCCGGCGACATGGGCCCGTATTATTGCCCGTCCCCAAGGTGCTGCCGATGACGTCTGCCGTGCTCCATTTCCCCTCCCGCCATGCTGCGCCCGCGCGTTCCAGCCGCGGTTTCACCCTGATCGAACTGATGGTGGTGCTGGTCATCATGGGGGTGCTGGCGGCGCTGATCGTGCCCAACATCCTCGGCCGCACCGACGAGGCGCGGGTCACCGCGGCGAAAACCGACATCGCCACCATCATGCAGGCGCTCAAGCTCTACAAGCTCGACAACGGCGTGTACCCGACGCAGGAGCAGGGGCTGCAGGCGCTGGTGACCAAGCCGACCACCCCGCCGATTCCGACCAACTGGAAGCCCTACCTCGAGAAACTGCCGACCGACCCCTGGGGCCACCCGTATCAATACCTCAACCCGGGGGTGAAGGGGCCGGTGGACGTGTTCAGCTATGGCGCCGACGGCAAGCCGGGCGGCGAGGGCGCCAATGCCGACATCGGCAGCTGGCAGTGAGGTCGCCGGCGCTGCGCGGCCCCTTGCGCCCGCGCGCGAAGCGCCGGTTCCGAACCGCCGCCTGAGCCGCGGCGCCTCCCGCGCCGCCGGTTCTGCAGGGCCCCCTTCCCACACACGTCGCCACCCCCTGCGCCGCGCCCTGTCGCGCGGCTTCACCCTGCTGGAAATGCTGGTGGCGCTGCTGGTCATCGGCATCGTCACCGCGATGGCAGCGCTGGCGCTGCCGCCCTCGCACGACGACCAGATGCAGCAGGAAGCGCAGCGGCTGGCCGCGCTGTTCGACGCGGCGCGGCAACGCGCGGCCGAGCAGGGCACGCCGCTGGCCTGGGTGCCGGGGCCGCGCGGCTACGCCTTCGTGCAGCTCACCCGCCAGGGCTGGGCGCCGGTCGATGGTGATCTGCTGCGGCCGCGCGCCTGGCCGTGGACCGGGCAGCCACTGGCCGCTGGCGGCCGCACCGA
>CAYMDM010000092.1:0-337 GCA_964389235.1 uncultured Burkholderiaceae bacterium
GGAACCGTCGGCCGAGCGCGCGATGCAGGCGGTCGCACCCGCTCTGCCGGCACTTGGCAGCGGTGGAGTGGGCGCTGCGCCCCGGGCCGAGCGGAGTGTCGTTTCGGGCAGCGACGCGGCCTCGCTGGCGCTGCCGCTCGCAGTGCCCGCCGCCGTCCCTGCGGTCGCGGCCCCGGCCGCGTCGCACGCGGCCGCCATCGGCCAGCCCGTGGGCAGCCCGGACTGGGGTCAGGCGATGGGGCAGCAGATTCTGCTGGCGGCGCAGGGCGGGCAGCAGACCGCACTGCTGCAGCTCAACCCGGCGCACCTCGGGCCGCTGGAGGTGCGGCTGCAGGTA
>CAYMDM010000092.1:347-8978 GCA_964389235.1 uncultured Burkholderiaceae bacterium
CACGACGGGCAGGTGCAGGCGCAATTCGCCTCTGCCCACGCGGCGGTGCGGCAGGCGGTGGAGTCGGCGCTGCCGCAACTGCATGAGCTGTTCGCCGGCAGCGGGCTGTCGCTGGCGCACACCTCGGTCGGCGCGCACGGTGGCGGCCACGCCGGCGGCCAGGGCTGGGGATCGCCGCGCCCGGGTTCGCCGGCCCCAGCGGCCATCGCCGCCGTGCAGTCGGGCAACGCAGCGCCGGCCGCGCTCACGCCGCGCTGGCAGCGCGGGCTGGTGAACACCTATGTCTGAACTGCTGCGGGAGTTGCGCTGGGCGCCGCCGCTTCAGGCGCCGGGGGTTCGTGCCGTTGTGACGGGGGAGAGCCGGCGCCGCCCGCGGGGTGGCGCAGCGGCGGACGTTCACCCCTGGCCGCGTTGGCGCGGCGCGCAACCTCTGGAGTTTGGCATGGCGGATAAGGAAAAGGGCGAAGGCAAAGGCGGTAAGGGCAAGCTGATCCTGATCATCGTCGTCGCGCTGGTCGTGGTGCTGGCCGGCGGCGGGGCGGCCGCTTGGTTTTTGCTCAAGCCCAAGAGCGAACCGACCCCGGCGCAGCTCGCGGCGGCGCGCGAAAAGAACATGCACTTCATCAGCCTGGAGCCCTTCGTCACCAATCTGCAGAGTCAGGACGGGCAGGCGCATTACCTGCAGGTCAAGATCGACCTCAAGACCTACGACACCCATGTGGACGAGCAGGTCAAGCAGATGATGCCCATCATCCGCAACAACATCCTGCGCATCCTCGCCGGGCAGGACGCGGACAAGGTGTCGTCGGTGGCGTCGCAGGATCATCTGCGCGCCGAAATCCTCAAGACCGTCAACGGCCTGCTGGCGCCGGCCGGCGCGGCCGACGCCCATGCCCCGGCCGGCAAGGCGGCCGCCGAGGGGCCGATTGCCGGCGTCTACTTCACCGCCTTCGTGGTGCAATGACATCATGGTCAAGGACGTACTCTCCCAGGACGAAGTCGATGCGCTGTTCAGCGGCATCGCGGGCGACGAATCGCCCGCAGCCGAATCCGCACCGGCCGACGAGGGGGGCGTGCGGCCGTACGACCTGGCGAGCCAGGACCGCATCGTGCGCGGGCGCATGCCCACGCTGGAGGTCATCAATGAGCGCTTCGCCCGGTTGTGGCGGGTGAGCCTGTTCAACTTTCTGCGCCGCGCCTCGGAGATTTCGGTGGCCTCGGTGCGGCTGACCAAATACGCCGAATTCGTGCGCGGGCTGGTGGTGCCGAGCAATCTGAATCTGGTGCAGATCAAGCCGCTGCGCGGCACCGCGCTGTTCATCTTCGACCCGCGGCTGATTTTCAGCGTGGTCGACAACTTCTTCGGCGGCGACGGTCGGTTTCACGTGCGCATCGAAGGCCGCGACTTCACCCCGCTGGAGCAGCGCATCATCAAGCGCATGCTCGACATGGTGTTCAAGGAATACAAGGCGGCGTGGAAGCCGGTGCTGGACATCGACCCCGAAGTCACCCGCTCGGAGGTCAACCCGCAGTTCGTCAACATCGCCACGCCGACCGAGGTGGTCATCGTCTCCACCTTCAACGTCGAGATCGAAGGCGGCGGCGGCAGTCTGCACGTGTGCATCCCCTACGGCATGGTCGAGCCGATCCGCGAACAGCTCACCACCGGTATGACCACCGACCGCAGCGAGGTCGACCATCGCTGGGTGCAGGCGCTGCAGAACGAAATGCGCGAAGCCGAAGTCGATCTGCGGGTCGAGCTGCTGCAGCGCAAGGTGCTGGTGCGCGAACTGCTGGCGATGCGGGTGGGCGACGTGCTGCCGGTGGAGATGCCCGAATACGTCGTCGGTCGTGTCGATGGCATACCCGTGCTGCTGGGCGACTATGGTCGCCACGGCGACAAGCTCGCGCTCAAGGTGCGCCAGCCGCTGCTTCCGGACTCGCCCGAAGCGATGCAACTCTCCGCGCCCCGCGGCTACTGATCGCGTTTGAATTCGCAGGAACCCCCGGCCATGGCAGACCCCACCGACACGCCCACCGCACCCACCGCCGACGACCTCAGCGCCTGGGATGAAGCTCTGGCCGAACAGGGCGCCGCTGCCGAGCCCGCCGCAGCGGCCGCGCCGCCGGCGCCGGAGGCGGCTGCCGGTGTGCGGCCCGCGCCGTTTGCCGAACTGCGCGCCGACCCCCCGGGCGGCGGCAGCGACGACAAGCTCGACTTGGTGATGGACATTCCGGTCACTCTGTCGGTCGAACTCGGCCGCACCAAAATCCAGATCCGCGAACTCCTGCAACTCGCCCAGGGCTCGGTGGTCGACCTCGACCGCCTGGCCGGCGAGCCGATGGACGTGCTGGTCAACGGCTTCCTCATCGCCCGCGGTGAAGTCGTGCTGGTCAACGACAAATTCGGCATCCGCCTGACCGATATCGTGAGCCCGACCGAGCGCGCGCGGCGGCTGGGCTGATCGGCAGTTCCCTCTCTCTTCCACGAACCCGGCCGCACACCGCGCCGGGTTTTTTGCGTTTCGAGCTCACGCGCTGAGGGTATGGGCGCCCCTGCATGGGGCGGAGGATTTCGCCAGACCCCATGGCACGCCGTTTGCGCTGAACGGGCATCGGCCGCGCGATGCGCGGCGGCTCGAGGCGGTTTCCGGGGCGAAAACAGCGGTTTTCCCGGAAGTCGCGTCGGGTCGCCGACGTCGCTGCGGCGACAACGCCGGAAACCCGTCATCGCCATGTCACCCGCCGCCATTTCCGATCCGCTCAGCCTGGGCGCGATGCTGCGCGTGTTCGGCACCCTGGTCGTGGTGCTCGTGGTGTTCGTCGTTGCGCTGCGCGGGCTGCGGCGGCTGCAGGGCGCGGGCGGACGTGCGCCACAGGGTGCGCTGCGGGTGGTCGGCAGTCTGTCGCTGTCGCCGCGCGAGCGGCTGCTGCTGGTGCAGGTCGGCGCGCAGCAATTGCTGATCGGGTCGAGCGCGCAGGGGTTGAACTGCCTGCATGTGCTGCCCGAGCCGTTGCCGACCGAGCCGCCCAACGCGCCGGCGCTGGCGCTGCGCGGCAACTTTGCCGAACTGATGCGGCGCGCGCGCGGACAGACTGCGCAGACCCCGCCGGGCGGGGAGGGCGGGCAATGAGCCGCGGCGTGTCGATCTGGCGCGAGCTGACCACCCGCCACGCGCTGCTGGCGCTGGCACTGCTGCTGTTGCCGCTGGCCGCGCAGGCGCAGGCGGTGCCGGCACTGCCGGCGCTGACCTCGACCCCCGGCGCCGACGGCGGCACGACCTACAGCCTGAGCGTGCAGACCCTGCTGTTCCTGACGGTGCTGGTGTTTCTGCCGGCAATGCTGCTGATGATGACCGCGTTCACCCGCATTGTCATCGTGCTGTCGCTGCTCAAGCAGGCGCTGGGCACGACCACGGTGCCGCCCAGCCAGGTCATCGTCGGGCTATCGCTGTTCCTGACGTTTTTTGTGATGGGGCCGGTGTTCAGCCAGGTCAACGACGTGGCGGTCAAGCCGCTGATGGACAACCGCATCAGCATGGCGCAGGCCATCGACGCCGGCTCGGCACCGATGCGCACCTTCATGCTGGCGCAGACGCGGCCAGAAGACCTGGCGCTGTTTGTCAAGCTCTCGGGCCACAAGGCGCTGGACAAGCCGGCGGACACGCCGATGTCGCTGCTGATTCCGGCGTTCGTGACCTCGGAGCTGAAAACCGCGTTTCAGATCGGTTTTGTGATTTTCATCCCCTTTCTGATCATCGACATGGTGGTGGCCGCGGTGCTGATGTCGATGGGCATGATGATGCTTTCGCCGGTCACGGTGTCGTTCCCGCTCAAGCTGATGCTGTTCGTGCTGGTCGGCGGCTGGGACTTGGTGATCGGCTCGCTGGTGCAGAGCTTCAGCCACTGAGCGCGCAAAGGAGACCCGTATGACTCCCGAATCCGTCACCACCCTGGCCGCGCAGGCGCTGTGGGTGATGTTTCTGGTGTCCGCCCCGCTGCTGGGCGCGGCGCTGCTGGTGGGGCTGATCGTCAGCCTGTTCCAGGCGGCGACCCAGCTCAACGAAATGACCCTGAGCTTCGTGCCGAAGATTCTGGCGATGGGGCTGGTCGCGGTGGTTGCCGGGCCGTGGATGCTGCGGGTGCTGATGGACTACACCATCCGCCTGTTCGAGAGCATCCCGCACCTGATCAACGGCGGCTGAGCGCCGAGGCGAGCACGCGATGATCTCCGTCACCAGCGCCCAGATCGCCGCCTGGATCGGCGCGTTTTTCTGGCCGTTCGTGCGGGTGCTGGCGCTGCTGTCGACCGCGCCGATTTTTTCCGGCGCGCAGGTCCCAAGCATGCTGCGGGTCGGGCTGGCGGCGCTGATCGCCATCGCGCTGGCCCCGGCGCTGCCGGCGATGCCGCCGGTGGACTTCGGCACCGCGCAGGCGTGGATGCTGTTGCTGCAGCAACTGCTGATCGGCGGGGCGATCGGGCTGTCGATGACCCTGATCCTCAGCGCGGTGCAGGTGGCCGGCGGGGTCATCGGCCTGCAGATGGGCATGGGCTTTGCGACGCTGTTCGACCCAGTGCAGGGCGTGCAGGTGACCAGTCTCGCGAGCTTTCTCAATCTCATCACCCTGCTGCTGTTTCTCGCGCTGGACGGCCATCTGCTGCTGCTGGCCGCGGTGGCGCGCAGCTTTGCGCTGCTGCCGGTGGCGCCCAACGCCGGGCTGGCGGCTGCGTCCTGGCAGGGGCTGGCGCTGTCGGGCGGGGCGATCTTCAGCATGGGGCTGGCGCTGGCCGCGCCGGTGCTCGGGGTGCTGCTGATCGCCAACCTGGCGCTGGGCGTGCTGACCAAACTCGCGCCGCAGCTCAACCTGTTTGCGATCGGCTTTCCGTTGTTTTTCGCCCTCGGTTTTCTGGCGCTTTGGGCGATGATGCCGGTGATGGACGTGGTGGTGCAGCATCTGGTGGACGCCGGGCTGGACCTGTCGGCGCAACTGCTGCAGCAGGGCGCGGCGCGCTGAGGGGCGGCTAGGGGACGGGCGATGGCCGAAGACAGCGCACAGGATAAGGAGCTTCCAGCCTCCGCCAAACGCAAGCAGCAGGCGCGGGAAAAGGGGCAGGTCGCGCGTTCGCGCGACCTCGGCTCCAGTCTGCTGCTGCTGGGCGTGGCGGTGGCGCTGTACGCGGCAGGCGGCTGGTTTTTCGCCGGCAGCCGCCGGCTGCTCGACACGGGCCTGAGCGTGCCGTCCAGCGCCGCGCACGACCCGCAGGCGATGCTGCACCACGTCGCCTCGCTGCTGGGCGACGGCGCGCTGCTGCTGGCGCCGCTGCTGGGCATCACCGTGCTGGCGGCGATTGCCGGCGGCATTGCGCTGGGCGGCTGGGTGTTCAGCAGCCAGGCGCTGGCGCCGGACTTCACCCGCCTCGACCCGGTCGAAGGCTTTAAGCGCATGTTTTCGCTGCACGGCCTGGGCGAGCTGGGTAAGGCGCTGCTCAAGGCGGTGGTGGTCGGCGTGGTCGGCGCGGTGTTGCTGTGGCAGCTGCGCGGGCCGCTGCTCGGGCTGCTTCGGGTGGAGCCGGCGTTGGCGCAGATGCAGCTCGGGCTGATCGTCGGGCAGGCGATGATCTGGCTGGCCGCCGCGACGGTGCTGGTCGCCGGAGTGGATGTGCCGTGGCAGCTCATCCAGATGAACCAGAAGCTCAAGATGAGCCGGCAGGATCTGCAGGACGAGCTGCGCGAGTCCGAGGGCAATCCGCAGATCCGCCAGCGCATCCGCGCGCTGCAGCGCGAGCGGGCGCGCCGGCGCATGATGGCTGCGGTGCCCAAGGCCGACGTGGTGGTGACCAACCCGACGCACTACGCGGTGGCGCTGGCGTATCAGGAGGGCAAGAACCGCGCCCCGGTGGTGCTGGCAATGGGCGCCGACCGCGTCGCGGCGCGCATTCGCGAGATTGCCGCCGAGCATCGCGTTCCGGTGGTGGAGGCGCCGCCGCTGGCGCGGGCGCTGTATCACCATGCCGAGCTGGAGCAGGAAATTCCGCTGGCACTCTACAACGCGGTGGCGCTGCTGCTGGCGTATGTCTACCAGTTGCGTATCGCGCCGCAGACCGCGCAGCTGCCGACGGACTGGGACATCCCGGACAACCTTCGGACGTAAGCCCCACAAAGCGAAGGATCAGACTCCATGGCCTCGAACGCTCCGACCTCCGCCGCCGCGCAACCCGCGTGGCGTGCCGCGCTGCGCCGGCTGGACTGGCGCATGCTGGCTGCACCACTGCTGGTGGTGCTGATTCTGATGATGCTGGTCGTGCCGCTGCCGACCTTTGTGCTCGATGCGCTGTTCACCTTCAACATCACCCTGTCGCTGGTGATTCTGCTGGTCACGCTGTATCTGACACGGCCGCTGGACTTCGCCGCGTTTCCCACCGCGCTGCTGCTGACCACGCTGCTGCGGCTGTCGCTCAACGTCGCTGCGGCGCGGGTGATTCTGCTGCACGGGCAGAACGGCACCGGCGCGGCCGGACATGTGATCGAGTCGTTCGGCGAGTTCGTGATCGGCGGCAACTACGCCGTGGGCATCATCATTTTCGCGATCCTGGTGGTGATCAACTTCGTGGTCATCACCAAGGGCGCGGGGCGCATTGCCGAGGTCAGCGCGCGCTTCACCCTGGACGCAATGCCGGGCAAGCAGATGGCGATCGACGCCGACCTCAACGCCGGGCTGATCGACCAGGAGGAAGCGCGCCGCCGCCGCGCCGAAATCGCGCAGGAGGCTGACTTTTTCGGCGCGATGGACGGCGCGAGCAAGTTCGTGCGCGGCGACGCGATCGCGGCGATCCTGATTCTGTTCATCGACCTGATCGGCGGGCTGATCATCGGCGTGTTCATGCACGATCTCAGCCTGTCCGACGCAGCGAAGAACTACACCTTGCTGTCGATCGGCGACGCGCTGGTTGCGCAGATTCCGGCGCTGGTCATTTCGATTGCCGCAGGCATCGTCATCAGCAACGTGTCCACCGGGCAGGACGTGGGCCGCCAGCTCATCGGCCAGCTGTTCACCCACCCGCGGGTGCTGGCGATTGCCGCGGGCATCATCGGCTTCATCGGGCTGGTGCCGGGCATGCCGCATCTGGCCTTTCTCGGGGCTGCCGCGGTGCTCGGCGGGGTGCTGTGGTGGCAGCGCCGGCGTGCGCAGCTCGCTGCGGCTGCCGCACCCGAGGCCGCGCCGGCAGCCCCAGCCGAGCCGGAGGAAGTGACCTGGGAGCAGATCGAGCCGGTGGACACACTGGCGCTGGACGTGGGCTACCGGCTGATTCCGCTGGTCGACCGGCAGCAGGGGGGCGAGCTGCTCGGCCGCATTCGCGGGGTGCGCAAAAAGTTCGCGCAGGACATGGGCTTTCTGGTGTCAGCGGTGCACATCCGCGACAACCTGGAGCTGCGCCCGGGCGGCTACCGCATCGCCCTCAAAGGCGTGGACGTGGGCAGCGGGGAGATCTTTCCCGACCTGTTGCTGGCGATCAACCCGGGGCAGGTGTCGGGGCCGATCGCCGGCACGCCGACCAAGGACCCGGCCTTCGGGCTGCCGGCAGTGTGGATCAACCCGGCGCTTCGCGACCAGGCGCTGGCGCTTGGCTACACCGTGGTCGACCCCAGCACCGTGCTCGCCACCCATTTGCATCATCTGCTGCAGACCCACGCCGCCGAACTGCTCGGCCGCGACGAGGTCGAGGCGCTGCTGTCGCATCTGGCCAAGCGTTCGCCCAAGCTGGTCGAAGACCTGGTGCCCAAGCTCATCACCCCCGACCGGCTGCGCAAGGTGCTGCAGAACCTGCTGGCCGAGGGGGTGCCGATCCGCGATCTGCGCACCATCGCCGAGGCCCTGGCCGAATACGCGCCGCAGGTGCAGGACACCGACGAACTCACCGCCCGCGTGCGACTGGCGCTGGGGCCGTTCATCGTGCAGACCCTGGCGCCGGCCGGGCAGGAGCTGGCGGCCGCGGTGCTCGACGGACAACTGGAACAGATTCTGCTTTCCAGTCTGCGTGCCGACCCGCAGAACCCGGCGATCGAGCCCAGCCTGGCGCAGCGGCTGATGGACCGCGCACGCGAACTGATGCAGCGCATGGAAGCGCAGGGGCAGAACGCGGTACTGCTGGTTGGCGCGCCGTTGCGGCAGTTCCTTGCCCGGCTGCTGGCGCGCACCGCGCCGCGGCTGCGGGTGCTGTCGTATGCCGAGATTCCCGACAACAAACAGGTGAAGGTGACCGGAACGCTGGGCGCCTGAGGGCATAACCCTCGCCCGATTCCACCCTGAACGGCCCGCCGCGACCTCCTTTTCTCGACCCGGACGCTTGCCATGAAAATCAAACGCTACACCGGAGCCAGCACCCGCGAAGTGCTCGCCCGCATCCGCGCCGATCTCGGCGCCGACGCGGTGATTCTGTCCAATCGGGAAATCGTCGGCGGTGTCGAATTGATGGCGGCGGTGGACTTCGACACCAGCCGTTTTCCGACGGACGCTGCCGGAGATTCGACGCCGGGCGGCCCCGAGCCGACCGCGGCGGGCACTTCCGGTGCGGCGGACAGGCCGCGCGCGGCCGAGGCCCCGGCCGAAAGTGGCGCGGCCAAGCCCGCC
>CAYMDM010000093.1:0-8884 GCA_964389235.1 uncultured Burkholderiaceae bacterium
GCGAGCACTGCGCGGGCCCAGTCCAGGCCGGCGGCGGGGTCGGCGCCCTGCACGGCGAATTGCGCCCAGGCCAGCACCGCGTCGCCGTCGACGCCAGCCGGCAGCCCAGCCCGGGCCGGCTGGGCGTCCGGCCGGGGCATCGCCGCCAGCCGGCAGCGGCTGCGTACCGTGGGCCACACGGCGTCCAGCCGGTGCGCCCCGAGCAGAAACTGCACCCCGGGCGGCGGTTCCTCCAGGGTTTTGAGCAGAGCGTTGCTCGCGGCCGGGTTGAGCGCGTCGGCCGGGTAGACCAGCGCGACCTTGAGCCCGCCGCGGTGGCTGGTGCGCTCGGCCCAGTCCGAGAGCGCGCGGATGGTGTCGATGCGGATGTCGGCGCTGAGGGTCTTGCTCTCGGTCTTTTCTACCGATTCGGCGGCGGTCAGGCCGAGGCTGGTGCGCAGCGCATCGGGCACGGCGACGAACAGATCGGGATGGGTGCCCGAGCGCAGCAGCGCGCAACTGGGGCAATGCCCACAGGCACGGCGTGCGCGCCACGACGGTGGCAACGCGGCAAAGTCCGGCCCGCCGGTGGCCAGCGGCTGCTCGCACAGCAGCGCGTCGGCCAGGGTGCGCAGCAGCGCCCATTTGCCCAGACCGGCGCGGCCGTGCAGCAGCCAGGCGGCTGCAGCGTGCGCGGCCGAAGACGGCGGCGGGGGAGAGACCTGGGTGCTCATGCCAGCGCGTGACGTTGCACGAGGTCGCGCAGATGCGCGGCGATGCGCTGGCCGACCGCATCGACCGGCTGCGCCGCATCCACCACCAGCCAGCGATCGGGGGCATGCGCCGCCTGCCGGCGGTAGCTGGCGCGCACCCGCTCGAAAAAGGCGCGGTCCTGCTGCTCGAAGCGGTCGCGCTCGCGGCTGGCGGCCAGCCGCTGCGCGGCGAGGTCCACGGGCAGGTCGAGCAGGATGGTGCAGTCGGGCTCCAGGCCGTGATGTACCCAGCGCGCCAGGCTGCGGATGCGCTCGGCCGGCACGCCTTTGCCCCCGCCCTGATACGCCAGGGTCGCCGCGGTGAAGCGGTCGCACACCACGTCGCGGCCGCGCAGCAGCGCCGGCTCGATGACGTTGAGCACATGCTCCTGCCGCGCGGCGAACATCAGCAGGGTTTCGGTCGACGGGTGCATCGCTTGATGCAGCAGCAGTTCGCGCAGGCTTTCGCCCAGTGGAGTGCCGCCGGGCTCGCGGGTGAGCAGCACGTCGCGCCCCAGTTCGCGCAGGGTGTCGACGATGGTCTGCAACTGGGTGGATTTGCCGGCGCCGTCCACCCCTTCGAGGGTGATGAACAGGCCGGGTTTGTAAGGATTGTTCGCGGACATGGGAGGGCAAAGGCGGCTGCGCGGTGAGACGGCACGGCCTCAGCGGCGCTTAAGGATGTATTTGGCCACCGCGGCATTGTGCTCGGCCAGGGTGTTGGAGAACTGGCTGGTGCCGTCGCCGCGCGAGACGAAATACAGGGCGCGGATCGGCGCCGGATGCAGCGCGGCAAGCAGCGCGCCCTCGCCCGGCAGGGCAATCGGCGTCGGCGGCAGGCCGGGCTGGGTGTAGGTGTTGAATGGGGTCGGGGTGGTCAGATCACGCTTGGTCAGGTTGCCGTCGAAACGGTCACCCAGGCCGTAGATCACGGTCGGGTCACTTTGCAGCGGCATGCCGGCGCGCAGGCGGTTGATGAATACCGCGGCGATTCTGTCGCGGTCGGCCGGGTCGCCGGTTTCCTTTTCAATCATCGACGCCAGAATCAGCGCCTGCTGCGGGGTCTGCAGCGGCAGCCCCGGCGCGCGGTCCGCCCAGGCGCGCGCCAGCCGGGTCTGCATCGCCTGATACGCCCGACGCAGGATGTCGAGTTCGGACGAGCCGCGCGCGTAGAGGTAGGTGTCGGGAAAGAACTGTCCTTCGGGCGGCAGATCGGGCGGGGCGCCGATGCGCTGCATCAGCTCGGCCGGGGTCAGCCCCTGCGCGTCGTGTTCCAGCCCCGGCGCCTTTGCCAGCGCCTGCAGCATCTGGCCGAACGTCCAGCCCTCGACGATGGTCACCGGCAGATAGCTCTGATCGCCCAGCGCCATGCGGGTGAGCAGCTGCCAGGGAGTGATGCCGATCTGGATTTCATAGCTGCCGGCCTTGATCTGCGTGCCCTTGCCGGTCAGTCGCGCCAGCCAGTAGAACAGCCGCGGCTGCACATCGGCGCCCTGCTCGCGGATCTGCCGCGCCGCCGACAGCGCCGAGCTGCCGGGTCTGACCGAAAAATCCAGCGGGCTGGTCTTGAGCGCAATCGGGCGGGTCGCCCACCAGGCCATGCCGGCCGCTGCCGCGGCAACCCCCAGCGCCAGAATCAGAACGACAAAACGCAGAAACCGCACAAAGCCGACGCCGGAAATGCCGCGCACCATTGCGCGGGCTGATGGCTACCTATACTAGCCGAGCGCTTCTTGGGCGCTCTGCCGCGAGCGGCTGTCGCCGCTGCGACTCGCCATCCTCCCCCTCTCCTGTCTCGCCACACCTGCCATGCCCTGCTCCGCCCTGCTCGTCGAAAACCTCGCCGTGATCCGCGTGCGCGGGCCGCAGGCGGCCGATCTGCTGCAGGCGCAGACCAGCCAGGACGTGCAGCAGTGGGACGGGCAGTCGGTGCGTCTGGCCGCGCTGTGCAATCCGCAGGGACGGATGCTGGCGGACTTTCGCATCGTCCGCCCATCGGGCGAGGAATTCTGGCTGCTGCTCGATGCTTCCATCGCCGCGCAGACCTTGCAGCGGCTGCGCATGTTCGTGCTGCGGCTCAAATGCACCCTGGACGACGCCACCGGCGCGATCGCCCGCTGGGGACTGCTGGGCGCCGCTGGCTGCGAGCTGCCGCCAGCGCTGGGCGTGAGTTGGCCGGCGGCCGACTGGGGTGTGACGCGCGCCGGCGCCGTCACCCTGATCCGCCTGCCGCAGCCCTACGGGCAGCAGCGGGCGCTGTGTCTGATCGAGCGCGAGACCGCCGATGCATCGCAGGAGGCGGCGCTGCAGGCTTTGCCCCCACTGTTGCCCGACGAATGGGCGCTGCAGGACATCCGTGCCGGGCTGCCACACATCAGCGCCGCGACGCAAACCGCCTTCGTGCCGCAGATGATCAATTTCGAGCTGATCGGCGGGGTGAATTTCAAAAAGGGTTGCTACCCCGGGCAGGAGGTGGTCGCGCGCAGCCAGTACCGCGGCACGCTGAAGCGTCGCATGGCGCGTCTCGTGGCCGCCTGCGCGATGCAGCCGGGGCAGGAGGTATTCCACACCGCCGACCCCGGCCAGCCCTGCGGACTGGTCGTCGCCGCCGCCGCGGCCGGCGCCGGACAGTGGGAGGCGCTGGCCGAACTCAAACTCAGCGCCATGGAAGATCCACAAGGGCTGCGGCTGGGCGCGGCGGATGGCGCGTCCTTGCAGCTTGCCCCCCTGCCCTACGCGGCGTTGGAACCGCATTAATCCGCGGCCGCGCGCAGCGCCTTTGCGGCGGCATCGACCGCTGCGCCGGCCTCGGGCAGTGCCCGGCTCATTTTGACGAAATCGTGCGTCACCCCGGGAAACAGCCGGCAGTCCACGGCGATGCCGGCGGCACGCAGCGCCTGCGCGAACGCCAACCCCTCGTCGCGCAACGGGTCCATCCCCGCCACGGCCATCCACACGGGCGCCAGGCCGCGCAGATCGGCGCGCAGCGGGGCAAAGCGCGGGTCGTCGCAATCGGCGGCTGAACGCAGGGTCAGCCCGAAAAACCAGTCGATCAGCTCGGCGTCGAGCAGCGCGCCGCGGGCGAACTGCCGGCGCGACGGCGTGTCGGGCTGGCAGCCCATGCCTGGGTAGAACAGCACTTGCAGCCGCAGCGGCAGCCCGGCGTCGCGAGCGGCCAAGGCTGTGGCCACCGCCAGGGTGCCGCCAGCGCTGTCGCCACCGACCGCCAGCGCCTGCTCGTCCACGCCCAGCGCTACGGCCTGCTCACGCAGCCAGAGCAGCGCATCCCAGGCATCGTCGAACGCGGCGGGAAACGGGTGCTCGGGCGCGAGACGGTAGTCCAGGCTGCACACCATCCAGCCCGAACGCGCGGCCAGCTGCCGGCACAGCGCGTCGTGGGTGTCGCTGCCGCCGACGACAAAGCCGCCGCCATGCAGGAAAAGCAGCGCCGGCAACGGCTGCTGCCAGTCGACCATGCGGCTGGCATACCGCCGCAGCGACAACCGGCTGCCGTCGCGTGCCGGGAGATCGAGTGTCTCGTCCAACGGCAGCGCCACTCGCGGAAAGTCCAGCACCTGCGCCCGCTGCGCATAAGCGATGCGCGCCTGCTGCGGCGTCATGCTGTGCAACGGCGCGGCGCCGGCGCGCTCGATGCGCGCGAGCAATTCGCGCATGCGGGGCGTCGGCTCGCCCGGATCGGGGACGGCATTTTTGGGGGTGACCATGACGAGCGGGGGTGAGGGGGACGACAACAGTCGTCTCAGACGTTGGCACAGCGTAATGCTGGGCGCGTCGACGCATGGCGCAGACACACGGCCAAAGCGAGCGTCGGCAAACCGACTCCGAACGGTCGCTTGCTTTGTCCAGCGCCCGAGACGCTGGGTGAAGCGTCGAATTCCCCCGCATTTCAGCGACAAAGTTCACAGCCCGTTTTTCGCGTTTATGTGTAAAGTGCTATCCATATTCCGCAGGCGGCGTGCTGGGCCGCGGTCTGCGGCGATTTTTTCTGGCCCAGGAGACCACTCATGGACGCAGGGGCAGCCGCCCCCGACCTTTTCGAACTGCCCGGCGAGATCCTGCGCGGTCTGGCCGAGGGGCGGCCTTTGCCCGAGCTGGCCGCGGCGCTGTGCCGGCTGGCCGAGCGCTGCGCGCCCGGGCGCATTGCCAGCATCCTGCATCTGGGCAGCGACGGGCGCTTGCATCCGCTGGCCGTGCCGAGCGCGCCGCCCGAACTGGCGCAGGCGCTGGACGGGCTGGCACCGGGGCCGAAGGCGGGGTCGTGCGGCAATGCGGTGTTCGGCAATGCGCCCAGCTTCGTGTCCGATATTGCGCACGACCCGCGCTGGGACGATCTGCGCGAGGTGGCCGAGCAGTGGACGCTGGGCTCGTGCTGGTCGTGGCCGGTGCGCGATGGGCAACGGGTGATCGGCAGCTTTGCGCTGACCGGGGTGCAGCTTGGCCTGCCCTCCCCGGCCGAGCAGCGCTTGCTGGAAACGGCCGCCTCGCTGGCGGCGGCGCTGCTGCGCATGGACGCGCTGCAGCGCGAGCGCGAAGCCGCCGACGAGTTGCGGCGGGCGATGCTGGACAACGCGCTGGTGCCGATTGCGCTGGTGGGCGATCGCACCCTGCGCCAGGTCAACGCCCGCATGGCCGAGATGTTCGGCTATCCCGACGCGGCGGCCATGGCGGGTCTGCCCGCACAGGCGATCTATGCCGACGAGGCCGAATTTCAGGCGGTTGGCGCGGAGATCTACCCGGCGATCGCCCGCGGCGAGTCCATCACCCGCGAGGCGCACATGCGCCGGCGCGATGGCAGCCTGTTCTGGTGCGAGCTGTCGGGCAAGGCCGTGCGCGGCCAGCCGGGGGTCGATTCGGTGTGGGTCGGGCACGACGTGACCGAGCGCCGGCAGGTGGAGGAGCGCATGCAGTGGCAAGCGCGGCACGACGCGCTGACCGCGCTGCCCAACCGCTACGCCCTGGACGAATGGCTACCGCAGCGGCTGGCGCAGGCGCAGTCGCGTGGGGAGATGGTCGCGGTCGGCCTGCTCGATCTGGACGATTTCAAGGCGATCAACGACCACTGGGGTCACGCCGCGGGCGACGCGGTGCTGCGCGAGGTGGCGCAGCAGTTGCAGGCGCTGCTCTCGCCCGATGATCTGCTGGCGCGCACCGGCGGCGACGAATTCGTGCTGGTGCTGCACGGTCTGCGCGATCTGGCGCAGGCCGAGCAGCGGCTGGCGGCCATCGACGCGGTGTTGCCCTTGCCGGTGCGGCTGCCCGACGGGCGGCAGGCGCCGCTGGCGCTGAGCCTGGGGCTGGCGCTGTACCCGCACGACGGCAGCGAACCCGACACCCTGCTGCGCCGCGCCGACGCCGCGCTGCACAGCCTCAAGCTACACAAGCGCACGCGCGAGCACTGGTGGCTGCGCTGGGGGCAGGAAGTGCTGGCCGAGTCGCTCGACGATACCGAGCACTGGCTTCCCGAGCCGTATGGCGCGCAGGCGCAGTCGCTGCTGGAGCCGGTGGCGCAGCATTACCACGCCGTGGCCGCCGAATTCGTCGAGCAGTTCTACGCCCTGGTGTCGCGCGACGCCGATTCGGCGCAACTGCTGACTCACCTGACCGACGCCGAATTCAGCCACCTCAAACTGCAGCAGACCGCGCATTTCCATCGTCTGACCGCGGCCGACCTGCAGGCGGACGAGCATCTGCGCGAAGCCACACGGGTGGGAGAAATCCACGCCCTGGTGGGCGTGCCCACGCGGCTGTTGGTGCAGTCTGCCGGGCTGTATCTGCAGGCGCTGATCGATATGACCCACAACCTGCGGCTGCGGCCGCGCGAGCGCCGACGCATCGTCCACCTGCTGACCGCGCGCATGCAAAACGAGCTGCAGACGCAGGTGGAATCGGCGCAGGCGCTGCGCGAGCACTATCAGCAATGCGTGCTCGCGCTGGAGCACGATCTGCAGACCGGCATGGCGTGGAGCGAGTTCATGCAGCAGGCGCTCGAACGCCTGGCCGCGCTGCGCGGCATGCGCGCCGCGGCGCTGGGCGCGCCCGATGCCGGCGGGCAGTTCGTCGTCGAACTCTCTGCCGGACTGGACGCCTACGCGCGGGCAATGAAAAAGCATTACGGCGATGTCAAGGTGCCGCGGCTGCAGGACAGCCACGCCGAGAGCATCGGCCCGACCGCGCGCGCCTGGCAGACCGAGCGCGTCGCCACCCTGGCCAGCTACGCGCTGGACTCGGCCGGCGCGCCGTGGCGCGACGCGGCGCTGGAAGTCGGCATCCGCAGCGCGGCGACAGTGCCGCTGCTGGACCGCAACGGCCGCGTGGTGGTGGTCGTCAGTCTGTATGGCGGCTATCCGGCGATGTTCGAGCGCAGCGCTGCGCGCAGTTTTCTCGACAACCTCGGCCAGACCCTGAGCCGCGCCTGGCAGCGGCTGCACGCCCACGGCCGGCAGGCGCCGGTGCCGGTGGCCGAGCGCCAGCGCTGGCGCTCGGCGCTGTTCGACCACGGGCTGGAGATGCACATGCAGCCGGTGGTCGATCTGCAGACCGGCAAGCCCTACGGCGTGGAGGCGCTGGCGCGGCTGCGGCTGGCCGACGGCAGCCTGATCAACCCCGGGCAGTTCCTGCCCTGGTTCGGCCAGGCCGAGCTGTCGCGGCTGTTCCGCGGCGGGCTCGACCAGGCGCTGGCGCAGCTCACCCGCTGGGATGCGCAAGGCGTGCGGCTGAACCTCGGGCTGAACCTGCCGCTGGACATTCTGCTGCAGGCGGACTGCCCGCAGCGGGTGCGCGCCGCGCTGGAACACGCCGGCATCGCGGCCGAGCGGCTGTCGCTGGAAATGCTGGAAAGCGCCGAGTTCGACGACCCGCAGCGCCGCGACGACGCCGTGCGCACACTGGCCGCCACCGGCGTGCGGCTGGTGATGGACGATCTGGGCAGCGGCTACTCCAGCCTGATGCGGCTGCGCACCCTGCCGTTTCACACGGTCAAGATCGACCAGGGGCTGGTGCGGCAGGCGCAGCGCGACCCCGAGCAGGCCATCGGCTTCATCGGCGCGCTGGTGCAACTGGCGCAAAGCCTGGGGCTGTGGGTGGTGGTCGAAGGGCTGGAAACGCCCGAACTGGTCGAAGCCGCAACCCTGCTCGGCGCCGACGCCGGCCAGGGCTACGCGCTGGCGCGGCCGATGCCCGCGGCCGAAGTGGCCGACTGGGTGCACGGCTTCGACTGCCCCGTCGACCCGCGCCAGCCCGCTACCGCGCTGGGCCGGCTGGCGCAGGACTGGATGGCGCAGCACGGCCGCCAGCTCGCCGACGAATCCGCCCGCCGCCTGCTGCGCGCCACCCGCCGCAAGGCGCTGGGCAGCAAGGCCGGGTGAGGCGCGCGCCGGCGGCTGTTTGCCGGCTCAGGCTGGCTCGGTGATCCAGCCCCAGCGGCGGAAAATCGCCGCGCCCGGCTCGCTCTGCAGAAAGGCGATGAACTGCTGCGACTGCGGGCGATGCCGCCCGCGCTGGGTCGCGACGATGCCGGTGTCGCGGTAGATGCGATACGGCTCCTCGACCGGCACCACGTCGGCCAGCTTGGGGTTGGACACCTGCCAGATGTTCCAGATCAGCCAGGCGTCGATGTCGGGCCGGTCGATCCACATCTGCCGCGCCATCGCGCTGTTGCCGGGGTAGGCGACGATGTTGGCGCGCAGCGCGCGCACGGTGCGGATGTCGCCCAGCCGTCCGGCGGCGTCCTCCCACACCCCGTTCTGCCCGGCGCCGTTGACCACCAGCACCTTGATGCCGGGCTTGAGCAGGTCCTTGAATCCGGTGATGTGGCGGGGATTGCCTGGGCGCACCAGGATGGACAGCGGGCGCAGATACAGCGGCTGCACCGCGGCCGCGTCGATCTGCCCCTGCATCGCGGTGACGAAATCGCTCATCATCGTTTCGGAGCCGCTGAAAATCAGGTCGGCGTTGGTGCGCGCCGCGTCGATCCATTGCGGCGTCGGCCCCGCCGTCACCTCCACCGGCACCCCGGTCTGCTTGTAGAACGCTGCGGCCGCCTCCCTCATCGCCGGCGCCGGGCCTCCCGGGCCGTAGGCGCGCAGCGGCTCGGCGCTCTGCGCCAGCGCCGGGCGCAGGCCGGCGACGAGCAG
>CAYMDM010000094.1:0-8592 GCA_964389235.1 uncultured Burkholderiaceae bacterium
ACTGCTCGGCAGACGAGCGCACCGACCCGATCACCGCGGTCAGGCGCGAGACCATGTGCTGCAGGGTGCGCAGCAGATCGGCCGTTTCGTCCTTTCCCTGCGCCTGCACCTGCACGGTGAAATCGCCCTCGGCGACCCGGTGCAGCGCGGCCAGAGCCTGCTCCAGCGGGCGGGTGATCGACCGGGTGATCCAGAATCCGCCGAGCAGGGCAAGCACGACGACCACTGCAGTGATGGCGATGTTGCGGCGCAGGCTTTGCGCGTAGGCGTGCTGGCTGTCGGCGTAGGCCTGCTCCATCTGCGCAGTCTGCTGTTCGACCATGGCTCTGACCTGCTGGCGCATGTCGCGCACGATGGGGCCGGCCAGCTGCGAATAGACGGTACCGGCCTGTGGATAGAGCCCTTGCTGCATCAACCCGATCGCCTGCTGTTGCACCGCCCGGTTTTTTTGCATCAAGGCCTGAATGTTCTGCAACGCGGCATCCATTGCCGCGTCGGGCGGCAGGGCCTTGAGCGCCGCAAAAATCTGCGTGGTGCTCGCGCGGTTGCGTTCCAGACGCTGCTTGAGCTGGGCGATTGGGCCGGCGCCGCGCACCGGGTCTAGCAGGGTGTCGCTCATCGCGGCGGTGGTGTCCTGAAAATTGTGGAAAAACGCGTTGAGCAGTTGCACGCGCTGCGATTGCACATGGACGACGGCATCGAGCCGCTGGTTCAGGGCAGCGGCCTGGTGCTGCGCCAGCACGGTATTGAGCACGATGACGGCAATCATCGCGATCAGGCCAATGGCCATGCGGGTACGGATACGAAACTGATGAAGCATCGGAGCGAGGCCGGCAGGCCGATCGGGTGATGGAAGAAGTTAGGATGTTTACGGCACGCCCGCAGCCCGGCTGAACTCGGGATGACACCGATGCGCAAAGGCCTTCACAGCCCGCCGTAAGCACACATCGCCGCCGGCACCTCGTCCAGCGGCAGGACGGTGTCCACCGCGCCGAGCTTGACGGCTTCCTTTGGCATGCCGTAGACCACGCTGCTCGCTTCGTCCTGCGCAATGGTTCGGGCGCCGGCGTCGTGCATCTCCTTGAGGCCGCGCGCGCCGTCGTCGCCCATGCCGGTGAGGATGATGCCCAGCGCGCTGCGCCCCGCGCATTGCGCGACCGAGCGAAACAGCACATCGACCGAGGGACGGTGGCGATTGACCGGCGGGCCGTCGCGTACCTCGACGTGATACTGCGCGCCGCTGCGGCGCACCTGCATGTGCCGCCCACCCGGGGCGATCAGCACCAGCCCGGGAACGAGGCGATCGCCGTCGCGCGCCTCGCGCACTTCCAGCGCGCACAGGGCGTTGAGCCGCTCGGCAAAGGTCGCAGTGAATTTCTCGGGCATGTGCTGCACCACGGCAATGCCCGGCAAGGTGCGCGGCAGGCGCACCAGCACGCGTTCGAGCGCAACGGTGCCGCCAGTGGACATGCCCATGGCGATGATTTTTTCGGTGGTGTCGGTCAGGGTATGCAGCGGGGCGGCGCCCGCGGAGCGCCCGGCCGGCGCGGTTCCAACTGGCGCGGTTCCAGCCGGCGCTGCGGTCGCACGAGGTGCTGGCGCGCGCAGGCTGCGGGTGTTGGCCCGTGCCGCCGCCTTGACGGTCTGCGTCAGCTCATGCGCCTGGTCAGTGAGGAAGTCTTTGAGGCCGACGCGCGGCTTGGTCACCACGGCCACTGCGCCTGACTCCAGCGCCTCCAGGGTAATGCGGGCGCCTTTTTCGGTCAGGGTCGAACAGATCACCACCGGCAGCGGATGCTCGGCCATGAGCTTCTTGAGGAAAGTGATGCCGTCCATGCGCGGCATTTCCACGTCGAGCACCAGCACATCCGGCCACTGGCCCTGCTGCATGCGCTGCCAGGCAAACAGCGGGTCGGGTGCAGCGCCGATCACTGCGATCCCGGGATCACGCTGCAGCACGGCCTGCAGCACCTGACGCACCACTGCAGAATCGTCGACGATCATCACCTTGATCGGTGCCGTGGTGTTCATGCTGGACTCTCCGATGCGCAGGCCGTACAGGCCATGCCAGGTCGCCGCTGCTCGGCGTTCTGTCCCCAGAACTTGAGATAGACATCGCCGCTCCACAGCTCGAACCACAGGTTGCGATGTCCTTCGCCGCCGAGGTGCTCGGCGCGCAATGTGAGGCCATGCTGGCGCACGAGTTCACGCCCGCGCTGCACGTTCTTGCGCGACACGTCGGCGGCGACTGCGGTGTGGGCGGCGAACATGCGCCCGCCGCCGAACAGCTTGGCTTCGTACTCCTGCGGTCGGGTTCCGGCGCCACGCATTTCGCGCAGGAACAGCAGCATGGCCTCGTCGCCATACTTTCCGTCCAGATCGTGATGCGCGCCGTGGTGCGGCCCGCGGCTGGGGAGCATGTAGTGGCACAGTCCGCCAATGCGCAGCTGCGGATGCCAGACCGAAATCGCCACGCAGGAGCCAAGCAATGTGCGGATGCGGGTGTGGCCGCTGCCGAAGTACAGGTCGCCCGGCTGCAGAAAAATCTCCAGGGGCTCCTCGCCAGCCAGCGTGAAATCGGGCAGAGCTTCGCGCTTCATGGCTTGCGGTAGATCGCCGGCTGGATGGCCTGCAACGGGCAGTCCAGGCCGTTGAGGCTTTCCGAATGGCCTATGAAAAAGAAGCCGCCCGGGCGCAGCGCCGCGAGCAGACGCTGGCAGACCGCACGCTTGGTCGCGGCATCGAAATAGATCATCACGTTGCGCAGCCAGATCATGTCGAACAGTCCAAGGTCGGGCAACGCACTGTTGAGGTTGACCTCGCGGAACTGCACGCGCTCCCGCAACTCGGGAATGAGGGTGAACTTTCCGTGGTGCGCCCCCGTGCCTTTCAGGCAGAACGCTTTGAGATAAGGCGGGGGAATTTTTTCTGCGCGCTCCATCGGGAAAATCGCCTCCCGCGCCTGCTGCAGGATGCGGGTGCTGATGTCCGAGCCGACCACCTGCCAGTCGCGCCAGCCCAGCCGCTCGGCCAGCACCATCGAGATGCTGTAGGGCTCTTCGCCGCTGGAGCAGGCGGCGCTCCACACGCGAAAGGGGCGCCCGGCCTCGGCCTTGGGCAAAACCTGCTCGGACAGATAGGCGAAATGCTTGGGCTCGCGGAAAAAATACGTTTCGTTGGTGGTAAGCAGGTCGATGGTGTGCTGGCGCTCGGCGGCATCGCTGCGGATATGTCGCAGGTATTCGGCATACGTCCGACAGCCCGTTGCCTGCAGACGCTTGCCCAGGCGGCCGGAGACCAGCGCTTTTTTCGAAGGCGCCAGCGAGATGCCGGCGGCCTGATAAAGGAATGCGCTGATGTCGCGCAGTTCGGGATCGGAGAGAGTGGCTTCGATCATGGCGATTGGCGGCGGAGCATGCGACTGAATTCGTCCGCCGGGATCGGCGGGCTGTAGAGATAGCCCTGGTAGGCGGCGCAGCCAAGCTCCGCGAGAAAGGCGACCTGTTCCAGAGTCTCGACGCCCTCGGCAATGACATCGATGTTCAGTGCCCGGGCCATTGACAACACTGCGCGGGTGATGGCGGCGTCGTCCACGTCGTCCGGCAGGTCTTTCACAAAGGCGCGGTCGAGCTTGAGTGCGGCCACCGGCAGTTTTTTCAGCGAGGCCAGCGACGAGTAGCCGGTACCGAAATCGTCGATCGAGGTCAGCACCCCGCGAGCCTTCAGCGCGGAAACCAGGGCGCTGACCCCGTCCGGATCGTGAAGCATCATGCTTTCGGTGATTTCCAGTTCGAGCAAAGAGGGCTCGCATTGCGCCGCGCCAAGCGCGGTCTCGACCTGCCGTAGCAGCACATCGCCTTGCAGCTGTCGCACCGAGCAGTTCACGGCGATGGGCATGACGGGAACCCCCGCTTCTCGCCACAGAGACTGCTGATCGCAGACCGTCTGCAGCGTCCAGGCGCCGACGGGGACGATCAGCCCGGTTTCCTCGAGCAAGGGGATGAAAGCCGCCGGAGATACCAATCCACGCTGCGGGTGCCGCCAGCGCAGCAGCGCCTCGGCACCGACGATGCGGCCACTGCGCAGACAGATCTTGGGCTGATAGAACACCTCGAATTGGCCGCGGGCGAGGGCGCTGCGCAGTTCAGTTTCCATTTCCACCTGCTCGCGACTGCGCAGTCCCAGTTCGTCTCGCCAGCGCAGTGCGCTGCCGGGCATTTGCTGTTTGGCGCGGTACATGGCCACATCGACGCGGGCGAACAGGGTATCGGCGGTGTCACCGTCGTCTGGCGCGCACACCAGCCCTGCCGTTGCCGAGACGAACAGCGTCTGCCCGCCGATTTCAAAGGCGGAGTCAAAGGCTTGGAGAGTCCGATCGCTCAGGGTCGTGGCGGCCTTGTCGGGCTCTGCGCAGCGGGCGACGACGAGGAATTCATCACTGCCCAGACGAAATACCGGGGCATCCAGGCCGAAAAGGCTACCGAGGCGCTCGGCAATGCTGTGCAGCAGCTGATCACCGAAGGCATGACCGTAGCTGTCGTTGATGTGCTTGAAGCGGTCGATGTCCAGCAAGGCCATCGCCAGCGGCTCCTGCGCGGCGAGCCGGGCGGCAACCAGCCGCTGCGCGGCGTAGCGGTTGGGCAGGCGGGTGAGTTCGTCGTGCTCGAGCAGCCAGCGCAGGTGCCGTTCGCTGGCGCGCAGATCGGTGACGTCGTGCGCCACGCCCACGGCCCCGAGCGCCTGGCCCGAGGACGTGCGCAGGGGATAGGCCGAGATCTGATATTCGCGCCACTGTCCGGCGAGGTTGCGGATGGTGAACTCCCGCCGGTGCATCGACTCCCCGCGCAGCGCGGTTTCCAGCGGCATTTGGTTTTCCGACACAGGCCGATGCTCGGCATCGAATACCGGCGAAATGCGGGCCAGTTCGGGCAGGGACAGCGCCATCTGTGCCGGAATGCCGGCGCGGGCGGCGGCCCGGTTGGCGTAGATCAGAATACCGTCAGCATTGGCGGCGTAGACCACGTCGTGCAGATCGTCGAGCACGGCGTGGAAAAAGGCGGTCTGAAACCGCAGGGTGTCGGCCTTGGCGATCGCGTCGGTGGCATCGATACAAAAGCAGGCGATGTATTCGGTCTGCCCTTGCGGGTCGCGCACCGGGGATACATGCCAGCGCAGGGTGCGGTATCCGCCGTTTTTGTGGCGATAACGTCGGTCGGCGCAATAGGGGCCGATCTGGCTTTGCGAAATGTCGCGGATGTTGTTCTGCGCCAGCTCGCGCTCGGACTCGTGGATCAGCGCATAGTCGTAGGAGGTGGCTAGCAGTTCTTCCCGGCTGCACCCCAGCATCGCGGCGAATGCCGGATTGCAGTCGATCATTTGTCCATCCGCGTCGAGTATCTGTATGCCGATGCCCGAAAACTCGAATGCGGTTTTGAGCATATTGCGCTGCTGATGCAGGCTGCGCGCCAGCGGCCGCATCTGCCAGGCGAGCAGCAGCAGACCCAGCACGATCACACCGGGGGCCAGTAGCAATGCCGTCTTCACGGCGCCGAGCACGGGGGATAGCAGTGCCTTGGCCGGCGTGGAGACGACCACCCCCAGCCCGGTGTCGCCGATCGGGCCATAGCTCACGACATGGCCGCTGCCGTTGTGTTCCAGCACGATCGAAGCGTGCTCGCCCACGGTACTGCGCAGCTCGGGGGCGTTGCTGTTGCTGTCGACGCGAAAGGCATTCTGCCCCGGCCGGGCATCCAGGCAGAACACGCCCTCTCCGTGGGTGGGGCGGGCGCAGAGGTGCAGGAGTGTGAGCGGGTGATGTACCAACAGCCCAGCAAACGAGGCGCTGGCCGCCGGAAGCGGCAGATCGACCGCGAGTTCACCCAGCGTCTTGTCGGCGTGGCGGATCGGCGCCAGCACGCGAAGGATCAACCCGGATTCATCGCGCGCCCGCGCCAGGCGCACTTGTGCGTCACCGTCCACTCGCACCGGGAGTTCGATCAGTGACAGGGGTTTGCTTGGTCGCTCTCCCATCAGCAACTGGCCGGATGCGCCGAACACTGCGTAGTGCAGTGGCTTGATCGCGTGCAGCGCAGCGACGAAATCACTGATGTCGGGGTCGGCGGTCGGCGACTGGGCACGCTCTTCCAGCAGCTGGCGCAATTGATCACTGCGGGAGAGGTCGAGCACCTCGGCCGTGCGGATGCGGATGGAGCCGGCCACGGCACCGCGCACCGCGTCGCGGTCGGCCTGCAGCGCATCAATCAGGCTCTTGCGATGCGCATCGGCCATGGTGCCGATGGTGAACAGCGCAACCAGCACACAGGCCAGAGCCAGCACGATCGCGGCGATGGCGAGCAGCCGCCGGTCTTCACGCCGCCAGTAGCCTGCGCGATACCACGGCAGGCGCTTGCGGGCAACGGCCAGTGTGGTCGAGCTCAGCAGCAGTGCCAGCGAGCTGAAGGGCACCCCACCGCTGGCCGTCCAGGTGTGGTGCAGCAGATGCAGGCCCAGCAAGGTGATCCCGGCGATCGCCAGTCCGACGATCATCAGGTCGAGCAGAGCAGGGGACCAGATTTCCATGTTCTGTCGCGTCGCCGTTCCGGGCCGCTGTAACGCCCTTTTCAGAACCGCACGGACTCCCCAGCAGCGGAAGCCAGAGCGGGCTGAGCGGCGGGGGCAGAGGCGGAGGTGGTGGCGGAAGCCGCCGAGGCTGGGGCAGGCCTGCGGCGAGCCGATGCGGGCGGCAGCGGCGCAGTGGCCTGTGCGCCCAGATCCGCTTGCTCCTGCAACCGGAACACCGCCACCCCCTGCTGCAGCGCGGCGGCCTGGGCATTCATCTGCTCGGCCGTAGCGGCCAGCTCCTCGGAGGCCGAAGCATTCTGCTGCGTGACCGCCGAGAGCTGAGCCACAGCCTGATTGATCTGCTGCATGCCCGTGGACTGCTCCTCCGAAGCCGCATTGATCTCCTGCACCAGATCACTCGTCTTGGCAATGGCCGGCACCATCTGCGCGAGCAACTGCCCGGCGTTCTCCGCCTGCTGCACCGTGGAAGTGGCCAGATCGCCGATCTCCTTGGCCGCAGCCTGACTCTTCTCGGCCAACTTGCGCACTTCGGCCGCCACCACCGCAAAGCCCTTGCCGTGCTCACCCGCACGGGCGGCCTCGATCGCTGCATTGAGCGCGAGCATGTTCGTCTGATACGCAATGTCATCGACCACCGAGATGCGCTCGGCAATGCGCTGCATGGCCGACACGGCCGAGGCCACGGCTGCGCCCCCTTCGCGGGCCTGAGCGGCGGCCTGCTGCGCCATGGAGTCGGTCAGGCGGGCGTTGTCGGCGTTCTGGCGGATGGAAGCGGCGGCCTGCTCGACCGTGGCGGAGGTTTCCTCCACCGAAGCGGCCTGCTCGGAGGCGGCCTGAGCGATGCTCTGCGAAGTCGAAGACACCTGTGAGGAGGCCGAGAGCAACTGCTCGGCAGATGTGCGCACGACGCCAATGGTGTGGGTGAAGCGGTCAATCATGCGCTGCGCCGAGGCCATGACCTGGCTGATCTCGTCGTTGCCGAGACGATCCATTTGCACCGTCAGATCGCCTTGCTCCAACCGCGCGAATACAGCTAAAGCGTGGCGCATCGAGGCGCTGGTGCGATGCGAGATGAACAGCGCCAGCGACAGCAGCACGGCGATGCCCAGGATCGAGGCGATCAGACCCTGCATGCTGTAATCCCAGGCTGCGGCGCTGACGTCATCGACATACACGCCGGTGCCGATGACCCAGTGCCAGGGGGTAAAGGTCAAGGCATAGGCAACTTTGGGAAAGGCTTCCTTGGTGGCGCCGCCGCCTGCAATGGGCTTGGGAAAGCGGTATTCGAATATTCCGCCTTGGGGGTTCTGTGCGGCAAGGTTCTGAGCGGTAAACAGGTTCATTTTGCCGTCTGTATGCACAATTTGGCCGGCGATGCCCAAACGATAGGCGGTGGCGTTGTCGAACTTGGGCAGATTCAGTACTTTGCCCTCGAGTGCAGGTACCGCGGGATGCATCAGCATGGTCGGCACCGGATTGGTGTCGTTGGTGATCCAAAAGTAGCCGTCCTTATCGGCGCCGTAACGCATGTCCCTGACGGCTGCCATGGCCTGCTGCTGAGCTTGCCGCTCTGCGCCAGTTGGTAGTAATACTGCACCACACCTTGCGCAGTCTGCGTAGCGTTTCGAAGCATGATTTCGCGCTCGGACAGAATAGACGACTGCAGCCGGCTGACGTTGAGCAGCGTGATTCCGATCATGCCCAGGATGAACAGGGACGAGAGCAGCAACAAGCTGCGGCGAATGTCAAGAGTGAAGCCAGAGGAGTTGCGCATGGGGTCGCTCGTGAACGGGAGTTTTTTGATCTATCCAATACGGATGCAGCGTTGTTTAGAACTGCACAAATGCAGCTTGAGGTCGGGTCGGAAGGGGCTCAGCAAGAACGACAGTGGTCTCACTTGAAGCGCTTTTCAGCACTTTCCCGCTATGACCGTTTTCTGAGGCCCTGGCATCAATCAACCGGAACACCGCCACCCCCTGCTGCAGCGCGGCGGCCTGGGCATTCATCTGC
>CAYMDM010000095.1:0-8573 GCA_964389235.1 uncultured Burkholderiaceae bacterium
AGCGCCGGAATGGCGTGGGGTGAACTCTAGGAAGGGCGTCTTAGCGCAGGCATAGCGGGCGTGTGATCCGCGCCGTGCGTACGCCGCACGCGGCCTCTCACCGGCGCGGCGCGGGCAGGGTGAAAAACACGGCGCTGTCCGCAAAGCTCTGCACTTGCAGCCCAGCGCCCAACCCGCTGGCCAGCCAGGTCTGCAGCTGCGTATCGGCCACCCAGATCGCCACCGGTTTTCCATCGGCGCGCGCGCGCTGCAGCGTCGCCGCGTCCACGCAGGTCGACTGACCGGGATCGTGATGACAGCCAAACCACAGATCCTTGCTCGCGCTGTCGATCACGTGGAGTCTGGCGGTGCCATAAAACAGCAGCGACGCATCCTGATCCTCGAACGTTTGCCAGGAAAACCACTCGGTGTCGGCCGGCAGTCGCGCCTGCATCACCGCCGCGACGTCCCTCTGTGATGTCGTGGCGGTTTTGGCCACGGCAATCTGAGTGGCGAACTGCACCATGATCACCGCCGTTAGCGCATAAAGACCCAATCCAACGGGCCAACGCCGGGTGCACAACAACAGCGCGCTCAGCCCCGCTATCGCGGCCACGCTCAGCACCAACGCCGGCAGGCGGGAAAACTCGGCCGGCGGCAGTCCAGCCAGCAGCAGCTCGGCGTGCAACGGTGCGGTAAAGGTCAGTGCGCCCAAGCCAATCGCGGTCGCACCGAACAGCATCGCTCCCCAGCCCAGACCGGTGCGCAGCAAGCGGCCATCAGCGGTGTGCAGCGCGGCTTGCAACCGCACCCCCAGCCACCAGGCGACCAGTGGCACCACCGGCAATAAGTAATAGGCGCCTTTGTCAGACGCAGCGGAAAAAAACACCGTCAGCACGATGGCCGTGTTGCGGGCCCAGCGTGCCGCCTCGGCCTCAGCGCCCGCGCCTTGCAGCCGCGGCGCGAGCCAAGCGATGACGGCGAGCAGCGGTGTCCACTGGAAAAACCCGATGAGCAGCTTGGGCCCGTAGTACCACCATGGGCCGTGGTGGAAATCGTCGGGGTAGCGAAAACCGAAAAACCGTCCAACCGTTTCGTTGACAAGGTAAAACCAGGCAAACCCCGGCTGGGCCTGCCATGCAGCCCAGTGCCAGGGAACGACCAGAAGCAGATACAGCGAAAGGGCCCATGGGTCGAGGTAGAAGCGCAAGAGATCCAGCCGCTTGCGCGAACCGGGGGCGACGAGCAGCTGCACGACAACGACCAGGCCGAGCAGCAACGGTGCCACCGGCCCCTTGGTCAGCGTGGCCAGCGCCAGCGCTACCGCGGCGCCGCGCAGCCATGCCCGCTGCTGCCGCTGCGTTGCCAGCACGGTGCAGGCCAGCGCTGTCAGCCACAGCAGCACCAGCAGGGGGTCGAACAGGATGGTGCGTGCGATGAGCACATAACCCAGCGCGGTGCCGACCACCAGCGCTGCGAAGCGCCCGGCCAGTGGGGCACGCACGGTGCGACCGAAGGCGATGCAGCCCAATGCCGTCAGCCAAGCCGCCAGCGCGTCGGGAAGACGCGCCTGCCACGCGCCCACCCCGAACAGTTTGAAGCTGATCGCCATCAGCCAGTACAGCAGCGGCGGCTTTTCGATGTACGGCACGCTGTCCAGGTGAGGGATCAGCCACGGCCCGCCGTGTGCCATCGCCAGCGCGATACTGGCATAAAGGGCTTCGTCGGTGTCGCGAATCGGCGCCGCGCCCAGCCGCCAGAACATGCAGAGGGCAGCGAGCAACAGCACCGATCCATCACTGACGAGTCCGACCCACCGGTTCGGTTGGCCGTCGTTCTCGGGTATGACCGGAATGCGGGATGCAGTCGCGCGGATCATCGACGGGCGGAAAGAAGCGGCCGCAGGAGTGCGCCGATCGCACGTCCTGATCGATCGAACATGCTCGCCTGGCCCGGCTTGCGAGAGAGTGACGGGCAGATGACGGTTTTGTCAGATGCCGGGCATGGCGAACGGTTTCGTGCCATTCGGCTGAAAGCGGGCGCTCAGCGCTGCGGCCTCTTCCTCGGTCGGAGAGGGCCCGCATCGCCTCCGGGTTGCCGGGCACTGGCGGGGGGCGATGGGGGGTGGGTATCAATCTGCGTTCGGCCCCTCGACGCTGTTTTCCAGCACAGCGCCGGTCATGGCATCGACGCCGACCTCGTGCTCGGTGTTGCCGACCTTGAGGTCGAAGGAATAGCGCAGGCCGCTGCCGCCGCGTTCCTTTTCGAGCTCCTCGTCGGTGATGGTGGCACCGGGCAGGGTTTTGAGCGCGATGGCGCGGGCCTGCTCCAGCGTCACCTTCGCCTGTGCGCTGTACTGCGAACCGTCCATCGCGTAGGCCGAGCCGGCAGCCGCCGACAAACCCAGCGCCACTGCGCTGGCCCACAGAAAAGCCGCTTTGTTGCGTGCTTGCATGATCGAACTCCTGACATCATGGGTTGATTCCTGCACCGCCTCGGGCGGTGACCGCAAACCGTTTGCGATGGCCGCAGTGTCCTGCCGTGGAATGAGCGCAGCCTGAGCGCGGTCGCTCACATTTGCATACAGCGCGGGCGGGCAGCGCGGTCTAAAGTCCTACGGTCAGTTCACTTGCAGAGGTGCATCATGGCGTCGTTTTCCTCCCGCCAACACGTGGACGCCGGGTCGCAGTCTCCCGACCGCACGCGGCGCAGGCTTCTTTCGGCGCTGGGCGCAGCCGGCCTGAGCGCGGCCGCCGCGGCGCGCGCCGCCAGCATGGGCGGCATGGGCATGGGCGCGATGCCCGGCATGGCGATGGGGGGTATGGGCGGGATGAACGGCATGGGTTCGCAGCCGCCCACGGCGCCAGCGGCGCGCTTCAGCCGCGAGCTGCTCGTCCCACCGCAGCTGCGCGGCCAACCCGGCAGCGGCGCGCTGCGCTACGCGCTGCGCATCGGCGCGGGGAAAAGCGAGCTGCTGGCCGGACGCATCACCCCGACCTGGGGATTCAACGGCGCCGTGCTCGGGCCGACGCTGCGCGTGCCGCGCGGTCAGGCGGTGCACATTGCCGTGCACAACACGCTGGACCAATCGACCACGGTGCACTGGCACGGCGCGCATGTGCCGGGAGACATGGACGGCGGGCCGCAGAGCCTGATTCCTCCCGGCGGCACGCGGCAGGTGCAGTTCACCCTGCAGCAGCCGGCGGCAACCCTCTGGTATCACCCGCACCCCGACACCCGCACCGGCCCGCACGTCTACGCCGGGCTCAGCGGCCTGCTGCTGGTCGACGATGCGGAAGATGCCCGCCTCGGGCTGCCTCAGACCTATGGTGTGGACGACGTGCCGCTGATCCTGCAGGACCGCCGCATCGCCGCCGACGGCCAGTTGCTCTACATGAACGCGATGATGGACCGCATGGGCATGAAGGGCGACCATTTCCTGGTCAATGGCCGCGAGCAGCCCTACTGGAACGCACCGGCGCAGTGGGTGCGGTTGCGGCTGCTCAACGGCGCCAACGCGAGGATGTTCAATCTGGTGTTCGACGACGCCCGGGAGTTTCACGTCATCGCCACCGACGGCGGCCTGCTGCCACATCCGGTGGCGGTGCGCAGCCTGTTGCTGGCGCCGAGCGAGCGCGCCGAAATCCTGCTCGACCTGCGCCGCGACCAGGGCAAGAGGCTGGTGCTGCGCAGCGATTCGGGGGCGGTCGTGCCGGGGCTGAGCAGCATGCCGATGGACGCCGACGCCTTCGACCGTGCCGGATTCGACCTGCTGGAACTGCGTGTGGGCGCACCGGCGGGAACGGCCGGCCGGCTGCCTCAGGCGCTGGTGCCGCTGCCGACGCTGCGCGCCGATGCTCCGGTGCGCCGCTTCACCCTGCAAGGCATGATGGACAACATGATGCAGGGCGGCGGCATGGGCGGCATGAGCGGCATGAGCGGCATGGGCGCCGCGCGCACCGCAGGCGCCTCCGGCCCCGGCGGCATGAGCCTGGGGCTGGGCGGGGCCCGGCTGTTTTCCATCAACCACCATCACATGGACATGGCGCGCATCGACCAGCGCGTGCGTCTGGGCGCCACCGAAATCTGGGAAGTGGTCAACCAGGGCCATATGGCCCACCCCTTCCACTATCACGGCACGTCGTTCCAGATCCTGTCGCGCAACGGTAGCGCGCCGGCGGCATTCGAGGCCGGGTGGAAGGACACGGTGCTGGTGCGCCGCGGCGAGACGGTGCGGCTGATCGCCCGCTTCGGCCAGCCGGCGCACGACGCCCACCCCTTCATGTTCCACTGCCACATCCTCGAACACGAGGACAACGGCATGATGGGGCAGTTCACCGTGACCTGAGGCGGCGCGGTCAGCCGCCAAAAATCAGCCGCCAAAATAGTCCGGCAGGATTTTTTGCCGGGTGGACGGCGGATTGTCGGCCAGCAGCCGCGGATCGGTGGTGACGATGATCAGCCCGGCCATCGGGTCGCCGAAGCCATCCACCGTCGGCCGTTTTTTCGGCATCACCATGCCGCCCGGCTCTTTTTTCAGCTCGGCGTGCACCGAGCAGTAGTAATACTCCAGACCCGGGTGGGAAAAAGCGATGCCGTAGGTGCTGACTGCATGGCCTGGCCCCGGCGTGCCTTTGACCAGGCCGTCGAAGCGCTTGCTGGTTTTGCCGTTGGCCGGGTCGTAGCCGATGATGGTGTGCTCGCCGGTATCCTCGTTGACGAACACCACACGCTGTCCCGGGCGGACGACGACGACGTTTTCCAGAAACATATTGGCGCCGTTCATGTGCACGTAAACCGGCGGCGGGTTCGCCGCCTCGGCCAGCGGGGCGGTGAGCAGGGCAGCGGCCAGCAGCGCGGCAGGGCGCAGCGGCAGGGCGAACAGGCGGGAGCGAGTGAACATGGGAACCTCCAGGAAGCGACAGGTTTGGAGCGCAGCCGCCGCGTCTGTCGCACCGCGACGGCTGCGTGGCATCACGTCATACCATTGGAACCCGGTGCAGGCGGCGGGTTCTGCCGCCGCGGCATGCCCAGCCGCAGCGCCAGCGGCGGCAGCACGAGCAGGTTGTAGAGCAGGCTGCTGGCCAGCCCGCCGAGCAGCGCCACGGCCATCGGCCCCTCGATTTCGCGCCCCGGCGCGTGCTGCCCGAGCGCCAGTGGCAACACGCCCAGCGCGGTCACCAGGCTGGTCATGACGATCGCCGCCAGCCGGTCGGTCACCGCGCGCTGCAGCAGCGCCGCGTCCCAGTCCAGGCCGTGTTCGCGGCGCAGTTGCGCGGCATGGGTGAAGACGAGAATGGCGTTGCGCAGGCTGATGCCCATCAGCGCCAGCAGGGCGATCACCGCCCCCAGCGACAGCACCCCGCCGACCCACCAGGCGGCAAACACCGCTCCGGCCCAGGCCGTGGGTACCGACAGCAGCACCAGCGCCACCTGCCGCGCCGTGGCCGAGGCGCGCTCGCCCGCCGTCGCCGCTGCGCCGCCCTGATCCAGCGCCAGAGTGAGCAGCAGCACCAGCGCCGCGGCCACCGCGGCCACGTCCACCGCCAGGCGCTGCAACGCGGCGCGGCGCTGCGCCGCCTCGCCGCTGAACTGCAAGGTCACGCCGGGCGGCAGAGGCACTTGGCGGGCGATGGCCGCCTGAGCCCGGCGGACGAAAGCGGTGAGGTTGGCCGAGGTCGTCGCCGCGAGCACGGCCTGCACACGCTGCCCGCCGAGGTGGCGGATGTCCGACGGGCCGCTGGCCGGCGCGAAACGGGCGATGCGCCCCAGCGGCACCTCGCCCCGCGCCGGGGTCGGAATGAGCAGACGGCGCAGCGCCGGCGGATTGTCGCGGTCGCGGCGCGCGAGCACCACGCGCACGGGGACGGGCACGGCGCCGTGAAACACCGTTCCGGCGTCGCTGCCGGCAAACGCCGTGTGCACCGCCTGCAGCACCGGCAGCGGCTGCAGGCCCCAGCGTCGCAGCGCGGCGGGGTCCAGCGCGATGTTCAACTGCGGCACACCCGGCGGGGCCTGCACCTGTACCCCGGTGGCGTCCGGCAGGCGGCGCAGCACCGCCGCCACCTGCGCGGCGACGGTATCGATGGCGTGGAGATGGTTGCCCAGCACATCGATCACCAGCGGGGCGCCGGCGCCGCCCTCGACCGTGTTGTCCATGCGCTCGGTGAGAAAGCTGTTGACGCGAAACCGCATGCCGGCAAAGCCGCCGAGCACCCGCTCGATCGCTGCCAGGGCGTGCGCCGGGTCGGCTCCCGGCCGGAGGTTGACGTCGAGCGAGCTGCTCTGCGTGCCCGAAGCGTCGGGTGACAGCGTGGCGCGGCCGGTGTGCTGCGCCACCAGCCGCACGTCGGGCAGCCGCAGCAGCGCCTGCGTCACCCGGGCCCCGGCGTCGAGCGATGCCTGGATCGACGCCCCCGGCGCCAGCCGCATGTGCACGATGTACTGTCCCTCCTGCAGCGGGGGCAGGAAGCTGCCGCCCATGCCGCGCGCCAGCCAGCCAGCCGCCGCCAGCAGCGCCAGGGTGAGGAGCGCCAGCGGCAGCCACAAGGGCAGCAGCCGCTGCAGCAGGCGGCCATAGGCGCGCTGGGCGAGGCGCACTGGCGCCGGGGTGTGCACGCGGTGCGAGCGACCGGCCAGCAGCAGCGCCGCCAGCGCCGGGGTGACGGTCAGCGCCACCAGCAAAGAGGCCAGCACCGCCAGCGCATACGCCTGCGCCAGCGGCGAAAACAGCCGGCCGGCCAGCCCCGGCAGCAGCAGCACCGGAACGATCACCACCAGCACCGCCGCCGTGGCGTAGACCACCGCGCCGCGTACTTCGAGACAGGCACCGAGCAGCACGCGCAGCCGCTCGCGCCGGCCCGGGATCTGGCCGGCGTGGGCACGCATGGCGTCGTGCTCGCGCAGCCGCCGCAGCATGTTTTCGACGTCGATCACGGCGTCGTCGACCACCACGCCGATGGCAATCGCCAGCCCGCCGAGGGTCATGACGTTGAGCGTCACCCCCAGGGCGACGAGCACGGCCAGCGCCGCCAGCAGCGACAGCGGAATCGCCAGCGACGAAATCAGCGCGGCGCGCCAGTCGAGCAGCGCCAGCGCGATCACCAGCACCACTAGCGCCGCGCCGAGCAGCAGCGAGTCGCGCACGTTGCGCATCGCCAGGGTGATGAAGTCCGCCGGGCGGAACAGATCGGCGTGCAGCACGATGCCCTGCGCCGCCAGGCTGGCGCGATGCCGCTGCAGCACGGCCTGCACCGCGCGCGTGACCTGCAGGGTGTTGGCGCCGTAGGACTCCTGGATTTTGAGCAGGACCGCGGGCTGGCCGTCGATCGCCGCGCCACCGATGGCCGGCAGCGGCGCATAGGCCACGCGCGCGACGTCGCCCAGGGTCACCGTGCCGTCAGGCGTGGCGCGCAGCACACTGCCGGCGAGCTGCTGCGGCGTGGTCGCGCCGCCGCGGGCGACGAGCAGCAGGCGCTGTTGCGGTGTGGGCATGAAACCGGCGCCGAGCAGCCCGGTGGCGCGGCGGGTGGCGTCGAGCACCTGCCGCAGATCGAGGTGAAAGCGTTGCAGCGCTGCGGGGTCGACCCGCACCTGCAGCGCGCGCACTTGCTGGCTGAACACCAGCACGTTGGCCACACCGGGAACGGCCATGATCTGTGGCCGCAGTTGCCACTGGGCGATGGATTGCAGCGTCATCAGCCCGTGGCGCGGCGACGTCAGTCCGGCCAGTAGCACCGTGCCGGTGCTGGAGGTGAGTGGAATCAACCGCGGTGGCCCGACGCCGGAGGGCAGGTGCACGGCGGCCAGATGCTGCGCCACCCGCCAGCGGTCGGCCTGCAGCGGTGTGTCGGCAGCGAAATACAGCTTGAGGATCGAAATCCCCGGCAGGCTTTTCGACGCTACCTGCTTCACCCCGAGCAGCCCGCTGGCCGCGGCCTCCAGCGGGTCGGTCACCAGCAGTTCCACCTGTTCGGGCGACAGCCCCGGCGCCTCGGTCTGCACCTTGACCATCTTCGCGGCGAATTCCGGAAACACATCGGTGCGCGCATCGCGCACGCTCCACGCCGCCAGCAAGGTCAGCAGCAGCGCCAGGGTGAGCACCAGGCCGCGGCGGCGGATGCTCGTGCCAATCAGCGCGGCCTGCAGTCCGCGTGGTGCGCGCATCAGTCGTCGTCTCCTTCAGCCGTGGGCTGGGGGTGGGGCGGGGGCGTGAGCAACAGCCCGGCGCCGCGTGTGACCACCTGCACCGCAGTCCAGCCCGGCTGCACATAGCCGCCGTCGGTCGCCCACGCGGTGGACACGTCGCGCGCGGTGAAGCGGTATGCGCCGTGGGCGGCTGGCTGGGCGACGAAGCACACCGCCCGGCCAGCCGCCCACACCACGCTGGCCGCCGGCAGCCACACGCCCTGCTGCGCTGTAGCGTCATCCACCCGGGCGTCGAGCCGCAGACCGGGCAGCAGCCCGTTGGCGGCGGGCACGGCGACGAGGTAGCGCAAGCCCTGCAACCGAGTCGCGGCCCGCGGCGCCGTGCCGATCAGGGACGCGGTCAACCAGACCGGGCGGCCGCCGTCGCCATCGGCCGGGTCACGCAG
>CAYMDM010000096.1:0-1981 GCA_964389235.1 uncultured Burkholderiaceae bacterium
TTGCCCTGGGTGCGGGTGTGCAGCAGCGCGGCCAGCGCGGCCTCGACCGCCAGCAGCGCGCCGGCCATGTCGGCCAGCAGGGTCGCGGGGGTGCCGGGCGCGTCGAGCAGGCCGGCTTCGGCCTGATAGGTCAGGTCGTGGCCCGGCAGGTTGTCGTGCGGCGGCGGGTGGCCGACGATCGCTACAGCCGACAGCCGCGGGTGGCGCCGCGCCAGCGCCGCGGCGCTCAGCCCCAGGCGGGTCAGCGCCTGCGGGCGGAACGCGGTGAGCAGCAGATCGCCTTGCGCCAGCAGCGCGTGCAGATCGGCCTGGCCGGGTTCCCCCTTCAGATCGAGCCGGCGCGGGCGGATGCCTCGGTGCATCGCGGCATACAGCGCCGGGTTCATGGTCTGCATCGGGTCGCCAGCCGGTGGCTCGATTTTGACCACCTCGGCGCCCAGCGCGCGCAGCCGCGCCGCGGCGACCGGCCCCGGCAGGTTGAGCGCCAGGTTCACCACCCGCACCCCGCGCAGCGGCTTGAAACGCGCGGACTGGCGCGGCAGCAGCGCGGCAGGGGCGTCGGCGGGCGGGTTGTGGGCGCTCATGTCAGCCCCCGCGCAGATGCTGGAGCAGTCGCCGGTCGCGTTTGGTCGGGCGGCCGTGGCGGGCGTCGTCGGGTTCGGGGCCGAGGCGGCGCAGCTCGGCGGCCTGCTCGCGGGCGATACGGCTGGCCTCGCTTTCGCGCCACAGGCTTTGCGCCTGCGGTGCGCCGCGGCGCTGCGCATCCAGCGCCAGCACCTCGACGACAAACCGCCCGCGCGGCTGGGCGATGTCCAGCCAGTCACCGACGCGAAGGGTCTTGGCCGGTTTGGCCGGCTGGCCGTTGACCTGGATCCGGCCTTTTTCGCACGCCTCCACCGCCAGCGCCCGTGTTTTGTACCAGCGCGCGGCCCACAGCCATTTGTCCAGACGCTGGCCGTCGGCGGTCTCGCTCATGGTGCAGGCACGGGGCGGGTCAGACGGGGCGCTGGATCAGCTCGATTTTGTAGCCGTCCGGGTCCTGCACAAAGGCGATGACCGTGCTGCCGCCGGCCACCGGCCCGGGTTCGCGGGTGATCTTGCCGCCGGCGGCGCGGATGCGGTCGCACGCGGCATACACATCGGGAACGCCCAGCGCGATGTGGCCGTAGGCGGTGCCGAGGTCGTAGCGGTCGACCCCGTAGTTGTAGGTCAGCTCGATTTCGGCCTGGTCGGGGTTGGGCTCGTAGCCGACGAAGGCCAACGTGTATTTCTGCTCGGGGCGGTCGGTGGTGCGCAGCAGCTTCATGCCCATGACCCGGGTGTAGAAGTCGATGGAGCGCTGCAGGTCGCCCACGCGCAGCATGGTGTGCAGGATTTGCATGAACAGTCCTCGTGAACGGATGCCGGCATTGTTCCACCGCGGCGCGCGGCGTGCAGCGCGGCTGCGGTGGCCGAGCGGCTCAATCCCAGGGCGGTAGCACCGAGCGGCGCAGTTCGCGCCGCGCCTGCGCGAATTCGGGGTACAGGCTGCCCACATGCGCCCAGAAGCGCGGGCTGTGGTTCATTTCGCGCAGGTGCGCGACTTCGTGCGCGATCACGTAGTCGACCAGTTGCGGCGAAAAGTGCAGCAGCCGCCAGTGCAGGCGGATGCTGCCATCGCTTTTGGCACTGCCCCAGCGGGTCGCGGCCTGGCTGAGTTGGACGCGCTGCACCCGCACACCCAGCCGCGCGGCGAAATGCGCGGTGCGCTCGGCGAACAGCGCCAGCGCCTGTTGCTGCATCCACGCCGCGACGCACTCGCGCACCCGCTGCGCCCCGCAGCCGTGCGGCAGCGGCAGATGCAGCTCGCCCGCGTGCGGGTCGTGCCGCAGCGTGGCCGCTCCTGCGACGCGCAGGGTCAGCCAGCCGCCGAGGTAAGGCAGGCGGCCCCCGTCGGCCCAGGCGATGCGCGCGGCGCCGATGGCCTGCAAGCGTTTTTCCC
>CAYMDM010000096.1:1991-8561 GCA_964389235.1 uncultured Burkholderiaceae bacterium
TGCGCGCCACCCAGGCGGCGTGCTGGGCGATGAAGGTTTCGATGGCGGCAAGCCCGGCGCTGCGCGGCGCCAGCACCCGCACCCCCGCGTCGTCCACCCGCAAAGCCAGGGTGCGGCGCTGGCCACGCTGCAGCGCCCAGTCGAAGCGGTGCAGCCCGTCGTCGAACCGGCGCAGCGCCGGGGCCAGCGGGTCGGGCGCGGGCGGCTGCGGCGGGCGGGACTGCACGCGCGGTCGTCTCGGCGGCTCGGCGGCAGGCGAGACGGCAGATGGCGCGGTGGGCTGCGGAGGGGTTTGCGTGGCAGGCAACGGCAGGTCGAAGCCGAACAGGCTGGCCTGCCGGGGGTCGCTGCGAGGGGGTTCAGCGGGCCGCATCGCCGGCATACGCCTCGGGGTCGAGGCGGTGCATCTCGGCCTCGATCCAGTCGCGCACCGCGTGGGTGAGTTCGGCCGCGCTGCGGCCTTGCGGCGAGATCGGCGGGCCGATGGACACCGTGATCAGCCCGGGGCGCTTGATGAAAGCGTTGCGCGGCCAGCAGCGCGCCGAGTCGAGGGCGATCGGCACGATGGGCGCGCCGGTGGCCACGGCCAGTCGCGCCCCGCCGGTCTTGTAATTGCCGACCGCGCCGCGGGCTACGCGCGTGCCCTCGGGGAACAGGAACAGCCAGTTGCCACGCTCTAGCATGCGGCGACCGTCGCTTTCGATCTGCGCAAACGCCTCGGCGCCCTTGCTGCGGTCGATGCCGATCATGTCCAGGCGTGCGAGCGACCAGCCGAAAAACGGCAGGTAGAACAGCTCGCGCTTGAGCACGATGGACAGGGGCCGCGGCAGGATGCGCGGCAGCGCCAGTGTTTCCCACGCCGACTGGTGTTTGCTCAGGATCACCGCCGGCCCGTCGGGCAGGTTCTCCATCCCGATCACGCGGTGGCGGATGCCGCAGATCACCCGCGCGCCCCACAGCGCCAGCACCGCCCAGCCGGTGGCAAAGCGATACAGCGGCGCGCCGCGCAGGAACAGCGACACCGGCAGCACCAGCAGCGCGTAGGGCACCACCGTGACTGCGAGCCACAGCGCAAACAGCGCGGAACGCAGCGCGAGCATGGCCGGGTCAGGCGCCGGAGCCGGGAGCGGCAGCGCCGGCTGCGCCACCGCGCGGCTGTTGCGCCAGCAGCCATTGCGCGAACGCGGCCAGATCGTCATGCACCCGGGTGCCGTCGGGCAGATTGCCCAGATCGGCGATGCGCTCGCCCTTGCCGGTGCGCACCAGATGCAGGCTGCAGCCCAATGCGTGCGCTGCCTGCAGATCGCGCAGGCTGTCGCCCACCGCCGGCACGCCGTGCAGATCGTCGAGCTCGTAGCGGCGGGCGATGTCCTGGAACAGCCCGGGCTTGGGCTTGCGGCAGGAGCAGTGGTCTTCGGGCGCGTGCGGGCAGAAAAAAATCGCGTCGATGCGCCCGCCGGCTGCGGCCAGCGCCTTGGTCATCTTGCGGTGGATGGCGTTGAGGGTGTCCATGTCGAACAGCCCGCGGCCGATGCCCGACTGATTGGTCGCCAGCACCACATGCCAGCCCTCGTGGTTCAGCCGGGCGATCGCCTCCAGGCTGCCGGGAATCGGCACCCATTCGTCGGGCGACTTGATGTAGTCGTCGCTGTCGTGGTTGATGACCCCGTCGCGGTCGAGGATGAGCAGTTTCATGCCGGCCATTGTCGGTCAGCGCCCGCGTTCACGCCGCCAGCCGCGACAGATCGGCCACCGCATTCATCGCCTGCTGCAGCCGCGCCAGCAGCGCCAGCCGGTTGTCGCGCAGCGCGGCGTCGTCCACATTCACCATCACCTGGTCGAAAAACGTGTCCACCGGGGTCTTGAGCGCGGCCAGCTCGCGCAGCGCCGCGGTGTAGTCGCCCTGCTGCAGCGCAGCCTGCGCGCGCGGCTCGACCGCCGACAGCGCCTCGGCCAGCGCCTGCTCCGCCAGCTCGCGCAGCAGTTGCGGCCGCAGCGTCAGCCCGCCGGCCGGTGGCGGCGACTTCTTGAGGATGTTGCCCACCCGCTTGTTCGCCGCCGCCAGCGCTGGCGCTTCGGGCAACGCGGCGAACGCGCGCACCGCGTCGAGCCGTCGCGGCACCTCGGCGAGAACCTCGGGGGCCAGCGCCAGCACCGCATCGACCTCCTGCGCGCTGTAGCCCTGCTCGCGCAGCAGGTTCGCCAGCCGCTCGGTAATGAACGCGCGCACCTCGGCAGTCGGGTCGGTGTAGCCGGCTACGCCCTGGAACGCGGCGTGGGCGATCGCCAACAGCGCCGACAGCGGCAACGCGCGCAGCGCGTGATCGCGTTCCATCGCCATGCGCACGATGCCCAACGCGTGGCGGCGCAGCGCGTACGGGTCTTTGTCGCCGCTGGGCCGCTCGCCGACGCCGAACAGCCCGACCAGGGTGTCGAGCTTGTCGGCCAGCGCCAGCGCCAGCCCGACGTCGCTGCGTGGCAGGTCGTCGCCGGCAAACCGCGGCTTGTAGTGGTCTTCGATCGCTTCGGCCACCCGCGGGTCTTCGCCGTCGTGCTGCGCGTAGTAGCGGCCCATGATGCCTTGCAGCTCGGGAAATTCGCCGACCATATCGGTGAGCAGGTCGGCCTTGGCCAGCAGCGCCGCGCGCTCGGCCAGCGGTTTGAGCGCCGACCCGTGCGGCATTTCCGCGGCGATCGCCCCGGCCATCGCTTGCACCCGCCGCATGCGCTGCCCTTGCGAGCCAAGCTTGGCGTGGTAGACCACCTTGTCCAGCCCGGGCACGCGGCTTTGCAGCGTGCGCTTGCGATCCTGGTTGAAAAAGAACTGCGCGTCGGCCAGCCTCGGCCGCACCACCCGCTCATTGCCGGCGATCACCGCCGCCGGGTCGGCCGGGGTGATGTTGCTCACGACGAGGAAGCGGTGCGTCAGCCGCCCCTGCGCGTCGAGCAGCGGGAAGTACTTCTGGTTGGCCTTCATGGTCAGAATCAGGCACTCCTGCGGCACGTCGAGAAACGCCGGGTCGAATGCGCAGGTCAGCACATTCGGGCGTTCGACAAGCGCGGTGACTTCGTCGAGCAGCGCCGGGTCGTCGATCGGCTTGAGCCCCGCGCCGGCTGCGGCGGCCGCGGCCTGCAACTGGCGGGCGATGTCGTCGCGGCGGTCGTCGAAGCTTGCGATCACCGCGCCCTCCTCGCGCAATTGCTGCGCGTAGTGGTCGGCGTCGGTCAGCTCGATCGGGTCGCGCATGGCCTCGAAGCGGTGGCCGTGGGTGACGCGCCCCGCCGTCAACCCCAGCGCCTGCACCGGCACGACGTCCGCGCCGTGCAGCGCGACCAGTCCATGCGCTGGGCGTACGAACTTCACCGTCGTCCAGCCGTCGGCGAGCTGGTAGCCCATGATCTTCGGGATCGGCAGCCGGGCGACGGCCTCGTCGAGCGCCTTCTGCAGTCCGGCTGCCAGGGTCGCGCCGGGGACGACGGTGTCAATGAACAAGGTCTCGGCCTTGCCCTCGCCTTCGCGCCGCAGCCGCGCGGCGGCCTCGGCCGGCAGGCCGAGCGCGGCAAGCTTTTTGAGCAGCGCCGGCGTGGGCTGTCCAGCGGCGTCCAGCCCGACCGAGGCGGGCATGAGCTTTTGCGCCAGCGGCCGATCGGCGGCCTTGTCGGCGACAGCGGTGAGGTGGGCGGCCAGTCGCCGCGGCGTGGCATAAGGCGTCACCACCGACCCGGGCGCGGCCAGGCCCTGCGCGGTGAGGCTTTCGGCCAGGGTTTGCGCAAACGCCTCTCCCAGCCGCGGCAGCGCCTTGGGCGGCAATTCTTCGGTGAACAGTTCGACGAGCAGATTGGCGGTGGTCATGGGTCGGAAGGTCTGGCCCGGTGGCGCAGCGACGCGGCGCGCGGAGGCAGGCGGAAGCGGGCGCGGCGGGCGGTCAGGCGGCTTTTTTCTGTGCGAGCTGGGCGAGCACTTCGTCCGCCCAGGCGCGCGGCGCGAGCGGAAAGCCCAGGCGGGAGCGGCTGTCGAGGTATTCCTGCGCGACGCCGCGGGCAAGGTTGCGGATGCGGCCGATGTACGCGGCGCGCTCGGTGACCGAAATCGCCCCGCGTGCGTCGAGCAGGTTGAAGGTGTGCGCGGCCTTGAGCACCTGCTCGTACGCCGGCAGTGCGAGCTGCGCGGCCATCAGCGCCTTGGCCTGCTTTTCGTGCGCGGTAAACGCGTCGAACAGAAACGCCGCGTCGCTGTGCTCAAAGTTGTACGCGCTTTGCTCGACTTCGTTCTGGTGGAACACGTCGCCGTACTTCAGCAGCACCTTGTTGCCGGCGACTTCGGTTTCGGTCCACACCAGGTCGTAGACGCTCTGCACCCCCTGCAGATACATCGCCAGCCGTTCCAGGCCGTAGGTGATTTCGCCGGTGATGGGCTTGCAGTCGATGCCGCCGACCTGCTGGAAGTAGGTGAACTGCGTGACTTCCATGCCGTTGAGCCACACCTCCCAGCCCAGCCCCCAGGCGCCCAGCGTCGGGTTCTCCCAGTCGTCCTCGACAAAGCGCACGTCGTTGCTCTGGAGGTCCAGCCCCAGCGCCTGCAGGCTGCCCAAATACAGGTCGAGGATGTCGGCCGGCGCCGGTTTGAGCACCACCTGGTACTGGTAGTAGTGCTGCAGGCGGTTGGGGTTGTCGCCGTAGCGCCCGTCTTTGGGCCGGCGGCTGGGCTGCACATACGCGGCGCGCCAGGGTTCGGGGCCGATCGCACGCAGGAATGTGGCGGTGTGGCTGGTGCCGGCGCCGACTTCCATGTCATACGGCTGCAGCAGCGCGCAGCCCCGGTCGGCCCAGTAGCTCTGCAGGGTCAGGATGAGTTGCTGAAAGGTGCGCATGGCGGCCGCCGAGTCCAAAACGGGCTATTGTAGGAATCGCCTGCGCGGCAGCCGGGGCGCGAAGCGGCTGCGCGCGATGGCCTTGGCCCTGATCCAAACCCCGCGATGTCCGCCTCGACCGATCTGCTGCTCGCCCATGCCGTGCTGGCGCTGCACGTCGTGGTGATCGCGTTCAACGTCGGCGGGTTGATTGTGGTGCCGCTGGGGGCGTGGCGCGGCTGGGGCTGGGTGCGCGGCTGCGCGTGGCGGGCGCTGCATCTGGCCGCGCTGGTGGTGGTCGCGGCGCAGGCGGCGCTGGGGCGGGCGTGCTTTCTCACCGATTGGGAGAGCGACCTGCTGCAACGCGCCGGTCGCGCCGGCTATGGAGCCGGGTTGATCCAGACCTGGGTCGACCGCTTGATCTACTGGCCGCTGCCGCTATGGGTGTTCACGCTGATTTACGTGGCGGTGGGCATCTACACCGTCGCGCTGTGGTTCGCGGTGCCGCCCCGCTGCCGTCGCGCCAAGCCCCAGCCGGCGAGCAAGGCCAGCAGCGCCAGCCCCACCACCGGCGCGTCGCCCCAGCGTGAGGCAAACCAGGCGAAAGGCGTCAGCCCCGAGTAGCCCTGAACCTTGCCCTGCAGCACGCCGACGGTGAACGGCGCCAGTTCGGCGACCACCCGGCCGTGCGCGTCGATGATCGCGGTTGCCCCGGTGTTGGTCGCGCGGATGCCCGGAATCTGGAACTCCAGCGAGCGCATGCGGGCGATTTCCAGGTGTTGCGGAATCACGATGGTGTCGCCGAACCATGCGAGGTTGGTGAGGTTGGCGAACACATTGGGCGCGTCGGCCGCGTGGCGAAAGCGCTGCGCCATCTCGGCGCCGAACAGGTCTTCGTAGCAGATATTGGGCGCGACCTTGACCCCGCGCACCACGAAGGGCGGTTGGTCGTAGGTGCCGCGGGCGAAGTCTCCCAGCGGCATGTTCATCAGCCGCACGAACCAGTGGAATCCGTAGGGGATGAACTCGCCGAACGGCACCAGGTGTGCCTTGTCGTAGCGGTAGGGCTGCGCGCTTCCCAGACCGATGACGCTGTTGGTATAGGCGTCGGCGCCGCGGGTCAGCGGAATGCCCAGCAACGCCTGCGCGTGTTGCGCGCGCAGCGCGGCTTCGATGTCGTGCAGATAGCCCGGTGACAGATCCTGCCGCAGCACCGGCACCGCGGTTTCCGGGGTGACGATGAGATCGGCGCGGGTGTCGCGCAGCCACTGGCCGTAGAGCTGCAGCGTCGGTCCGAGGTTTTCGGGCTGGAACTTTTCCGACTGCGGCACATTGCCCTGCAGCAGCGCCACCGTCAGCGGCGCACCGACGGGATGCGTCCACCGCGCCTGCGAGGAAGCCCAGCCGCCGAGCGCCACCGCCAGTAGCAGCGCCACCGCCGCGGCAGCCGCGGCCACCGTTGCACGGCTGAGCACCGCCAGCAGCCCAGCGGCCAGCGCCGCGGCAAACGCTACGCCGAGCTGGCCGAGCAGCGGCGCGTAGCCGGAGAGCACGTTGCCAACCTGCGCATACCCCAGCGCCAGCCAGGGAAATCCGGTGAACACCGTGCCGCGCAGCCACTCACCCAGCGTCCACGCCCCGGCCAGCGCCAGCGCCGCGCCGAGGCTGCGCGCGATGCCCCATCCCTCGGCGTCGGCCGGCGGGGCGAGCAGCGCCGCCA
>CAYMDM010000097.1:0-8508 GCA_964389235.1 uncultured Burkholderiaceae bacterium
GCGCCGGTCGCGGGGTGGGGCAGCCGCGGCGCAGTCAGCCCGCGGCGCCGGCGGCCCAGCGAATGCCGTCACCGCGGGCGCGGCCCAGCGCTTCGAGGGTGTCGAGTAGCAGCGTAGGTATTTTTTCCAGCCGCCCCGGCCTTTGAAGCGGGTGGCCAGCGCCTCGATGGTCAGCGGTGGCGCGCTGGCGGCCAGCGCCGCGGCGCCGGCGCGCATCTACTCGGGCCGGGTCGCGGGCCAGGGTTGGGGTGGGGCGGCGAAGGCGGCAGGTCGGTGGGCGCGGGCGAAGGGGAAACGGACACGCGCGGCCTGACCTCCCGCAACTCCGGGGGGAGCGCAGGCGCCAACGGAACGCAATCGGCCCGGTTGAATCGCACCGGCACGCAGCGGGAAAACCGGGGGGCGTCTGCCGCCACGGGGCTCACCGAACCGGGCCGGACAGGGCGGCGGCGACCGTCCGACGAGCCTGCCGCGCGCGGGCCATCGGGGCGCGTCGCGGTGCGAGCATTGCACCCATGACTCTTGCCCTGAAGGAACGGTGATGCCCTCCTCCACCCGCACGGCGGCCGCGCCCGCGTTGCCGCGCGTCACGCCCACGCCGCTGAAGTGGCTGCTGGCGGCGACGATTTTTTACATCCCCAATCAGTCGCACTTTCCCGACTTTTCGCTGGTCGGGGTCAACATCACCAACCTGCTGTTCGTCGCGTTGCTGCTGTTGCTGCTGGCGTACCGCGACAAGACCCAGCCGCCCGACCCGGCGCCGCTCAAGCGGGCGTTCCTGTTCTTTTTCGCGGTGATGACCTGGGGCTTTGTGATCGGGCAGGTGTATGACGCCTCGACGATGCTGGCCGATCTGTCGGTGCTGAAGAACATCATTGTCTACATGCTGTTTTTTTTCATCGCGTATCACGCGGTGCGCGACGACAAGACCATCCGCTTTCTGTTTCTGGTGATCCTGTTCACGGTGTTCGTCGATGTGTATCTGGGGTTTCGACAGGCGCAGGACTACGGCTTCAGCTTCAACGTGGCGCGGCGGGTGGCCGCGCCGTTCAGCTGGGACACGGCCGACGCCAACCGTTCGTCGGCCTACTACGCGCTCTACATTGCGCTGCTGACGGTGACGGCGCTTTACTGGCGCGGCACCCGCACGGTGCGAGGGATGGCGCTGCTGGTGGCGCTGTTCGGGGTGTTCGTCGATTACTTCACGCTGTCGCGGCAGTCGTACATCATTCTCGCGGTGCTCGCGCTGGTGCTGGCGTTGCGGCGCAATGCGCTGCTTGCCGTGGTCGTGCTGATTGCGCTGATGAACTACAGCCACTGGCTGCCCGCCGGGGTGGTGCAGCGCATCGACTCGGCGTTCAGCACCCAGAGCGCGATGCCGGGCACGGTGGGCGGCGGAACGTCGCTGCAGCAGCAGATCGCCACCGCCAGCGATCAGCGCTATCTGATCTGGTCGGGCGCGGAAAAAATGATCGAGCGCGCGCCCTGGGGCATCGGCCTGAACCACTTTGCGCGCGACATCGGCAACTACGCCCCGGCCGCCGCCGAGCAGGACGCCAACGGCTACTACGTGCTGTGCGCCACCGAGGACGGGCTGCTGGCGCCGGTGGCGATGCTGGTGCTGTTGTGGGGGCTGTTCAAGCTGGGGCGGTCGGTGGAGAAAATCGACGACTCGCCGCAGTCCAAGGTCTACGGGGTCGGGCTATGGCTGATGGTGATTGCCGTGGCCTTGGTCAACCTCTACGGCAGCCGTTTTGTCGACGGCAATCTGATGACCAATTTCTGGATTTTTGCCGGCATGGTCGCGCGCTACCGCGCGCTGCACCAGCCCGACCCAGCGCGGGCGGGGCAGCGCCGAGCGGCCGCTGCGCGGCCCGATTGGCATCGGACGACCGCGGGCGCCGTTGTGCACAAGGCGGCAGGCGCCTTGCCCGGGCGCTGATCAGCGCCGCCGCTCCCCCGGGTGTGGGGGAGGTATGCGGGGCGCAGCGGATGGACGCGGTGCCCCGGCCGCTCTAGATTGGGCTGCACAACAACCACATTCCCTGGAGTCCATCATGCTGGGTGAATTCGTTGATGACGCGGCGTATGCGCGTCTGCTGCAGCGTGGGAAAACCCAAAGCCAAGGCTGGTTGCAGTTCGATGCCGAGCAGATGCGGCAACACTACAACCGCGCGCCGTTTCTGATCGGCCATCGGCTGACGGAGCATCCGCTGTTCGAGATCGAGCCGCTGTTCGAACTGGCGCGCCGGCTGCCGGCGTCGCAGGTGAAGTTCCGCCGCGGCGACATCGCGCCCGATGCCGATTTCGACGCCTCGTTCCGTTCCGGCGACGGGCTGACCCTCGACCATCTGCTCGATCACTTCGAGCCGCTGCATGGCTACGTGTGCATCAACAACCCGGAGAAGGACGCGCAGTACCGCCCGCACATCGAGGCGTTGCTGGCCGAGATCGCCGTGCAGGTGCACGCCCTCGACCCGCACATCACCTGGTATTCGGCCTATGTGTTCATTTCGGCGCAGGGCGCGGTCACGCCTTATCACATGGATCGGGAGATGAACTTCCTGCTGCAGATCCGCGGCGAAAAGACCGTCGATCTGTGGCGACAGGACGATCCGGTGATCCTGTCGGCCGAGCAGAAAGACCGGCTGCTCGCCTACGAAGGGGCGCGCCCGCCATATCGCCCGGAATTTGAGGCGCGGGCGATGCACTTTGCGCTGCGGCCGGGGCTGGGGGTACATCACCCGTTCATCGCGCCGCACCGGGTGTGGACGCATTCGAACCTGTCGGTGTCGCTGGCTCTGACGTTTCGTACCCGCGGGTCGGACCGCATCACCGCCGCGCACCAGCTCAACGCCCGGCTGCGTCGCCTCGGTTTGCGGCATCTGCGCCCGGTGGGAGAAAAGCCGTGGCTGGACGGGGCCAAGGCGCTGTCGCTGCGGGCGCTGCAGCGGGTGCGGCATCCGCTGCAGCAACGCGCAGGCTGATCGCGGCGCAGCGCCGTCGCTCGGCGCGGGCGCAGGTTTGCCGTGCTGTGGGAAGGGGGGCGGCCTCGGGGCGTTGCGTTGGCGCGCCGCGCTAGGCCGCGAGGTCGCGCAGCACCTGCAGCGCCTCGTCGATGCGCGACACCGGGTGCAGCTCCAGTCCTTCGAAGGCGCGAGCGCTGGCGGCTTTGGGGGCGTTGGCGGCGGGGATGATGGCGCGGGAAAAGCCGAGCTTGGCCGCTTCGCGCAGCCGCTCCTGCCCGCGCGGGGCGGGGCGGATTTCGCCGGCCAGGCCAACTTCGCCAAACGCCAGCAGGCCGCGCGGCAGCGCCCGGTTGCGCAGCGAGCTGTGGATGGCCAGCAACACGGCCAGATCGGCCGCCGGCTCGGCGATGCGCACCCCGCCGACGGCGTTGACGAACACGTCCTGGTCGCCGCAGGCCACGCCGGCGTGGCGGTGTAGCACGGCCAGCAGCATCGCCAGCCGCGCTGCATCCAGCCCGACCGAAAGCCGGCGCGGGCTCGGGGCAGCAGCCGTGTCGACCAGCGCCTGCACCTCGACCAGCAGCGGCCGCGTGCCTTCCAGCGTGGCGAGCACGCAGGCGCCGGGCACCGGCTCGGCGTGGGTGGAGAGAAAAATCGCCGAGGGGTTGGACACGCCTTTGAGGCCGTGCTCGGTCATCGCGAACACGCCGAGTTCGTTGACCGCGCCAAAGCGGTTTTTGGTCGCGCGAATAAGGCGAAAGCGCGAGTGGGTGTCGCCCTCGAAATACAGCACGGTGTCGACCATGTGTTCGAGCACCCGCGGGCCGGCCAGCGCGCCTTCCTTGGTGACGTGGCCGACCAGCAGCAGCGAAAAGCCGGCGAGCTTGGCCGCGCGGGTGAGCAGCGCGGCGCATTCGCGCACTTGCGACACCGAGCCGGGCGCGGCCGACAGCGCCTCGGTGTAGACGGTCTGGATGGAGTCGACCACCACCGCGGCGAAGGGCTGGCCGGCGTGGCCGGCGGCAATCGCCTGCAGCATCGCTTCGACCCGCGTTTCGGCCATCAGATGCACCGGCGCATCCTTGAGCCCCAGACGCTGCGCGCGCAGCGCGACCTGCGCGGCCGATTCCTCGCCGCTGATGTAGAGCACCGGCTCGCTGCGGCCCAGGTGCGCCAGCACCTGCAGCAGCAGGGTGGACTTGCCGATGCCCGGGTCGCCGCCGAGCAGCAGCACCCCGCCGGCGACCAGCCCGCCGCCGAGCACGCGGTCCAGTTCGTCGCTGCCGCTGGCGCGGTGGGCGTGGCGCTCGGCCTGCACCTGCTGCAGCAGCATCGGCCCGCTGGCCGGGGCGAGCATCGCCAGCGCCGCGCTAGCGGCGCCGTGGCGTGCGCCGGGTTGCCCGCTGACACTGGCTGCGGGCGTGGCGCGGGTTTCTTCCAGGGTGTTCCACGCGCCGCAATGCGGGCACTGGCCCTGCCATTTGGCGCTCTGCCCGCCGCAGGCGGAGCACACATAAACGCTGGCGGCCTTGGCCATCGGCTTATTCGATGCGCACCGGCACCCGCGGCGCCAGCGCGCACATCAGCTCGTAGCCCAGGGTGCCGCAGGCAGCGGCGACGCGGTCGATCGACAGCTCGGCTTGCGCGTCGCGCCCCCACAGCAGCACCGGGCTGCCCACGCGCGGGGTGCGGCCGGGCGCGAGCAGCGGCTGTAAGTCGACCGCGAGCATGTCCATCGACACCCGGCCGACGGTGGCGGTGAGCACGCCGTCGACCACCACCGGGGTGCCGTTGGGCGCGGTGCGCGGGTAGCCGTCGGCGTAGCCGCAGGCGACGATGCCGATGGTCATGTCGGCCGACGCGGTGTAGATGCCGCCGTAGCCCACCTGGTCGCCGGCGCGCAGATGCTGCAGGTCGATGAGTTCGCTGCGCAGGCTCATCGCTGGGCGCAGCCCCCAGTGCGCGGCGTCGGGCGACAGCGCGGTCGGCGAGCTGCCGTAGAGCGCAATGCCGGGGCGCACCCAGTCGGCGGCGACGCGCGGGTTGCTGCCTTCGCGCAGCGCCGCCGCCGAGTTGGCGACGCTGCGCTCGCCCGGCAGGTCGGCCACCGTGCGCTCGAAACGGGCGAGTGGGGCGTCGATGCCGCCCGCCTCGTCGGCGCGGGCGAAGTGGGTCATGTGGGTGATGTCGCCGACCTGCGGCAGCGCGCGCAGCCGCGTCCACATCGAGCGGTAGGTCTCGGGCGGAAAACCCAGGCGGTTCATGCCGGTGTTCATCTTGAGGAACACGCGGTGGGTGCGCGCGCCGCGGTGCGCGGCCAGCCAGTCGATCTGCTGGGCGCTGTGCACAACATGCCAGAGGTTGAGCCGCTCGCACACCGCCAGATCGGCCGGGGCGAACACGCCTTCGAGCAGCAGAATCGGCCCGCCCCAGCCGAGCGATCGCACCAGCTCGGCCTCGGCCAGGTCGAGCAGGGCGATGCCGTCGGCGCTGCGCAGCGCGTCGAACACGCGGGCGATGCCGTGGCCATACGCCCCGGCCTTGACCACGCCCCATACCTTCGCGCCGGGTGCGGCGCGGCGCACCCGGGCCAGGTTGTGCGCGACGGCTTCAGGGTGGATGAGGGCTGCGATGGGGCGGGGCATGGCGGGGTGCGCTCGGCGCAGGTGAACGGTGGTGTGTGGCGGCTGGCGGGTGCGACACGGGGGCGCTGCCGCCGCGGTGTTTTCCGGCCATTGTCGCAAAAGCCCTGTGCTATAACCCGCGCCCATTGCCCGCCCCGAAGCGGTGCAGTTCCGTTCCATACCAGCCAGCCCCGCTGCCCGCGCGCTCCCGCCAATTCCCCGTGTTCCCAGCCCCCGTTGGCGGGCGTTCCGCATGAAAAAAGGCTTTTACTGGATCATGGCGGCGCAGTTTTTTTCTTCGCTCGCCGACAACGCCCTGCTGATCGCCGCGATCGCCCTGCTGGTGCAGATGCAGTCGCCAGCGTGGATGACCCCGCTGCTCAAGTTCTTCTTCACCATTTCCTACGTGCTGCTCGCGCCGTATGTCGGCGCGTTCGCCGATGCGATCCTGAAATGGAAGGTGATGTTCATCACCAATCTGGTGAAGGTCGCCGGACTCATTCTGATGCTCGCCTCTGTGCATCCGCTGCTGGCCTATGGCGTGGTCGGCCTGGGCGCGGCGGCTTATTCCCCGGCCAAGTACGGCATCCTCACCGAGCTTCTGCCGCCGCAGCAGCTGGTGGCGGCCAACGGCTGGATCGAGGGCACGACCGTGGGGTCCATCATTCTCGGTACCGTGCTCGGCGGCTTTCTGGTCAGCCAGACCGCGGCCGGGCTGCTGCTGGGCCTGCCGGGGCTGCATTTCATCGGCGTGGACACCGCGCCGGAAGCGGCGATCCTGGTCATCACCGTGGTCTACGGCATCGCCGCGCTGTGCAACCTCAAGATTCCCGACACCGGCGCGCGCTACACCCACCAGCACGCCAACCCGATCAGGCTGCTGGCCGATTTTGCGCATTGCATGAAAGTGCTGTGGCGCGACAAGCTGGGGCAGATCTCGCTCGCGGTCACCACACTGTTCTGGGGTGCGGGGGCGACGCTGCAGTTCATCGTGCTCAAGTGGGCCGAGTACGCGCTGGGGCTGGACCTGAGCGCCGCTTCGGTGATGCAGGCCGCGGTGGCCTTCGGTGTGGCAGGCGGGGCGATTGCCGCGGCGCTGCGCATTCCCCTCAAAAAGAGCCTGGCGGTGCTGCCGCTGGGGGTAGCGATGGGTGGGATGACCATTGTGCTCGCGGTGTTCCATCGCGACTGGTTTCCCGCGGTGTCGCTCGATCTGCTCGGGCTGCACGTGCCGCTGCACATGCTGGTGGCCTACGCGCTGATGATTTTCACCGGCGCGCTGGCCGGATTTTTCGTCGTGCCGATGAACGCGCTGCTGCAGCACCGCGGCTATGTGCTGCTGTCGGCGGGGCACTCGATTGCGGTGCAGAACTTCAACGAGAACGTCAGCGTGCTGGTGATGCTGTCGTTTTACGCGCTGCTCATCCGGCTGAACCTGCCGGTGCCCGGTGTGATCGCGATTTTCGGGCTGTTCGTCTGCGCGACCATGTTCGCGGTGATCCTCTGGCATCGCCGCAATATGCGCCAGCGCGACTGGACGCAGCTGATCGGCGAAACCCGCCACGGCGACAACCTGCCGGTGTGAGCGGGTTCATCTCGCGCCACACCTGCCGCTGATGGACGCGCTGCGACTCGGGCCCCTGGCGCTGCCGTTCGGCCCGCTGCTGCTGGTGCTGGGCTATGTCGGCGCGGTGTGGCTGGTCGGCCTGCTGCGCGGCCGCGGCTGGGGCGATGCAGAGCCGCCGCTGCTGCCGCTGCTGATCCTCGCGCTGGTGGCCGCTCGCATCGGTTTTGTGCTGCGGCACTGGGGCGATTATTCGGGCGTGCTGTCGATGCTCGACGTGCGCGACCGCGGCTTCGAACCCTGGGCCGGATGGGGCGTGCTGGTCGCGGGCACGTTGTTCTGGCTTTGGCGGCGGCCGGCGCTGCGACGCAGCCTGCCGCTGGCTGTGGGTTTTGGCGCGGCGCTGGTGCTCGGCGGCGCAGCGATACTGGCCGCCACGCAGCCGCAGCGCCCGCCGCTGCCCGACCTCACACTGCAGACCCTTTCCGGCCAGCCCGTGGCGCTGCGCAGCCTGCAAGGGCAGCCGCTGGTGGTCAACCTCTGGGCCACCTGGTGCCCGCCGTGCCGGCGCGAGCTGCCGATGCTGGTACAGGCTGCGAAGCAGCAGGCCGCGCTGGGCGCGCGCGGGGCGCGCATCGTGCTGGTGGCCGAAGGCGAGCCGGCACAGCGGGTGGCCGATTTCCTGCGCGCACAGCAACTCTCGCCGCCGCTGGTGCTGCTCGACCCGCAGCAGGCGCTGATGCGCGCCTACGACTCGCCCGGTTTTCCGACCACGCTGTTCGTGCGCGCAGACGGCCAGGTGGCGCGGCTGCACATCGGCGAGTTGTCGGCAGCCACGCTGGCCGCGGGCCTCGCCGAGCTGCGGGGGCGCTGACATGCGGCCAGCACTGCGCGCAGCGGCCGTCGGCGGGCTGCTGCTCAACGCCACGGTGTGGGGACTGTCGTGGTGGCCGTTCCGCCATCTGCAGGGGCTGGGGCTGCCGCCGCTGTGGGCCACGGCGGCGATGTATGTGGTGGGCAGCGGGCTCATCGCCGCGGCGCAGCCGCGGGCGCTGCAGCAACTGCTGGCGCAGCCGGCGCTGTGGAGCATCGCGCTGGCCGCGGGGGCGACCAATGCCGCGTTCAATTGGGGCGTGACCAGCGGCGACGTGGTGCGGGTGGTGCTGCTGTTCTATCTGATGCCAGTGTGGGCGGCGCTGCTGGCGTGGGCGTTGCTGGGCGAGCGGCTGCATGCCGGCGGCGCGGCGCGGCTGGCGCTGGCGCTGGTCGGTGCGGCCATCGTGCTGTGGCCGGCCGAAGGCGGGCTGCCGCTGCCGCGCAGTCTGCCGGACTGGCTGGGGCTGGCCGGCGG
>CAYMDM010000098.1:0-8269 GCA_964389235.1 uncultured Burkholderiaceae bacterium
TCAGCGCCAGCCGGCCGTCGCGCCGCTGCGCCTGCACCGCCCAGCCGAGCTGCTCGAATCCGCCCCCGGCCAGCGGCTGCGACGGCAGCCCGGCCGCGGGCCGGCCCTGCACCCAGTCCTGCAGCGCCGCGCGCGGCAGGGCGATGCCCAGTACGGCTTGGGTCATCGCGGTGAAACTGGGGTAGCGCTGCACGCTGCGGCCATCGTCCACGCGGGCGCCGCCGTCGTTCCAGCTCGCCTGCGCCAGCATCTGCCCGAGCGGGGAAAACAGGTCGAAACGCCCGCCGTCGCCTTCGAGGACGAGCCGGAATCCGCCATACATCGCCTGCGGCGGCTGGCCGCGCACCAGGGAAATTCGGCCGACGATCTGCTCTGGCGGCTGCGCGGCCGCATGGGCTGCAGACGGTTGCAGCTGCGGCGCGGCGCAGCCGGCGAGCAGCGCAGAACCGGCCGCGAACAGCGCAATCGCGAGGCGCCGGGCGATGACGCCGCGCTGGGGCGGCGGCCTCAGCGCCTCAGTGCACCGCGCCATATTTCTGCATCACGGCCTTGAGCGCGGCGTTGTCGGGCGCGCGGCGCTGGGCGTCCTGCCAGATCTTGCGCGCCTGATCGGGCTGCCCCAGCGCCCACAGCACCTCGCCGAGGTGAGCGGCGATTTCGGGGTCAGGACGGGCATCAAACGCCTCGCGCAGATGCTTTTCAGCCTCGGGCAGCCGGCCCTGCTTGTAGTCCAGCCAGCCCAGGCTGTCGAGCACGAAGGGGTTGCCCGGCGCGAGTTGCAGCGCCCGCTCGATCAGCTTGCGCGCCTCGGGCAGCGACTGCCCGCGCTCGACCATGGTGTAGCCCAGCGCGTTGTAACCCGGCTGGAATTGCGGATCGAGGCGGATGACCTTGCGCAGCCACTGCTCCATGGTGCCGAAATGCCCGGCCTTGTCGGCCATCATCGCTGCTTCGTAGAGCACGTCCGGGTCGTCCGGAAACTGCTTGACCGCGCCTTGCAGCACCTGGAAGGCCGGCTCGTAGAGCCTGGCCTCGCGCAACACCTGGGCGCGAGCGAACAGCCGGGTCTTGCGCTGCTCGGGGGTGTTGCCCGGCAGATTGCCCACCAGGTGCATCGCGGCATCGACCTGCCCTTGCTGCACCAGCAGTTGCGCGCGCGAGGTGGTGAGGGCGACACGGCTGTCGCCGTCGGCCTTGACCTGGTCGAGCCAGCGGTTGGCCTGGGCGACGTCGCCGAGCTTGCGCGCTGCTTCGGCCAGCGCCAGATAGCCGGCCGACAGCAGCCGCGGGTTGTCTTCACCACGCGCGACCTGCAGGTATTGCTGCAGCGATTCGACCGCCTTGGCCGGCTCGCCGAATTCGGTCTGCAGATTGCCCAGCAGCAGCCACGCACGGGCGTTGTGCGGCATGGTCTTGACCACTTGCTGCAACTGCTGCAGCGCCACGCCATCGCGCTGCGCCTGAAGCGCCGCCTGCGCCCAGGCCAACCGCAGCTCGGGGTCGCCGGGCTGCGCGGCGAAAAAGGCGCGCAGCCCGGCATCGGCGGCGATCGGGTCGGCGGCGTAAGACTGCACCATCAGCGCCGCGCCCTGCACCAGGGTCGGATCGATTTTCAGCGCCTGCTGCGCCTCGGCCATCGCCGCGGCGTTGTCGCCCAGCCGCTGCTTGAGCAGACCGATGACCACATGGGTCTGCGCGAACTGCTGCTGCCCGGCCAGCGCCTTCTGCATCAGCGCCAGCGCCGCCGCGGGATCGTCGGCGCGCAGCGCCAGCGGCAGCAGCGAGGCGATCGCCTGGCCGCGCTGTGGCTCGGGGGTGCGGGCCAGATCCTGCGCGATGCTCTCGGCCGCCTCTTTCTGATGGCCGGTGGCGAGCTGCAACTGCACCACCCAGGAGCGCGCCTCGGGCGAGTCGGGCAGCGCCCGGCGCCACGCCTGCGCCGCCGCCAGCGCCTTGTCGGGCGCGCCCGAGCGCAGCGCAACTTCGGCGGCGCGGCGGAATAGCGCAGGGTTCTCCAGATCGCGCGCGGCCTTGAGCAGCTCGGTGTAGGCGACGTTGGGGTGGCCGGTGTTGGCGGCGATTTCGCCGGTGAGCACCGCAAACAGGTAGCGCGCCTCGGTCTGCGCATCGGGCCGCGACGAGGCTGACGTCTGCGCCCAGGCCGGTGTGACAGAAGCGGTGGCCAGCACAACGGCCGAGGCGAGGGCAGCAAGGCGCATCGAAAATCCAGAAAGCGGCGGTCGATCGATCAGCGCGGACGTCCGGCCCGCGCCGGGTTGTGCAAACGCTGCCGATGTTAGTCCAGCAAGCCCGACGCAGACGGCCCGCGGCGGGCACAATTCGCCCATGCCCGAACTGCCCGAAGTCGAAGTCACCCGCCAGGGGCTGGCGCCGTCCCTCGCCGGCGCGCGCATCCAGGGCGTGACCCTGGGCAAGCCGCTGCGCTGGCCGCTGGGCACGGCGCCTGAGGCCCTCGTCGGCCAGACCATCCGCAGCGTCGAACGACGCGGCAAATACCTGCTGCTGCGGCTCGATTCGGGCTGGCTGATCGTGCATCTGGGCATGTCGGGTTCGCTGCGCTTCACCCCGGCGACACAACCTGACGAAGTGCCCGGCCCGCACGACCATGTCGTGCTCCGCCTCGACCGTGGGCAGCTGAGGCTGCGCGACCCGCGGCGTTTCGGCGCGGTGGTCTGGACCGCCGACGCGCCGGCGCACCCGCTGCTGCGGCATCTCGGACCCGAGCCGCTCGCCCCCGGGTTCGATGGACGGCAACTGCTGGCCGCGCTGCGCGGACGCAGCGCGCCGATCAAGCTGCTGCTACTGTCGCAGGACGTGGTGGCCGGGGTCGGCAATATCTACGCTTGCGAAGCGCTGTTTCGCGCCGGCATCGCCCCGCACACCCCGGCCGACCGCATCGGGCCCGCGCAGGCCGACCGGCTGGCAGCGGCGATCGCCCAGGTGCTGCGGCAGGCCGTGGCCGCCGGCGGCAGCAGCCTGCGCGATTTTTCTCACGCCAACGGCGAGTTCGGCTGCTTTCAGGTGCAGGCCGCGGTTTACGACCGCGAAGGACAGCCCTGCCGGGTGTGCGGGACGCCTGTCCGCCGCCGGGTGCAGGGCGGGCGCAGCACGTATTTCTGCCCGAGCTGCCAAAAACTTCTCAAACCGCGGCGCTGATCGTCCGGCTGGCACTGCTCAAAGCGACGGGTGCATGGTGTACTTCGCTCCACAGATCGCCGCGCCCGGCAGCGTCACGCCGCCTGTCGGCAACGGGCGCGGCGATTCTGTCCCGACCGCCCGCCATCCGTCCGAGTCCGAACTCATGAACCCGACCGTCGAAACCCCGATCCTGGCCACCGGCCTGTTCGACTTCGCCGCGTGGCGCCGCGAGCGGCTGCATGCGCTGGAGTCGCTGGCGCAGTGGCTGGAAGACAGCGGGCTGGACCTCGAACGGGTGCGCCCGCTGTTGCTGCAGCAGGCCGAGCGGCTGGAAAACGACCGCATGACCCTGGCGTTCGTCGCCGAGTTCTCGCGCGGCAAATCCGAGCTGATCAACGCGATCTTTTTCTCCGGCCACGGCCAGCGCATCCTGCCGGCGGGCGCCGGGCGCACCACCATGTGCCCGATGGAGCTGTACTCCGACCCGTCGCAGCCGCAGGGCATGCGGCTGTTGCCGATCGAAACCCGGCTGCAGGAGCAGACCCTGGCGCAGTGGAAGGCCAGCCCGCAGGTCTGGCTGCAACTGCCGCTGGAACGCGGCGACGCCGACGGCCTGGCGCTGACCCTGGCGCATCTGTCAGACACCCAGCGCGTGCCGCTGGAGCAGGCGCAGGCGCTGGGCTTCTATCACGACCCGGACGAGCCGGCAGTGGCAGGTGAGGACGGGTTGGTGGAAATTCCCCGCTGGCGCCATGCGATGGTCAACTTTTCCCACCCGCTGCTCGACCAGGGGCTGACCATCCTCGACACCCCGGGGCTGAACGCCGTGGGCGCCGAGCCGGAGCTGACGCTGTCGCTGATTCCCTCGGCGCACGCGGTGGTGTTTGTGCTGGGCGCCGACACCGGGGTGACGCGCAGCGATCTGGACATCTGGAACCGTCACATCGGCCCGCACAGCGGGGCGCGCAGCCTGGTCGCGCTCAACAAGGTCGACACCCTGTGGGACCCGCTGCGCAAGCCGGAGGAAGTGGCCGCCGAAATCGACCGCCAGGTGCGCTCGACCGCGCAGACCCTGCACATCGATCCGGCGCGGGTGTTCGCGGTGTCGGCGCAGAAGGCGCTGATCGCCCGTATCCAGTCCGACCCCGATCTGCTCGCCCGCTCGGGGCTGGGCGCGCTCGAACATGCGCTCAACCAGGCCGCGAATCTGCAGCGGCGGGAAATGCTCGCTGGCAGCCTGCGCGATGCGCTCGCCGCGGCGCAGGCCGACATCGAACAGCAGGTGCGCGCGCAACTGCACGAGGCCCAAGGCCAGCTCGACGAACTGCGTGGGCTGCGCGGCAAGAACGCCGGCATGGTCGCGCTGCTGCTGCAGCGGCTGGCGGCCGAGCGCACCGAATTCGACGCCGGCATGGCCAAGGTGCTGGCGCTGCGCGCGGTCAACAGCCGCATGCTCGACCAACTGCGCGAGCGCTTCGGCGAGGCCTCGCTGCTGCATGACCTCAACCGTCTGATCGCCCGCGTCGGGCAGGCGACCATCAAGGTCGGGGTCAAGGCCGAACTCGACGCGATATTCAAAGACCTGCGCCAGCGTCTGGTCGATGCCGAAACCCAGGTCGAGGAAATCCGCCAGATGCTGGCCTCGGCCTTCGACCGCGTCAATGCCGACTTCGGCTTCACCGTCGCGCCGCCGCGGGTGTTGCGGCTGCACGCGCACATCGAGGCATTCGACCGCATGGCGCACACCTACGGCGAGCACCTGTCGGGCAGCAACTGGTTCAGGCTGCAGAGCAGCGCTTACGCGACGCGAACCCTGCGCTCGCTGTCGGCGCGGGTGCGCGAACTGTTCGAGCGCGCGCTGGGCGATGTCGAAAACTGGGATCGCAGCGCGGTCGCCCAGCTCGACACCCAGGTGCGCGACCGCAAGCGCCAGCTCAACCGCCGGCTCGGCACCCTGCAGCGCATCGAGCAGACCAAGGATTCGCTGCAGGATCGTCTCACCGAAATGACCGCGCGCTGCGAAAACGCCGAGCAATTGCGCAGCGCTGTCACCGCGCGGTTTGCTGCGGCAGCCGCCGAACTGGGCGGCTGAGCGTCGCTGCGGCTGGCGCAGTTGCGCTGGCCCGCGCTGCTCACCGCACGCTCACTGCGCGAGCGGCCACAGCGCAGCCGGCACACGCCCGGCACAATCTCGGCGCATGACTGCACGCCGCCCGCGTTCACCCCTCTCACCAGGCCGCTCGCCCGATCGCGCAGCGGCCTTGCCCCTGCCCACCGGGCCATGCGACTTCGCCGCCCGGCTGGTCGCCTGGCAGCGGGCACACGGCCGCCATGAACTGCCCTGGCAGGTGCGCGACCCGTATCGCGTCTGGCTGTCGGAAATCATGCTGCAGCAGACCCAGGTGCAGACCGTGCTGGGTTATTTCGCGCGCTTTGTGCAGCGATTTCCTGATGTGCACGCGCTGGCCGCAGCAGAAACCGACGAGGTGCTGGCGCTGTGGAGCGGGCTGGGCTACTACCAGCGGGCACGCAACCTGCACCGTTGCGCGCAGATCGTCGTCGCCGAACATCAGGGCCAATTTCCGCGCAGCGCGGCCGCGCTGGCGGCGCTGCCGGGAATCGGCGCGTCCACCGCGGCAGCGATCGCCGCATTCTGCTTTGGCGAGCGCGCGGCCATACTCGATGGCAATGTGCGCCGCGTGCTCTGCCGCGCCTTCGGGCTGAAGCTGCAAGCCAACGGCAGCGCCAGCACGCGCACGCTGCAGCCGCTGGCCGAAGCCCTGCTTCCCGCCTCCGCCGACATGCCGGCCTACACCCAGGGGTTGATGGATCTGGGTGCGATGGTGTGCCGGCCGCGCCAGCCGGACTGCGGGCGCTGCCCGTTTGCCGCCGACTGCATCGCCCGCGCGCAGGGCGACCCGCAAAGCCTGCCGTTGCGCGGCACGGCGGGCCGCGCCCGCCCGCAGCGGCAAAACGTGCTGCTGTGGCTGCGCGATGCGGACAGCGGCGCGCTGTGGCTGCAGCGCCGCCCGGCGGTCGGTGTGTGGCCGGGGCTGTGGTGTCCACCGCTGTTCGGCGATTTTCCTTCGGCGTTGCAAGCGGCAGCGCTGGCCGGGGAGGTGGTGGCGCAGCGCGAGTTACCAAAACTGCGGCACGGCTTCACCCATTTCGAGCTGACTCTGGCCCCGCTGCTGGTGGAGATTCGCCCGACCCCGCGCGTCGGCGAGGAGCAGGGACGTTGGATCAGCCGCGCCGAAGCGCTAGCGCTGGGGCTGCCGGCGCCGGTGCGCAAGCTGCTCGATGCAGAGTTCGAGGCGGCGCCGATGCCGGCAAACGCCGCAGCCGGCGATTGAGCCGCAGCGCCGCGGTCAGACGATGGCCAGATGGCCGGTGTCCGAGCCGAGGTCGGCGTTGCGCGCGCGCTTGCTGTCGAGCTTGATGCGCAGCCGCAGGTCGTTGACCGAATCGGCGTTGCGCAGCGCGTCTTCATAAGTGATGAGCTCGTCGTCGAACAGCTTGAACAGCGACTGGTCGAAGGTCTGCATGCCCATTTCGGTCGAGCGGCGCATCACGTCCTTGATCTCGGTGAGCTCGCCCTTGAAGATCATGTCGGCGATCAGCGGCGAGTTGATCATGATCTCCACCGCGGCCACCCGTCCCTTGCCCGACTGCAGCGGCACCAGCCGCTGTGACACCAGCGCGCGCAGATTCAGCGACAGGTCCATCAGCAGCTGCGGCCGCCGTTCCTCGGGGAAGAAGTTGATGATGCGGTCCAGTGCCTGGTTGGCGTTGTTGGCGTGCAGGGTGGCGAGCACCAGGTGGCCGGTTTCGGAAAACACCACCGCGTGTTCCATGGTTTCGCGGTCGCGAATTTCGCCCATCAGAATCACGTCGGGCGCCTGCCGCAGGGTGTTTTTCAGAGCTGCTTCCCAGCTCTCGGTGTCGAGCCCGACCTCGCGCTGGGTGACGATGCAGTTCTTGTGCGGATGCACGAACTCGATCGGGTCTTCGACCGTGATGATGTGGCCGTGGGAGTTTTCGTTGCGGTGATCGAGCATCGCCGCCATCGAGGTCGATTTGCCCGAGCCGGTGGCGCCGACAAAAATGATCAGCCCGCGTTTGTTCATCGCCAGGGTCTTGAGCACCTGCGGCAGCCCAAGTGCGTCGATCGACGGCAGATCCTGCGGAATCAGCCGCAGCACCAGCCCGACCTTGCCCTGCTGCATGAACGCATTGCAGCGAAAGCGCCCCAGCCCGGGCGGCGAAATGGCGAAGTTGCACTCCTTGGTTCGCTCGAACTCGGCGGCCTGCTTGTCGTTCATGATCGAGCGCGCCAGCGCCAGGGTGTGCTGCGCGGTCAGCGCCTGCGACGACACCTTGGCCACCGCGCCGTCGACCTTGATCGCCGGTGGAAAGTCCGCAGTGAGAAACAGATCCGAGCCGCCGCGGCTGATCATCAGCCGGAGCAGATCGTTGACGAATTTTGACGCCTGATCGCGATCCATGACGGCTCCTTTCCAGCCCAGAGGCGGTGCGCTCAGCTACCCGGTGTGACGGCAGCGACGCGGGCGCTGAGCTTGCGCAGCCGCAGCGACAGCCGGCGCGCCAGCGAGCCGATCAGCCGGCAGGCCGCGGCCGGATCCTGGCCGATCATCTGGTCGAGATCGCTGGCTTCGAGCACGGCGATTTCGCTTTCGGTCAGCGTGGTGCAGTAAGACCAGCGCGGCGCGGCGTCGACCAGCGACATCTCGCCGAGCAGACTGCCAGCGCGCACCTCGGTCAGTCGCAGCCGCTCGCCCCAGGGCTGCAGGCGATCGACCGCCACCGCGCCGTGCAGCAGCACCAGCATGAAGCTGCCGGTCTCGCCCTGCGCAATCAGGTCGGCGTTGGCGCGCACGGTGTAGAAGTGGAAATACTTGGCGCAGCGTTCCAGGTCGCCGTCGGTCAGCCCGGCCATGAAGCGATCCTGCCGCCACAGTTCCATCAATCGCGACGCGCCCGCACCGCGCGACAGCTTGGTCGCGCCGATCTGCCCGGCCCGTGCGCCCCAGCTGACCACCGCCTCGCTGGCGGCGACTTCGGCGTCGTGGAACCCGGTGGTGAAAAACTG
>CAYMDM010000099.1:0-8185 GCA_964389235.1 uncultured Burkholderiaceae bacterium
ATAGACCCCGATTTGCAGATGGACGTGCTCAAACAAATGCGCGCGCCCAAGTTAACGGCCCTGGATTCGATGAACTACTGGATCAACCGCAAGCGCGACGCCCTGCTGCGCGCCAGCGACGCCCAGCTCGCGTTGCTGACCCTGCCGCGGCCGGACGACTGGCTGCACGGCAGCAGCGCCGCGCCGCGGCAGCTCGAACTCGCCGATCTGCTCGGGCGCGAAGCGGTGCAGCTCGACGTGCGCGGGCTGTCCGAGCTGCTGGCCGGGCAGGTCGCGCTGGTCACGGGCGCCGGCGGCAGCATCGGCTCGGAACTCTGCCGCCAGATCGCGCGCTTCGGGGTGCAACAGATCATCTGCATCGACGCTTCGGAAATCGCGATCTATACCCTGGAGCAGGAATTCAAGGCGCGCTTCCCCGAGCTGGCGGTGCGCTACTACACCGCCAATGTGCGCGAGCCCGAGCGGCTGTTCACGCTGTTTGCGCGCCACAGGCCGGCGGTGGTGTTCCACGCTGCCGCGTACAAGCACGTGCCGCTGATGGAGGAAGACAACGCGATCGAGGCGCTGCGCACCAATGTCCTCGGCACCCTCAACGCCGCGCGCGCGGCTAGCGCCTGCGGGGCGCGGCGATTTGTGCTGATCTCCACCGACAAGGCGGTCAACCCGACCAACGTCATGGGCGCGAGCAAGCGGCTGGCCGAGCTGGCGCTGCAGGCGCACGCGGCGCGGCACCCGGGCACGCACTGCTGCGCCGTGCGCTTTGGCAACGTGCTGGGGTCGAGCGGCAGCGTGGTGCCGCGCTTTGCCGCGCAGATCGCCGCCGGCGGGCCGGTGACGGTCACGCACCCGGAGATCGTGCGCTACTTCATGACCATCCCCGAGGCGGCGCAGCTGGTGCTGCAGGCCGGGCTGATGGGGCAGAGCGGGCAGATCTATGTGCTGGACATGGGCGAGCCGGTGAAAATCGTCGATCTGGCGCGGCTGATGATTCGGCTGTCGGGCAAAAGCGAGGACGAGGTGCCGATTCACTTCACCGGTCTGCGGCCGGGCGAAAAGCTCTACGAGGAATTGCTGGCCGACGACGAAACCACCCTGCCCACCCCGCATCCCAAGCTGCGGGTGGCGCGGCTGGCGCCGCAGCCGATCGACCTCGACGCGCTGGCGCGCTGGATCAGCGACTGCGCCGACGCCGACTCGGCCGTGATCAAGTCTGGGCTGCAGGGGTGGGTGCCCGAGTACGTCACCGCTCAAAGCGTCCAGACCTGATCTCTGGCGGCTTGCGTTGTCAACGCAATGAGGTTGGCCTGCGCGCCGGGGTGCGGCCTGCGTCCGGCGGAATGGCCGGTTTGCCGAACAGGCCGCGTCCAACGCAGAAAACTGGCGCTGTTAGACTTCCCCCGTGCCTCGTCTGCACAGACTGTCGACCTGTCGGCAGTCCCCGGGCCGCCGCAAGCTGCGACCCTTCGCGCCGGAAAACATCATCCGGCTGATCTCCACACCCGATTCGCCGTGCCCGGCAGGCTGCCGCAGCCCTGCCGCGCGGCCGCTGCGCCTGATGAATTTTGCCTCCTCCGATATCCGCACCAACGTGCTCAGCGGGCTGACTGTCGCCCTCGCCCTGGTTCCCGAAGCCGTCGCTTTTGCCCTGGTCGCGCAGGTTTCACCGCTCACTGGCCTGTATGCGGCATTCATCGTCGCGCTGATCACCTCGCTGTTCGGTGGTCGGCCGGGAATGATTTCGGCCGCGGCCGGCTCGCTCGCCGTGGTGATGGTCGCGCTGGTCGCCCAGCACGGGGTGCAATACCTGTTCGCGACCGTGATTTTGATGGGCATCTTGCAGATCGCCTTCGGGCTCGCGCGGCTGGGCAAGATCATCCGTATGGTGCCCCACCCGGTGATGCTGGGCTTCGTCAACGGTCTGGCCATCGTGATTTTTCTCGCGCAACTCGGCCAGCTCAAGACCGTCGGCGCCGACGGACAACTGCACTGGATGACCGGGATGCCACTGGCGACCATGCTCGGCCTGATCGCGCTGACCATGGTCATCATCTATCTGCTGCCGCGGCTGACCCGCTCGGTGCCGGCGCCGCTGGTGGCCATCGTTGCGATTACCGTGCTGGTTGAAGCCACGGGCGTGCAGACCCGCACCGTCGGCGACATGGGGTCGATCGCCGGCGGCCTGCCCGCCTTCAGCATCCCCGCCGTGCCGTTCAACCTGGACACGCTACGCATCGTGCTGCCCTATGCGGTGATTCTCGCGATCATTGGCCTGACCGAATCGCTGCTCACGCTCAATCTCATCGACGAGATGACCGACACCCGCGGCCGCCCCAACCGCGAGTGCGTGGCGCAGGGCGCGGCCAATGTCGCGGCGGGCTTGTTCGGAGGCATGGGGGGCTGTGCGCTGATTGGGCAGAGCATGATCAACGTCAACAACGGCGCCCTCAAACGGCTGTCCGGCGTGGTCGCTGCGCTGGCCCTGCTCAGCTTCATTCTGTTCGCGTCGGCGTGGATCGAGCGCATTCCGCTGGCGGCGTTGATCGGGGTGATGTTCGTCGTTGCCGAAAAGACCTTCGAGTGGGGCAGCCTGCGGGTTTTCGGCAAGGTGCCGCGCTCCGACGCGCTGATCATCGTCGCGGTGACGGTGATCACCGTACTCACCGACCTGGCGATTGCCGTGGTCGTCGGTGTCATCGTCGCCGCGCTGGTGTTTGCCTGGGAACACGCCAAGCGCATGACCGCGACGACCCGCACCGATGCACAGGGATGGCGCATCTACCAGATCGAAGGCACGCTGTTCTTCGCCAGTGTGGCGTCCTTCCATTCGCTGTTCGACCCCAAGTCGGACCCGCAGGATGTGGTGATCGACTTCCAGCACGCCACGGTCAAGGATCATTCGGCCATCGTTGCGATCGACACCCTTGCCGAACGCTACCGCCAGGCGGGCAAGCGGCTGCACCTGCGCCATCTCAGCCCGGACTGCCGCGAGTTGCTCGACAAAGCGGGCAGCCTGGTTGAGGTGAATCGGCTGGAAGACCCGCGCTACCACGTCGCCGACAACCGGTTGGGCTGACCCCGAGGCTGACCCCGAGCCGCGAAATACGCCGCCTGCGGCCGCGCGTCGGCTTGCGCGACTACGATGCAGCGTGATCTTGCCGTAGACATGAGCGAACCGATACTCCACGCCGAACGCGTGCAAAAACGCTACACCGAAGGGCCGCAGCCGGTGGAGGTGCTGCGCGAGGTGTCACTGCGGCTCGCACCCGGCGAGACCGTGGCCATCGTCGGCGCGTCCGGTTCGGGCAAGAGCACGCTCATGCACCTGCTCGGCGGGCTGGACAGAAGCGACGGAGGACGCATCGAGGTGTGCGGGCGCGACTGGGCGCAGATGAGCGCCGCCGCGCAGGGACGCTGGCGCAATCGGCACGTCGGCTTCGTCTACCAGTTCCATCACCTGCTGATGGAGTTCAGCGCGCTGGACAACGTGGCGATGCCGCTGCGCATCCGCCGCGAGAGCGCCGAGCGCGCGCAGGCCGCGGCGCGGCTGATGCTCGAAGCCGTCGGGCTGGTCGCGCGGGCGGCGCATCGCCCGGGCGAACTCTCCGGCGGCGAGCGCCAGCGGGTGGCCATCGCCCGGGCGCTGGTGACCCAGCCGCAGTTGCTGCTGGCCGACGAGCCGACGGGCAACCTCGACCGCGCCAACGCCGACAACGCGCTGGCGCTGCTGCTCGACACCGCTGGCGCGCAGGGCACCGCGGTGGTCATCGTCACCCACGACACGGCGGTGGCCGCGCGCTGCCAGCGGCGGCTGCGGCTGGTGGACGGGCGGCTGCAGGACGCCTGATTCCGACCAACAGGCGCGCTCGCGGCGCGGCGCCGCTGCCCGTTCGTCGCACGCAGCTCAAGTCGCGGTATCAGCGATGAGTTGCTTCAGGTCGTGCACCCAGGCCGATGGCGGGTTGGTGTCGGAGCCGAGCAGCCAGATGTGGCCGTTGGGCCCGAACACGTAGACCCCGGCGCTGTGGTCGACAACGTAGTTACCCTGCGCATCGGGCTTGCCGTAGCTGAACGCGACGCGGTAGCGGCGGGTGATGTCCTCGATCTGGCGCATCGTTCCGGTCAGCCCCACGGCCTGCGGGCTGAACGCGGCGGCATACGCCTTGAGAATCTCCTGCGTGTCGCGCTTGGGGTCGACGCTGACAAACAGAATGCGCACCTTGTCCGCATCGGGCCCGAGCGCGGCGACCGCGTTGGACACGAGCTGCAGCGTGGTCGGGCACACATCCGGGCAGTGGGTGTAGCCGAAGTACAGCAGCACGATCTTGCCGCGGTAGTTCTCCGCCGTCACCGGCCGCCCCTGGTCGTCGGTGAGGCTGAACTTGAGGTCGGGCATGATGCCGTGCACATCGGTCAGATCCCAATGCTGGTCAGAGCGGCGCTGACACGCGGCCAGCACTGGCGCCAGCGACAGCACGGCCGCGGCGCGCAGCGCGGCGCGGCGCGGCGCGGAAAAGGTCAGGCGTTGCTTCATCGAAATTGAATAGCGCTAAGGAGCATGAACAAGCGGGTCAGGGCTGGCTGAAGCTGAGCCCGTGGCAACAGAACGGATTGTGCCCGCGCCGCGTTCACGCCATGACAGCGCAGCCCGCTGCGCGCAGACGAGCGCCGCCCGCCCCGCCCGACCGCCTCACACCAGCCGCTGCCACCACGGCCGGTGCGCATCGGCCAGCAGCTGCGCCACGTCGTGGGCAATGCCCTGCGGCGGCGTCAGCTCGGTGCCGATCAGCCGGCCATTGCCATGCGGGCCGAACACATAGATCGCCGCGCTGTGGTTGACCACGTAGTTGCCATGCGCACCGGGCTTGCCGTAGCTGTAGGCGACGTGGTAGCGCGTGGCCAGCGCCTTTATCTGCTGCGGCGTGCCGGTCAGCCCGATCGCGCTCGGGCTGAAGGCATGGGCATAGGTCTGCACCACTTTCGGCGTGTCGCGCCCCGGGTCGACAGTGACGAAAACGATCTGCATGTCCTTGCCTTCGCGGCCCAGCAACTGCTGCGCCTGCGCCAGATGCGCCATGGTCGTCGGACACACATCCGGGCAATGGGTGTAGCCGAAGTAAAGCGCGACGACCTTACCGCGCAGGTTCTGCGCCGAAACCGGCTCACCGCCGCCGCTGCGCAGATCGGTGAACTGCAGCGGCAACATGTCCTTCGGGCCGATGTAATCCATCGCCCAGTGCTGATCTTTGGCCGCGGGCGCGCAGCCGGACAGCGCGGCGGCCACAGTCAGGCCGAGCAGCACCCAGGCACTTCGGTGCAGGCTGCTTAAACGCCTGCGCGGATCGACCCTCATCGACAAAACTCCCGAAAAAATTCCGTGATCAAGACCTTGCGGGAAGCCGCGGTTACGCCGCGTTACGTCTCTTCCGGCACAAGCTGCGCGTCTCTGCAAAGTCGGACCACTGCTCAGTCTATGATGCCCCGAGTTGATTCGATGTGAGCCGATTCCCGCTCTTTCGTTCCTCCCGCCATGCCCAATATCCGCTCTGCCTTTGAACCTCCATCAATTCTTCGGCGCCTGTTCTCAGCGGGTCTGCTCCTCACCTGCCTCGGCTGGACAACCGCCTGGGCCGCGCCGGCGCCGACCGGGGTGTTGCGTCTGGGGGTGAACAACGGCGTCGCGCAGAGCAGCGCGTCGTATCTCAGTCTGAGCAATGCCTCGCAGGCGCTGGCCGATCTGATCGGCACGGTCAGCGGCCAGAAGGTCTACTGGTCAGACGGGTTCAATGGCCAGCCGACCCAGGGCTACCGGATCGATTTCGCCTTCAGCCGTCCGCCCGAGCTCAGCGCGAAACTCATCTCCCGCGGCTGGCAGCTTGTCGCCGCGGTGCGCGACGATCATGGCTTCGGCACCGACCTGATCGCCAACCCCTGCCCAGGCAAGCCCGGACAGGTCGCGCTCGGAGGAGAGACGCTGAGCCTCATCAACCTGCCCGCGAACATTGCCCCGACCTGCGTGCCGGTCGATCAGGTCTGGAAATCGTCCGCAGCGGTTCTGCTCACTCCCGGGCCACAGGCGCCGGTGACCAAACTGGCGCGGCAGCTTTGGGGCCAGCACGGTCAGCCCGCGCACATCGTCAACGTGCAGGGGCGCGACGCTGTCGTCGGGCTGCTGGGCATGATGAAGGTCAACGCGGTCGGCGCCGTGCCCTCGGTGCTCAGCGCCAAATGGAAAGCGCAGGGCGGGCTGGTGCTCGCGCATGAGCCGATGCCCTTCTGGGCGCTGCTGGCCGCACCTGATGTGCCGGCCGACCTGGTCGCCAAGGTGCGCGCGGCGCTGCTGGGGCCGCAGTCCGACTCGGTCAATCAGCTTCTGGGCATCAAGGCGTGGACGCCGGGCAACACCGCCGATTACCTGTCGTTCCTTAAACGGCTCGAAGCGAAATGAGCAGCAGCGGGCCTGATGGCCCGCCGCCCGGTGCGCTCAGACCCGGTCGAACACGATCTCGCCGTTTTTCACATCGACGCGGATCTTGTCCTTCGCGGCAAAACGCCCTTCGAGGATCAGCTTGGCCAGCGGGTTTTCGATGCGGCTCTGGATGGCGCGCTTGAGCGGGCGCGCGCCGAACACCGGATCGAAGCCCGCACGGGCGATTTCGGCCAGCGCCGCATCGCTGACGTGCAGTTCCATTTCCATCTGCGCCAGACGCAGCTGCAGCCCGCGCAGCTGGATGCGCGCGATGTCGGCGATCTGGGCTTCGCCCAGCGCGTGGAACACCACGACCTCGTCGATGCGGTTGAGGAACTCGGGACGGAAATGCGCCTTGACCTCCTCCCACACCGCGTCGCGGATGGCCTGCTGCGGCTGCCCGGCCATCGCCATGATCTGATGCGAACCAAGGTTGGAGGTCATCACGATCACCGTGTTCTTGAAGTCCACGGTGCGTCCCTGCCCGTCGGTCAGCCGCCCATCGTCGAGCACCTGCAGCAGCACGTTGAACACGTCCGGATGCGCCTTTTCGACCTCGTCGAACAGAATCACGCTGTAGGGCTTGCGCCGCACGGCTTCGGTGAGGTAGCCGCCTTCGTCATAGCCGACATAGCCCGGCGGCGCGCCAATCAGCCGCGCGACCGAGTGCTTTTCCATGAACTCGCTCATGTCGATGCGGATGAGGTGCTCATCCGAGTCGAACAGGAACTCGGCCAGCGCCTTGGTCAGCTCGGTCTTGCCCACGCCGGTGGGGCCGAGGAACAGGAAGGAGCCATACGGCCGGCGCGGGTCGGACAACCCGGCACGCGAACGGCGGATGGCGTCGGACACGGCGCGGATCGCTTCGTCCTGCCCGACCACGCGGCGATGCAGCCGCTCTTCCATGTGCACCAGCTTGTCGCGCTCGCCCTGCATCAGCTTCGACACCGGGATGCCGGTGGCACGTGACACCACCTCGGCGATTTCCTCCGCGCCGACCTGGGTGCGCAGCAGCCGGCGCGCCGGCTGGCCGGCGCCGCCGCCTTCGGTTTCCTTGGCCTGGGCATCGCGCAGCCGCCGCTCCAGCTCGGGCAGACGACCGTACTGCAGCTCGGCGACCTTGTTGAAATCGCCCTTGCGCTTGAGCTCTTCGATTTCGAAGCGCAGCTTGTCGATCTCTTCCTTGATCTGCGCCGAGCCCTGCACTGCGGCCTTCTCGGCCTTCCAGATCTCTTCGAGGTCAGCGTATTCGCGCTCGAGCTTGGCGATTTCCTCCTCGATCAGCGCGAGACGCTTCTGCGAGGCTTCGTCCTTTTCCTTGCGCACGGCCTCGCGCTCGATCTTGAGCTGAATCAGCCGGCGCTCAAGCCTGTCCATCGCCTCCGGCTTGGAGTCGATTTCCATTTTGATGCGCGCGGCGGCCTCGTCGATCAGGTCGATCGCCTTGTCGGGCAGAAAGCGGTCGGTGATGTAGCGGTGGCTGAGTTCGGCCGCGGCGACGATCGCCGGGTCGGTGATGTCCACGCCGTGGTGCACCTCGTACTTTTCCTGCAGTCCGCGCAGGATGGCGATGGTGTCCTCCACGCTGGGCTCGTCGACCAGCACCTTCTGGAAGCGCCGCTCCAGCGCCGCGTCCTTTTCGATGTATTTGCGGTATTCGTCCAGCGTGGTGGCGCCGATGCAGTGCAGCTCGCCGCGCGCCAGCGCCGGCTTGAGCAT
>CAYMDM010000100.1:0-7787 GCA_964389235.1 uncultured Burkholderiaceae bacterium
GCGGCTTCGCATGCGGCCGCGGCGGGTGCCGGCGCCTCGGCGCCGCATGCCGCCAGCGCGCCGCCGGCGGTGCACAAACCGGCGCCCGCACCGCAGCCCGAACCCAGCCTGTTCTCCACCCTGCTGGCCAGCCCGCTGCTGCTGCCGGTGGGTGGCGGCATCATCATCCTGCTGCTCCTGCTGGCGCTGCTGCTCCAGCGGCGCAAAAAGGCCAAATCACAGCGCGACGTGTCGGTGTTCGACAGCCGCATGAGCGTGGCCGACAGCTTTTTCGGCGGCACCGGCGGCGAGCGGGTCGACACCCGCAACAGCAGCGTCGGCTCGACCTTCTCGTCCAGCCAGATCGACACCAACGACGTCGACCCGGTGGCCGAGGCCGATGTGTACCTTGCGTATGGCCGCGACCTGCAGGCCGAAGAAATCCTGAAGGAAGCGATCAAGGCCAACCCCGACCGCAACGCCGCGCGGCTCAAGCTGTTGGAGATCTACGCCAAGCGCAAGGATTCGCGCTCGTTCGAAGTCGGTGCGGCCGAGCTGTTCGCGCTGACCCAGGGCGTTGGCGAGGACTGGCAGAAGGCGCAGGAACTCGGCCGTGGACTCGATCCGGTCAACCCGCTCTATCACAACACCGTGCCGCCAAGCACTCTGGGGGTGCCGTCGACCGTGCCGCAGACCGAGTTCCCCGCGGCGACGCCGACCGGGCTGGCCGCGCTGGTGCCGCCGACGCTGCCGAGCACCGAAATGATGTCCAACGTGCAGGGCGCGCAGGCCAAGACGGCGTTGCCCGAGTCGCTGGATCTGGATCTGAATCTGCCGCTGTCCAGCGAGGAACCGGTCACCGCATCGCCGACCACGCAGACGCCGGCCGAACCGGCCGCTTCCGCTGTCGCCGCCGCGCCGCGCGCCGAGCCAGCCAAGGCCGCGGAGCCGCCCGCGGTGCCGCCGCTGCCCGAGCTGCCCAAGACTGCGGCCGCACCTGCGCCGGAGCACCCGCCGATGGCCGAGAGCGATTTCCTCTCTTCCGGTCTGGATTTCACCGTGCCTTCGCGCTTTGGCGACAGCCGCCAGCCCGAGGCCGGTGCCACCAAACCTGCTGCAGCAGCGCCGGCCGCGGCCTCGCCCGATGCGCCGCTGGAGTTCGACCTCAGCAGCATCCCGCTCGACGCCGGCCCGGCCATGAGCAAACCCGCGCCGGCTGCGGCTCGCGAACTCGAACACGCGCCGGGAGAATCGCGCTTTGCCGACTCGCAGCCGCTGGACATCCGCTTCGAGCTCGCTGCCGAGAGCCTGGCGATCGGCGACACCGAAGCCGCCCGCAATCTGCTCGAGGAACTCAAGGCCGAGGGCGACGAAACGGTGCGCGCGCGGGCGCAGGAGATGCTCGACAAGATTGGGCGCTGAGTCCTTGCCCGCGCCGCCGGCCGTGGCGAGCGCCGCGGTCGGTGCCCACCGCATCGCGCTGGGGCTGCGTTATGCCGGAAGCCGGTACTGCGGCTGGCAGAGCCAGCCCTCGGGCTGCGGCATTCAGGATGTGCTCGAGCGGGCGATCGCCCGATTTGCCGGCATGCCGCTGCGCACCGTCTGCGCCGGCCGCACCGACACCGGGGTGCACGCGGCCGCGCAGGTCGTGCATCTGGATACGCCGATCGAGCGCGCGCCGTTCTCCTGGGTGCGCGGGGTCAACACCTATCTGCCGACCGACATCGCGGTGCAATGGGCGCAGCCCGTTTCCGAGCGCTTCGATGCGCGACGCAGCGCGATCGCCCGCCGCTACCGTTACGTGCTGCGGGTCGACGCGGTGCGGCCGGGGCTGGAGGCTGGACGCGTGGGCTGGACGCATCGCCCGCAGAATCTCGACCGGCTGCGCGAGGCGGCCGCGGCGCTGCTGGGCACGCACGACTTCAGCGCCTTTCGCTCCAGTGAATGCCAGGCCGCCAGCCCGGTCAAGACACTGCATCGCCTCGACATCGAGGCGTGCGGGCGGTACGTGCTGTTCACCTTTGCCGCCAATGCCTTTCTGCACCACATGGTGCGCAATCTGATGGGCAGTCTGCTGATGGTCGGCTCCGGCGCGCGCGACCTGGACTGGCTGCGCGCGGTGCTGGCCAGTGGCGACCGCACGCGGGCCGCGCCGACCTTCATGCCCGACGGGCTCTACTTCCTCGGCCCCGTCTATCCGGCAGAATTCGCGCTGCCGCAGGCTGAGGACGATGTGCTCGGGCTGCTGTTCTGACCCGCTTTCCCTCGCCACTCCCCGCTCGCGCGCCCGCAACTCCATGCCGCCGTTCCCCACGCCGCCCCTCGGCCACCGCACTCGCGTCAAGATCTGCGGCATCACCCGCATCGAGGACGCGCAGGCCGCCGCCGCGCTGGGCGCCGACGCGATCGGCCTGGTGTTCTACCCTCCGAGCCCGCGGCATGTCAGCGTCGAGCAGGCCGCGGCGATTGCCCGTAGCGTGCCGCCGTTCGTTTCAGTCGTCGCGCTGTTCGTCAACGCCGAGCCGGAACGGGTGCAGCAGGTGATCGACCGCGTGCGGCCGACGCTGCTGCAGTTCCACGGCGATGAAACCCCGCAGGACTGCGCGCGCTACGGCCATCCGTTCCTGCGCGCCGCGCGCATGGCCGAAGGGCTGGATTTGCTAGACTTTGCCCAACAGTTTTCGGCCGCCCAGGCACTGGTGCTCGACGCCTTCGTGCCCGGTTATGGCGGTGGCGGCGAGGTATTCGATTGGTCCCGTATTCCCGCAGACGTCGCGCATCCCCTCGTTTTGTCTGGTGGGTTGCATGCGCAAAATGTGACCCAGGCCATCGAGCAGGTGCGGCCCTGGGCGGTTGACGTGTCTTCCGGCGTCGAATCGGCCAAGGGCATCAAAAGCCCGCAGCGCATGCAGGCGTTCATCGACGCGGTGCGCGCGGCCCGTCCCTAGTCTGTCGCGGCGGCTCGCAGCCGCTGCATCCCCGCCATGTTCAGCTACGCCTACCCCGACGCCAGCGGCCATTTCGGCCCGTATGGCGGCAGTTTCATCGCCGAGACTCTGAGCCACGCGCTCGAAGAGTTGCAGGCCGCTTACGAGCATTACAAAAACGACCCGGAATTTCTGGCCGAATTCCGCTACGAGCTCAAGCATTTCGTCGGCCGTCCCAGCCCCATCTACTACGCCGCGCGGTTGTCCGACAGCCTCGGCGGGGCGCGCATTTTCCTCAAACGCGAAGACCTCAACCACACCGGCGCGCACAAAATCAACAACACCATCGGCCAGGGGCTGCTGGCGCGGCGCATGGGCAAGCCGCGGGTGATCGCCGAAACCGGCGCCGGTCAGCACGGCGTGGCCTCGGCCACGGTGGCCGCGCGCTACGGCATGGAATGCGTGGTCTACATGGGCAGCGAGGACGTCAAGCGCCAGTCGCCCAACGTCTACCGCATGAACCTGCTCGGTGCCAAGGTGGTGCCGGTGGAGTCGGGCAGCAAGACCCTCAAGGATGCGCTCAACGAGGCGCTGCGCGACTGGGTGACGAATGTGGAGAACACCTTCTACATCATCGGCACCGTCGCCGGCCCGCACCCTTACCCGATGATGGTGCGCGACTTTCAGCGGGTGATTGGCGACGAATGTCTGCAGCAGATGCCCGAAATCGCCGGCCGCCAGCCCGATGTGGTGATCGCCGCGGTCGGTGGCGGCAGCAATGCGATGGGCATTTTCTACCCCTACATCCCGTTCGACGAGGTGCGCCTGGTCGGGGTCGAGGCGGCGGGGGAGGGCATCGCCACCGGGCGGCACGCCGCGTCGCTGTCGGCTGGCACCCCCGGGGTGCTGCACGGCAATCGCACCTACCTGCTGCAGGACGCCAACGGCCAGATCCTCGAAACCCATTCGGTGTCGGCCGGGCTGGACTATCCCGGCGTCGGCCCGGAGCACGCCTGGCTCAAGGATCTGGGCCGGGCCGAGTACGTCGGCATCACCGACGCGCAGGCGCTGGAGGCGTTTCACCGCCTGTGCCGGCTCGAGGGCATCATCCCGGCGCTGGAATCCAGCCACGCGCTGGCTTACGCGATGCAACTGGCGCCGACCCTGCCGCGCGACAAGATCCTGCTGGTCAACCTCTCGGGCCGCGGCGACAAGGACATCAACACCATTGCCGAGCGCGAAGGGGTCAGCTTCGACACCCTGTTCGGTCATCGGCACGGAGGAGCGGCGCAATGAATCGCATCGACCAGCGTTTCGCCGCGCTGCGCGCCTCCGGCCGCAAGGCGCTGATTCCCTACATCGCCGCCGGCGACCCATCGCCCGCGGTCACGGTTGAACTCATGCACGCGCTGGTCGAGGGCGGCGCCGACGTGATCGAGCTGGGCGTGCCGTTTTCCGACCCGATGGCCGACGGCCCGGTGATCCAGCGCGCCACGGAGCGGGCGATCGCCCAGGGCGTGGGTCTCGCCCAGGTGCTGGACTTCGTGCGGGAGTTCCGCCAGCGCGACGGGGACACCCCGCTGGTGCTGATGGGCTACGCCAACCCGGTCGAGCGCTTCGGGGTGCAAGCCTTCGTGCGCGCGGCCAAGGCGGCCGGGGTCGACGGGGCGCTGATCGTCGATTACCCGCCGCAGGAAAGCGCGGCCTTTGCCGCCGCGCTGCAGGCCGAAGACATCGCGCCGATTTTTTTGCTCGCTCCCACCAGCACCGACGCGCGCATCGCCGAAGTCGGGCGCATCGCCCGCGGCTACGTGTATTACGTGTCGCTCAAGGGCGTGACCGGCGCCGGGCATCTGAACACCGCGGCGGTGGCGGAAATGCTGCCGCGCATCCGCGCGCGGGTGCATGTGCCCGTCGGCGTAGGATTCGGCATCCGCGACGGCCAGTCGGCGCGCGCGATCGGCGAACTGGCCGACGCCGTGGTCATCGGCTCGCGGCTGATCGAGTTGATGGAGGCGCAGCCCGCAGCCGCGGCGCCGGCCGTGGCCCGCGACTTCCTGCGCAACATCCGGCAGGCGCTCGACGCCTGAGCGAAGCCCCTCGCGCATCCCCAGGAGATTTGGCATGAGCTGGCTGGAAAAACTCCTTCCCCCGAAGATTCAGCAAAACCCGGCGACCGCCCGCCGTCAGGTGCCCGAGGGGCTGTGGATCAAATGCCCGTCGTGCGAGACGGTGCTGTACAAGACCGACCTGGAGGCCAACCTCTATGTCTGCCCCAAGTGCAGCCACCACATGCGCATCGGCGCGCGTGCCCGGCTCGACGCCCTGCTCGACGCCGAGGGCCGCTTTGAGATCGGCCAGGAGGTGCTGCCGGTCGATCCGCTGAAGTTCAAGGACAGCCGCAAATACCCTGACCGGTTGAAGGAGGCGCTGGAAAACACCCAGGAGACCGACGCGCTGGTGGTCATGGGCGGCGCCATCCAGACCCTGCCGGTGGTCGCGGCCTGCTTCGAGTTCGAGTTCATGGGTGGGTCGATGGGCTCGGTGGTTGGCGAGCGCTTTGTGCGCGGGGTGCAGGCGGCGATCGAGCAGAAGGTGCCGTTCATCTGCTTCACCGCCACCGGCGGCGCGCGCATGCAGGAAGGGCTGCTCAGCCTGATGCAGATGGCCAAGACCAACGCCGCGCTGACACAGTTGGCCGATGCCGGGCTGCCGTTCATCAGCGTGCTTACCGACCCGACGATGGGCGGGGTGTCGGCCAGCTTTGCCTTCATCGGCGACATCGTGCTGGCCGAGCCCAAGGCGCTGATCGGCTTCGCCGGGCCGCGGGTGATCGAAAACACCGTGCGCGAAAAGCTGCCCGAAGGCTTCCAGCGCTCCGAGTTCCTGCTGCAGAAGGGCGCGATCGACCGCATCGTCGACCGCCGCGAACTGCGCGCCGAACTCGCGCAACTGCTGGCGATGCTGCTGCGCCAGCCGGCCGAGGCCATCGCGCCCTGAACTGTCGCACCGGGCGCCAGCCCTCGCTGCCCGGCCGCGCTGGCCGCTGACCCCTCATCGTCGCCGCGCGTGCCGCGGCCCCTGCCGTTTGCCCGCATGACCCACACCCCGCCGCAGACCCTGGACGACTGGCTGCAACTCGCCGAGCGCCAGCATCCGCAGGCCATCGCCCTCGGGCTGGAGCGGGTGCAGCGGGTGTGGCAGCGCATGGGGCTGACGTTGCGCTGCCCGGTGTTCACGGTCGCCGGCACCAATGGCAAAGGCTCGACCTGCGCGATGCTCGAAGCCATCTTGCTCGCGGCCGGCTACCACGTCGGCACCTACACCTCGCCGCATCTGCTGCACTTCGAGGAACGCTGCCGCATCGATGGCCAGCCGATCGACGCGGGCGAACTGCTGCCGCATTTCGCCGCCGTCGAAGCCGCGCGCCAGGGCGCCGCGCCCGACGGCGGGGCCGAGGCGCTGACCTATTTCGAGTTCACCACCCTGGCGATTCTGTCGGCGCTGGCCGCGCGCCGGCTCGATGCGGTGATCCTGGAAGTGGGCATGGGCGGCCGGCTGGACGCGGTCAACATCATCGACCCGGACTGCGCGATCGTCACCAGCGTCGACCTCGACCACATGCAGTTTCTCGGCTCCGACCGCGAAGCCATCGGTTTTGAGAAAGCCGGCATCTTTCGCGCGGGGCGGCCGGCCATCGTCGGCGACCCGCAGCCGCCGGCCTCGGTGCTCGCGCAAGCGCAGGCCATCGGTGCCGACCTGCGCCGCTTTGGTGTGGACTTTCGCTACACCCATCTGCCGCAGCAATGGGGCTGGCAGGGCCGGCAGCAGCGCTACGCCGGGCTGGCCTGGCCGGCGCTGCGCGGCGCCAACCAGTTGCTCAACGCCAGCGCGGTGCTGGCGGCGCTGGAGGCGCTGCGAGAGCGGCTGCCGGTGTCTGCGCAGGCGGTTCGCACCGGCTTTGCGCAGGTGGAACTGCCCGGGCGATTCCAGGTGCTCGCCGGCCAGCCGACCGTGGTGCTGGACGTCGGTCACAACCCGCATGCGGTCGCGGTGCTGGCTGAAAACCTCGACGCAATGGGCTTCTACCCGGTCACACGCGCGGTGTTCGGGGCAATGGCCGACAAAGATGTGGCCGGCATGTTCCGCCGCATCGGCCCGTTGATCGACGAATGGCTGCTGTGCGATCTGCCGCTGCCGCGCGCGGCCAGCAGCGCCGCGCTGCGTGAGCAACTACTCGCGGTGCAGCCGCAGGCGCGGGTGACGACCTTCGCCAGCCCCGGCGCGGCGATGCAGGCGGCGCTGGAGGTCAGCGACGCGGCCGATAGAATTGTGGTTTTTGGCTCGTTCCACACCGTCGGCGGTGTGCTGCAGGCGGGCCTGCCCCGGCTGCAGGGCCGGCATCTGGGCACAACATCCACCTGAGCATGGGCGCCAAAAGCAAAGCCAGTCGCAGCGCAGAGTCCCGCCGTGTCGGCGGTGATGCGCAGAGCCAGGAATCGATCCGTGTGCGCGCCCGCCGTCGGCTGATCGGCGCGGTGGTGCTGGTGCTCACCGGGGTCGTGGTGTTTCCGCTGGTGTTCCGTTCGCCGCCGCAGCCGCTGCCCGCGCAGGTCGCGTTGGACATGCCCTCGCCCGAGCGCGCCGCCTCGTTGCCGATGCCGTCGGTCGGGGTGTCATCTGCCTCGGCAGCAGCCGCTGCCGCGTCGACACCAGGCGAGAAGCCGGCAGCCGCCGCGCCAGTGCCGGCCACACCAGCGCCATCGGCGCGGGCGGGCAGCGCGCCGGCTGCTGCAGTGGCTGCTGGCGCTGTTCGGCGCCGGGCTGCTGCTGTTCAACTTCCCGCTGCTCGGCCTGTGGCTGGCTGAGGCCACGGTCTTC
>CAYMDM010000101.1:0-7784 GCA_964389235.1 uncultured Burkholderiaceae bacterium
TCGTCAACGATTATTTCGCTCGTCTGCGACGACGTCATTCATGCGATTGCCCTGAGGGTGTAGGGCGCGTCGCCGGGGAAAATCGGCGCGTCCGGGTCGATCGGCGGGGAAATGTCCCACAGCGGCGGCATCGCGGTCTCCGTCTGCCCGCGGGGATTTGCGGGGCTTTCGCCATCGTATTCGTCGCACTATGCAGGATTCCTGCGTATTGACCCGCATCGGCACCGCATTTCGCGATAAACCTGCGCGGCGCCAAGCCTACGATTCGCTTCGATTCGGCGCCGACGTCGCGCCGGACAGCCCCAAAGGAGACTCGCATGGCCCCGATCACCGCCGCCAACCCGATGGGCACCGACGGCTTCGAATTCGTCGAATACGCCGCGCCGGAGCCGGAAAAGCTCGGGGCGCTGTTCGCCGCGCTCGGCTTTCGCGCCGTTGCCCGCCATCGCCACAAGAACGTCACGCTTTGGCGGCAAGGCGGCATCAACTTCATCATCAACGCCGAGCCCGATTCCTTCGCCCAGCGCTTCGCCCGGCTGCATGGGCCCAGCGTCTGCGCAATGGCGTTTCGCGTGAACGACGCGCAGGCCGCCTACCGCCGCGCGCTGGAACTCGGTGCCTGGGGCGTGCCGGCCAACAGCGGGCCGATGGAGCTGAACATCCCGGCGATCAAGGGCATCGGCGACAGCCTGATCTATCTGGTAGACCGCTGGCGCGGCAAGGACGGCCGCGCGCCAGGCAGCATCGGCGATATTTCGATTTACGACGTGGACTTCGAGCCGATCGACGACGTCGGCCCCGAACACCGCGGCGCCGGGCTGACCGAAATCGACCACCTGACCCACAACGTGCACCGCGGCCGCATGAACGAATGGGCCGAGTTCTACACCCGGCTGTTCAACTTCCGCGAAATCCGCTACTTCGACATTGAAGGCCAGGTCACCGGGGTCAAGAGCCGGGCGATGACCAGCCCGTGCGGCAAGATCCGCATCCCGATCAACGAGGAAGGGCAGGAAAAAGCCGGGCAGATTCAGGAGTACCTCGACTGCTACCACGGCGAAGGTATTCAGCACATCGCACTGGCCACCGACGACATCTACGCCACGGTCGAAACACTGCGCCGCGCCGGGGTGCATTTCCTCGACACGCCAGACACCTACTACGAGCTGTTGGACAAACGCCTGCCCGGCCACGGTGAGCCAGTGGAGCGGCTGCGCGCCAACCGCATCCTGCTCGACGGCGCCACTGGGCCGGACAAACACCTGCTTCTGCAGATCTTCACCCAGACGGTGATCGGCCCGATCTTTTTCGAAATCATCCAGCGCAAGGGCGACCAGGGCTTTGGCGAAGGCAACTTCAAGGCGCTGTTCGAAAGCATCGAGCTCGACCAGATGCGCCGCGGCGTGCTGCAGCCCGCAGCCTGAGCGCAGCAAGAACCACACAACACGGGGGACGAGGAGACAACCATGATCCCCAGCACCGCCGGCGCGTCGCCACCGGCAACCTACGGCGAAGCGCACATCACCCCGCGCGGCGACTACGCCCATGCCCGCGCCGACTACACCTGCGAGCAGGACTGGGCGCGCTACACCGCGGCCGAGCACGCGCTGTTCGCGCGGCTGTATGCGCGGCAGATGGCGCTGCTGCCCGGACGCGCGTGCGACGAGTTCCTGCGCGCGCTGCCGCATCTGGACGCGGCCGATGGCATCCCGCGCTTCGACGACATCAACGGCCGGCTGCGCCGCGCCACCGGCTGGGAGATCGTCGCGGTGCCGGGGCTGATTCCCGAGCGGTCGTTCTTTGCGCTGCTGGCCGCGCGGCGCTTTCCGGTCACGGTGTGGCTGCGCCGGCCGGAAGAGTTCGACTACATCGTCGAGCCCGACCTGTTCCACGATCTGTTCGGCCATGTGCCGCTGCTGTTCGACCCGGTGTTTGCCGACTACATGCAGGCCTACGGCGAAGGCGGGCTCAAGGCCGAGCGCCTGGGCGCGCTGCAATTTCTCGCGCGGCTGTATTGGTACACCGTGGAGTTCGGGCTGATCCGCACCAAGGCGGGGCTGCGCATTTACGGCGCGGGCATTCTGTCCTCGGCCGGGGAGGTGCAGTGGAGCCTGGACAGCGCGCAGCCGCGGCGGCTGCCGTTCGACCTGCTGCGGGTGCTGCGCAGCCGCTACCGCATCGACGACTTCCAGTCCACCTACTTTGTGATCGACAGCTTCGCCCAACTGTTCGACGCGACCGCGCCGGACTTTGCGCCGCTATATGCGCAGGCCGCGGCCGCTGGCGACATCGCCGCCGGCGAACTGCTGCCGCACGAGCGCGCGCTGCCGCTGGCCGCGCATTGAAACCGGAGAACAGCATGACAGCGCCTGCGGGATTCCTCAGCGGCTTCGGCAACCAGTTCGAGACCGAAGCGGTGCCCGGCGCGCTGCCGGTGGGCCGCAATTCGCCGCAGCGTGCGCCGCTGGGCCTGTATGCCGAGCAGATTTCCGGCACCGCGTTCACCGCTCCGCGCGCAGCCAACCGCAGAAGCTGGCTCTACCGCATCCGCCCGGCGCTCACTCATGACGCGTTCGCCCCGCTGCCGCATCCGGGCATCGACAACCGCTTCGGTGCCGCGCCGACTCCGCCCGATGCGCTGCGCTGGAATCCGCTGCCCTTGCCCGAAGGCCGCACCGATTTCATCGACGGCCTGCACACCCTGGCCGGCAATGGCAGCGCCGCGACGCAGAGCGGGGTCGCGATCTACTTCTTTGCCGCCAACGCCGACATGCACGGGCGCTTTTTCTACAGCGCCGACGGCGAGTGGCTGATCGTCCCGCAGCAGGGCACGCTTTCGATCGACACCGAGCTGGGCCGGCTGCGGGTGGAGCCGCAGCACATCGCGCTGATTCCGCGCGGCATCCGCTTTCGCGTGCGGCTGCCGGATGGTGCGGCGCGCGGCTACATCGCCGAAAACTTCGGCGCCCCGCTGCGCCTGCCCGACCTCGGGCCGATCGGCGCCAACGGTCTGGCCAACCCGCGCGATTTCCTCACCCCGGTCGCGGCGTATGAGGACGTCGACGGCCGCTTCGAACTCGTCGCCAAATTCCAGGGCGCGCTGTGGGCCGCGCCGATCGACCACTCGCCGCTGGACGTGGTCGCCTGGCATGGCAACCACGCGCCGTGGCAATACGACCTGCGCCGCTTCAACACCATCGGCTCGATCAGCTACGACCACCCCGATCCAAGCATTTTCACGGTGCTCACCTCGCTCAGCGACACCCCGGGCACCGCGAACCTGGACTTCGTGATCTTTCCGCCGCGCTGGCTGGTGGCCGAAGACACCTTCCGCCCGCCGTGGTTTCACCGCAATATCGCCAGCGAATGCATGGGGCTGATCCACGGGGTGTACGACGCGAAGGTCGAGGGCTTCCTGCCTGGCGGTGCCAGCCTGCACAACTGCATGACCGGACACGGCCCCGACGCCGAAACCTTCGCCCGCGCCAGCGCTGCCGACACCAGCCAGCCGCACAAGGTGGCCGATACCATGGCCTTCATGTTCGAAACCCGCTGGGTGATGCACCCGACCGACTGGGCGCTGCAGACCCCGCTGCGGCAGCGCGACTACGCCGCCTGCTGGGCGGGTCTGGCCCGGCACTTCCCACCGCCCGGCACCCCGCGATGACCGACCCGACCATCGACCCGCAACGCAAAAGCTGGCTGGCCGCAGCCAACGCGCCCGACTGCCCGTTCCCGATCCAGAACCTGCCGTATGGGGTGTTTCGCATCGGCAGCCGCGAACCCTGGCGCTGCGGCGTGGCGATCGGCGACGCGGTGCTCGATCTGGCTGCGCTGCAGGCCGCCGGGCTGCTGCCGCGCGAACTCCCCACCGGCGCTTTCGCTCAGCCACGGCTCAACGACTTCATCGCCTGCGGCCCAGCGATGTGGAGGGCCACGCGCGCCGCGCTTTCCGACCTGCTCGACGCCGCAGCCGCCGACCGGCCCGCGCGCCAGCCGGCGCTGGCAGCGGCGCAGTCCGCGCTGCATCCGCTGGCGCTGGCGCAGATCGCGCTGCCGGTGCAGGTCGGCGGCTACACCGATTTCTATTCGTCGCGCGAACACGCGCACAACGTCGGCGCGATGTTTCGCAACCCCGAGCAGGCCATCCTGCCCAACTGGTTCGAGCTGCCGATCGGCTACAACGGCCGCGCCAGCTCGGTGGTGGTCAGCGGCACCCCGGTTCGTCGCCCGCGCGGGCAGATCAAGCGGCCCGACGTACCCCGCCCGGTGTTCGCACCGACGGCCAAGCTGGATTTCGAGCTGGAGGTCGCCGCGGTGGTCGGCGTGCCCAACGCGCTGGGCGAGCCGGTGCCGGTCGAGCAGGCGGAAAGCCATGTGTTCGGTCTGGTGCTGATGAACGACTGGAGCGCGCGCGACCTGCAGCAATGGGAATACGTGCCGCTGGGACCGTTCAACGCCAAGACCTTCGCGACCTCGATTTCGCCGTGGGTCGTGCCGCTGGCCGCGCTGGCGCCGTTTCGCGTGCCCGGCCCGGTGCAGGAGCCGGAGCCGCTGCCCTACCTGCGCCACCACGGCGACACCGCGTTCGACCTGCAGCTCGAAGTCTGGCTGCAGCCCAGCGGCGCCCGAGACGAACACCGCATCAGCCGCGGCAACGCCCGCGGGCTGTACTGGAGCCTGGCGCAACAGCTCGCGCACCACACGGTGTCGGGCTGCAATCTGCAGGTCGGCGATCTGCTCGCCTCGGGCACCATCAGCGGCCCCACGCCCGGCAGCGAAGGCAGCCTGCTCGAACTCACCCGCAACGGCGCACAACCGCTGCAACTCGGCGAGAGCCTCACTCGCAGCTTTCTGCTCGACGGCGACGCCCTGCGCATCACCGGCTGGGCGCAGGGCGCGGGGTATCGCATCGGCTTTGGCGACGTGGTCGGGCGCATCGACCCGGCTTTGCCCTGCTAGGGGCGGGGGTATGCGCGGCGCCGCGGCCGCGGCGTCATGCAGCGGCGGCCATAATGACCCTCAAACAATGAGGAGGCCGACATGCTGCAACGCACCCCCCATCTGCGCACCGTGCCGCTCGACGGGCAAGACCCGCAGGCGCTGCGCCACGCGATCCGCCACGCGTTCGTCGATACCTTTACCCGCTACGAGTCGCTGTTTCAGCTGCTGCGCGGCGAGGAGGCGTACAGGGTCAAGCCGATTGCGCTGCGTCATCCGCTGATTTTTTACTTCGGCCACACCGCGACCTTTTTCATCAACAAACTGGTGCTCGCCGGCTTGCTGCCGCAACGCATCGACCCGCGGCTGGAATCGATGTTCGCCGTCGGCGTCGACGAAATGAGCTGGGACGACCTCGACGCAACGCACTACGACTGGCCCAGCGTCGCCGAGGTCAAGGCCTACCGCGACAAGGTGCGCGAAACGGTGACCGCGCTGATCGACCGCCTGCCCGCGCCGGCCGATCCCGGCTGGGACAGCCCGTGGTGGATGGTGCTGATGGGCATCGAGCACGAACGCATCCACCTCGAAACCTCGTCGGTGCTGATTCGCCAGCACGACCTGCGCTTCGTCCAGCCGCATCCGGACTGGGCGCCCTGCCGCGACAGCGGCGCAGCACCGCGCAACAGCTTGGTCGACATTCCGGCGCGGCAGTTCCGCCTCGGGCGCGACCGCGGCCACCCCGGCGTCTACGGCTGGGACAATGAATTCGGCAACCATCCGGCGCAGGTCGCCGCGTTCCAGGCCGGCCAGTATCTGGTGAGCAACGGCGAATTCCTCGACTTCGTGCAGGCCGGCGGTTACCGCGACGACACCCTGTGGCGCGACGAAGGCGCGGCTTGGAAGCGCTACGCCCGCTCCGAACACCCGACCTTCTGGGTGCGCGACGGCAGCGGCTGGAAGCTGCGGCTGCTGGCCGAGGAAGTGCCGATGCCGTGGGACTGGCCCGCGGAGGTGAATTGCCACGAAGCGCACGCCTTCTGCGCGTGGAAAGCGCGCGAAACCGGTCTGCCGTATCGCCTGCCGACCGAGGACGAATGGCACGCGATGCGGCTGCACGCCGGCGTTGCCGACGCGCCGCTGCCGCAGCCGGCGCCGGCGCAGATCGAGCTCGACCATGAAGCGTCGAGCTGTCCGGTGACCCGCTGGGCGCATGGCCCGTTGTTCGACGTGATCGGCAATGTGTGGCAATGGCTGGAGACGCCCACCTATCCCTTCCCCGGCTTTGACGTCCACCCGATTTACGACGACTTCACCACCCCGACTTTCGACGGCCGCCACAACCTGATCAAAGGCGGGTCGTGGATTTCCTGCGGCAACGAGGCGCTGCCCGGATCACGATACGCCTTCCGCCGCCACTTTTTCCAGCACGCCGGCTTCCGCTATGTGGTCGGCGAGCCACCTGCTGCGCTGCCCGCGACCGCGATGTACGAAACCGACAAGCTGGTGTCCGAATACTGCGAGTTCCACTGGGGCGCGGCTTACTTCGGCGTGCCTAACTTCCCCAAGGCGCTGGCTGACATCGCCGTTGCCGCGCGGGAAGGCCAGCCGATGCGTACCGCACTCGACCTCGGCTGCGCCACTGGCCGCGCCACCTTCGAGCTGGCGCGACACTTCGACCACGTCACCGGCATCGACTTTTCCGCGCGCTTCATCGCCGTTGGCCACCAGCTCGCCGAACAAGGCAGCGTGCGCTACACCCTGACGGACGAGGGCGAGCTCGTCTCTTACCACGAACACGGGCTCGCCGAGTACGGCCTGCAAAACGTCGCCGGCAAGGTCAGCTTTTTCCAGGGCGACGCGTGCAACCTCAAACCCATCTGGACCGGCTACGACCTGATCCTCGCCGCCAACCTCATCGACCGGCTCTACGACCCCGCGCGCTTTCTGCGCGACGTGCACCAGCGCCTCAACGCCGGAGGACTGCTGCTCATCGCCTCCCCCTACACCTGGCTGGAAGAACACACCCCGCGCGCCGACTGGATCGGCGGATTCAAAAAAGACGGCGAAAACTTCACCACCCTCGACGGCCTGCACGCCCTGCTCGATCCGCATTTCGAGCTGATCGCGCCGCCGCAGGACGTGCCCTTCGTCATCCGCGAAACCCGCCGCAAGTTCCAGCACACCGTGTCGGAGGTGACGCTGTGGCAGAAGCGTTGAGCCGCGGCACCGCTCACGCAATCGCGTCAAATCCTTGATCAGATTGATTCTGGCCGGCGTTGAGTAGTCCACGCAAGGCAAAGTCAGGCTCTTTCGCTTGCTTGACTGCAGGCAACAACGGTCAGGGGCTCCATACGCCTGCGTCGTACATCAAACGCATGGTGTAGTTGAGTTGAAGCGTTTGGTTTGGCCCACAGGTGATCTCAGTGACCTTTCCGTCTGGCGCAGTGACGAGCAGGGATGACGAACCCCGCAGCGGATCCACCAGGCTGTAGCGATAGCCACCGCTCAAAAAATCCACTGCCGCATCGCCGTTCCGGTAGGACGTGTAAGTGAACAGCCCCGCCGGTGGGCGCTTTGTCGTGGGGTAGGCGAACACGAGCTTGCCCGCCTTGGCTGCGCGGTACTGCACAAACCCCTGTTTGCGATTGACGACTTGCGAGGAACAGAGCGCGTATTCACGATTGGCAACAGAGCAGCTCCATAAGGTGATCTCACCCTCTGTGCACAGCGGACTTTGGAGGTAGTACGCGCTGTATTCCTTCCACGTCGCGTTGCGAATGGTCGCAAGTGCAGTCGCATCCATCGCCTCTTCGGCGCCCGATGCCGAGATCGACAAAAAA
>CAYMDM010000102.1:0-7488 GCA_964389235.1 uncultured Burkholderiaceae bacterium
TGCGGCGCGCGACGGTCGGCCGACAGGTCGGGCAGCGGGGCGCTGCCGGCGCGGTCGGTGGCGTGGTCGGAGCCACGCTCGGTGCCGCGATCGGTGTCGTCCGGGTTGGCGGGGGGGGGCGGCTGGTCGTCGCCGCTGCTCGCCACGGCGCGAGGCCGCAGCGCCAGTTGCGCCAGCGGTTTGATGGCAGTGAAAAACCCGGCTTCGTCGAGGTAGAGCTGATCGGGCGGCAGCGCCGGGCGCTCGGGGTCGTGGCGCAGTAGGCGCCAGCGCTCCTGGGTGTCGGCCCAGAACGCGCGGATCGCCGCCGGCACGTCGCCGTGCAGCACCACCTGCGCGAAGGCGCCGAGGTAGTCGGGCAGCGTCGCTGTCGCGTCGAAAAACAGCGGCAGGTAGTACTCGATGCCTGGCGCGGGCACGCCGTTTCCCATGTCTTTGTAGACCGGGCTGCGGCTGGGGTCGCCGTCGAACACCTCGCGCCAGCGGGCGCGGAAACGCTTCTGCGCCGCTTCGTCCAGCGGGAACTCGTGTCCCGGCAGCAGCCGCACCTGCTGCACCGGGTACAGGGTGCGCTGGGTGTCGGGGTCGAAAGCCGAAATGCGGTCGATGGTGTCGCCGAACAGGTCGACCCGGTAGGGCACCGGCGAGCCCATTGGATGCAGGTCGATCAGCCCGCCGCGCACCGCGTATTCGCCCGGGGCCATGACCTGACTGACCGCGTTGTATCCGGCCAGCACCAGTTGCGCGCGCAGCGCCGCTTCGTCCAGCGCCTGCCCCTGCTGGAAGTCGAAGGTGTAGGCGGCGAGAAAACCGGGCGGGGCCAGCCGCTGGATCGCGGTGTTGGCCGGGGCGATGACCACGTCGATCTGCCGCTGGTGTATCGCCCAGAGTGTGGCCAGCCGCTCCGACACCAGATCCTGATGCGGCGAAAAGCTGTCGTAAGGCAGCGTTTCCCAGTCGGGCAGCACGCCGACGCGCAGCTGCGGTGCAAACCAGCTCAGTTCGGTGTGCAGCCGCTGCGCGTCGGTCGATTCGGCGGTGACGATCAGCCAGGGCGCCGAAGTGGCGGCGGGCTGCGGGTTGCAGAGTTCTGCCAGCAGCAGCGCGTCGGCACTGCCCTCGGGCATCGGCCAGCCTACGCGCTGGCCGGGCTTGAGCGCGGGCAGCGCGCGTCGAAAAGCATGGACAATGGACATTGCCTGAATTTTCGCCCAAAGCCGCCGCGCGCTGCGCCGCCGCGACGGCGTCAGACGTAACCCGAAGTGACCGCTTTCCCCGCCGTTACCCCCGCGCCGCACGGCGCCGCGCCGCGTGCTCACGCGCTGATTCCCTGCGCCGGCAGCGGCTCGCGGCTGCCGGGTTCAGCGCCCAAGCAGTACCGGGTGATCGCCGGCGACTGCGTGGTCGCGCACACCGTGCGGGCGTTTCTGGCCGTTGCCGACGTGGCGACGGTGGCGGTGGTGGTGCAGCCGGGCGACGAGGCGGCGGCCGACTGCCTGCGCGCCGTCGCCGACCCGCGGCTGCGCTTGCTGCCTGCCGGCGGGCCGACGCGGGCGCACAGCGTGCTCGGCGGGCTGCAGGCGCTGCGCGATCTCGGCGCGGCCGAGGCGGACTGGGTGCTTGTGCACGACGCGGCGCGCGCCGGCATCACCCAGGCGCTGATCGAGCGGCTGCTGGCTGTCTGCGCCGACGACCCGGTCGGCGGGCTGCTGGCGCTGCCGCTGCCCGACACCCTGAAGCGGGCCGACGACGACGGGCGGGTGGCCGCGACCGAGCCGCGCGACGGGCGCTGGCTGGCACAGACCCCGCAGATGTTCCGACTGGCAGCGCTGCAATCGGCGCTGGAGCCCGCGATTGCCGCTGGCGTGCCGCCGACCGACGAGGCTGGGGCGATGGAGCGGCTGGGCTTGCGCCCGCGGCTGGTGCCGGGGGCGGCGCGCAATTTCAAAATCACCTACCCCGAAGACCTGGAGCTGGCCGCGGCGCTGCTGGCGGCACCCAGGCGGGACATCGAGGACATCGTGGAGTGAGCGACATGCTGCCCGAACTGCGCATCGGCGAGGGATTCGACGTGCACGCGCTGGTGCCCGGCCGGCCGCTGATCATCGGTGGGGTGCACATTCCCCATCCTTACGGCTTGCTCGGCCATTCCGATGCCGACGTGCTGCTGCACGCGATCACCGACGCGCTGCTCGGCGCGGCCGGGCTGGGCGACATCGGCCAGCATTTCCCGGACACTGACCCGCAGTGGGCCGGCGCCGACTCCGGTGTGTTGCTGCAGCAGGCGGTGCGGGCGGTGGCGCAGCAGGGCTGGCGCATCGGCAACGTCGACTGCACGGTGATCGCGCAGGCGCCGCGGCTGGCGCCGCACCGGGCAGCGATGCGCGAGCGCATTGCCACGCTGCTGGGCATGGCGCCCGCGCAGGTCAACGTCAAGGGCAAGACCACCGAGCGACTGGGATTCACCGGCCGCGGCGAGGGCATAGCCGCCAGCGCGGTCTGTCTGCTGTTGCGGGGTTGAGGGCGGATGCGCGGCCCGCAGCAAGCTCCGCCGCCTTATTCCGCCAGCGCATTTGCATCTGAAAAATCAGTCGTTTGGATTTGCCCGGGCGGGGTCTAGCCTTCGGATCGGCGGCGCTTAACGCCGCGCCTGAACCGGAGACTCGCATGTACCAGCCCCTGTCCGATCCGATGGACGATGCCGCATCCGCTGCCGTCGTCTGCCCGCCGCGCGACCCCTCGCAACCCAGCCTGTGGCAACGTCTGCTCGAACTCGTCCGCCGCGCCCTGGGCTCGGAAGTGCCGGCCTGAGCCGGCTGGCTGTGAATGCTTGGCACCGCCGTGCCAAGCGCGGTTTGTCCGCCGCGCCGCACCCCGGCGCAGCGCCGCGTGGCGCGGCACAATGCCGCCCATGCTGATTCCGTACCGCTTTCTTCCCGCTGCCCGCCGCCTGCGCGCGGTCGCCGTTTTCGCTGCCGCGCGTTCAACGTTTTTGCTGCTTGCCGCGCTGTTCGCCGCAGCGCTGCTGCCCAGCGCCCGCGCGCAGACCGAGCCGACCCCGCCGCAGACCGGATTGCCGGTGGTCACGCTGGACGTGGCCGGGCGGGCGATCCGCGCCGAAGTTGCCCGTACCCCGCAGCAGCAGCAGATCGGGCTGATGGGCCGGCGCAGTCTGCCGGCCGACCACGGCATGCTGTTCGTCTTCGGCCGCGCGCAGCCGGTGTGCATGTGGATGCGCGACACCCTGATCCCGCTGTCGGTGGCGTTCATCGACGCGCAGGGGCGGGTGGTCAACACCGCTGAGATGCAGCCGATGACCGACACTGTGCACTGCGCCGCGCGCGACGTGCCCTACGCGCTGGAAATGCCGGCGCTGTGGTTCGAGCAGCACGGGGTCAGGCCCGGGGATGCGATCGGCAGCCTGCCCCGGCGCTGAGCCTTGGCGCTCAAGGCATGAAAAAGCCCGCCATTCGGCGGGCTTTTGTTTGAGCGGGCGGGCGTGATCAGCCGAAGTTCTTTTCGGCGAAGCCCCAGTTCACCAGCTTGTCGAGAAAGGTGGTGACGAAGTCCGGGCGACGGTTACGGTAGTCGATGTAGTAGGCGTGCTCCCACACGTCGATGGTCAGCAGCGGTTTGTCGGCGGTGGTCAGCGGGGTGGCGCCGTTGGAGGTGTTGACGATGTCGACCGTGCTGTCGGGCTTTTTCACCAGCCAGGTCCAGCCCGAGCCGAAGTTGCCGACCGCGGACTTGTGGAACGCTTCCTTGAACGCCGCGTAGCTGCCCCATTTGGCCTTGATCGCCTCGCCGAGCTTGCCGCCGGGCTCGCCGCCGCCGCCGGGCTTGAGGCACAGCCAGAAAAAGGAATGGTTCCACACCTGCGCGGCGTTGTTGAACACCCCGCCGGCCGGCGCCTTGCGGATGATGTCCTCGAGCGACAGGTTTTCGTATTCGGTGCCTTTGATCAGGTTGTTGGTGTTGTTCACGTAGGCCGCGTGGTGCTTGCCGTGGTGGTATTCCAGCGTTTCGCGCGACATGAACGGTTCGAGCGCGTCGGGCGCGAAGGGCAGGGCGGGCAGTTCGTGTTGCATCGGGTCTCTCCTGTCGTTGTGAAGGTTTGTCCGATTCTAGGAAGTCGCGGTGTCGCTGTCGCCTCCCGTCTCATCCACCCCGCGCAGAGGATGGTCGGCCGGGGCGGCGCTGGCCACCTCCAGCCGCGCTGCGTGTTGCGCATCGGCCAGCAGCAGGGTGCCGGGTGCATGCAGGGCGCGCACATCGCTGACCACCCGCTGGTCTTCGGTCAGACCGATCAGATAGCCGCGCTGCAGGGTCGCGCGAGGGTCGAGCAGCCGCAGCCGCACGGCGCTTTCGCCCAGGCTCCGCTGCGCGGCGGCCAAGGGCTGGTGCATCGCCCGCTGCAGCCGCTGGGCGAGGCGGCTGAGCGCATCGATTCGCTGCTGCAGCGCCTGCTGCAGCGCCCGCTGCATGGCGGCGTCCTGCCGCTGCAGATGCTCGGCGCGTCGGCCAGGCAGCGCCAGCAGCGCGCGGCGCAGCCGCCATTGCCGGTCGTCCAGTTGCCGTACGGGCGCGGCCAGCAGCGCCGCCGGCTGCGGCCAGCGCCGAGTTAGGGTGTCCAGCCGCTGGCGTTGCCGCCGCAGTGCGGTCTGCGCGGCGCTGCGCAGTGCCAGAGCGTGACGCTCGACGCTGCGCTGGCGCTGGGTCACGCTGGCGGCGAGTGCGCGTTGCAGCCGCGTCTGCAGCTTATCGAGCCGGCGCGTCGGCGTCTGCAGCAGCGAGGCCGGCTGCGGCCAGCGCAGCGCCAGGCGGTCCACCCGCTGCTGCTCGCGCCGCAAGACGTTCTGCATCGCGTGGCGAAGGCTCTGCACATGGTGCCGGAGTGTGGTGGCGAGCACCGCCTGCGCCGGCACGCCAAGCTCGGCCGCGGCGGTCGGCGTGGGCGCGCGCAGATCGGCGACGAAATCGCTCAGCGTCGTATCGCTTTCGTGCCCGACCCCGCAGACCACCGGAATGCGGCAGGCGGCGATCGCTCGCACCAGCGCCTCGTCGTTGAACGCCCACAGGTCTTCGAGGCTGCCGCCGCCGCGCACCAGCAGCAGCACCTGCACCTCGGCGCGGGCCTGCGCGCGCTGCAGCGCGGCGATCAGCTCGCCCGGCGCCTGCGCGCCCTGCACACTGGCCGGATAGACGATGACCCGCACCTGCGGGCTGCGTCGGCGCAGGGTGGTCAGCACATCGCGCAGCGCCGCCGCCTGCGGCGAGGTGATAACCCCGACGGCATCGACCCATCCCGGCAGCGGCCGCTTGCGCGCCGCGGCGAATAGCCCCTCGGCTTCGAGCTTGGCCTTCAACCGTTGATAGGCCTCGAGCAGCGCACCTTCGCCGTCCGGCTGAACCGATTCGACGATGAGCTGCAGATCACCGCGCGGCTCGTAGATCGACACCCCTGCCCGCAGCCGCACTGCCAGTCCGTCGCGCAGAGCCACCCCAGTCTGCTCGGCCTGGCGGCGAAACAGCACGCAGCGCAGCTGTGCGGCCCCGTCCTTGAGCGCGAAGTAGACGTGGCCGCTGGCCGCACGGGTCAGCCCGGACACCTCCCCGCGCACGGTGAGGGTGCGGAATTCGTCTTTCAGGGTCTGCGCGAGCGCCTGGGTCAGCGCCGAGACTTCCCAGACGAATTCCCGGGGCGAGGCGTCATTCATGTGGACAACCCCGGGTCAGCCGCTTCGGGCCGCTGCGGCTGTGCACAGCGGCCAAGGAACTGCCCCGAAAGAGATGTGTGCGCCGGAAATGCATGGAGCATCGATACAAGGCATTGAAAATAAATGAATTTTTTGTGTTCAAAAATTAGTCACACCCAGCGCGGGGCTTGATTTTCCGGGCTTTGGCGCCGCGCTCCCGAGCTTACGCACAGAGTTGTCCACAGAAGGTCTGGATAACTCGGCGGCGCAGGTCGATGCGGTGTTTAGCTCCGCCGCGTCCCCGGCATAATCCGGCCCTGCGCCCGGGCGTGGACGCGGTGCTGACGCCGACAGTCTGGCAGAAAACGGGCGCGATCGAGGGGAATGATCTTGCTGCACATGGTGGAAGCTGCGGGCTGGCCGATCTGGCCGCTCATTGTCTGTTCGATCGTCGCGCTGGCGGTGATTTTCGAGCGTCTGACCGCGCTGCGCCGCTCGCGCATCCTGCCGCCGCGCTTGCTGGAAGATGCGCTGGCGGTGTCGGCGAACCAGTTGCCGGCCGCCGACGTGGTGGAAAAGCTGGCGCGGAATTCGCCGCTGGGCGCGGTGCTGGCCAGCGGCTTTCGCGCCGTCGCCCGGCCGCATGCCAACGCCGAGAGCCTGCAGGAAGATCTGGAAAACGCCGGCCGGCACGAGGTTTGGCGGCTGCAGAAATATCTCAACGCCCTGGCCACCGTCGCCTCGGCCGCGCCGCTGCTCGGGCTGCTCGGCACGGTGGTCGGAATGATCGAGATTTTCGGCTCGCAGACCGCCGCCGGCACCGACCCGACCCAGCTCGCCCACGGCATTTCGGTGGCGCTTTACAACACCGCGTTCGGGCTGATCGTCGCGGTGCCGTCGCTGATTTTCTACCGCTATTTCCGCAGCCGGGTCGACGATTACACGGTCGATCTGGAGCAGGCCGCGCGCCGGCTGGCCACCCATCTGCAGCCCTATCTGCCCGGGCGCTGAAAGCCCGGTTCGACTGCGAGTGCCGGCATGAACTTCAAGCGCCCGACGACCGAGGAACCCGAGGTCAACCTGATCCCGCTGATCGACGTGCTGCTGGTCATCCTGATTTTTCTGATGATCAGCACCACCTACAGCAAATACACCGAACTCAAGATCACCCTGCCGACCGCGAATGCCGAAAAGGCCGAGAACCTGCCGAAGGAAATCGTCGTGCTGGTCAGCGCCAGCGGGCAGTACGCGGTCGATCGGCGGGTGCTGCCCGAGCGCAGTGTCGCCGCGCTCACCCAGGCGCTGCAGCAGGCCGCTGGCGGCCACCTCGACCGCATGGTGGTGATCAGCGCCGACGCCCAGGCCACGCAGCAGTCGGTGGTGAATGTGATGGAGGCGGCGCGCGCCTTGGGGCTGAGCCGGCTGACCTTCGCGACCCAGCGCCCCCCTGGCGGCTGATGGCCGCAGCTTCGCCCTCGTCCAGCGGCTGGCCGCGCATGTGGCTGCGCCGCGGCGCAGCGGCCGCCGCTCTGTGGCCGCTGTCGCTGCTGTTTGGTGCCGCCGCCGCGCTGCGCCGCGATTTGTACCGCGCCGGGCTGTTGCCGGTGCAGCGCATGCCGGTGCCGGTGGTGGTGGTCGGCAACCTCACGGTTGGCGGCGCCGGCAAGACCCCGCTGATCGCCGCGCTGGTGCCGGCGCTGCGCGCGGCCGGCTGGCAGCCGGGCATCGTGTCGCGCGGCTATGGTGGCGCGGCGCACGGGGTGCAGAGGGTCACCGCACAGTCCGACGCGGC
>CAYMDM010000103.1:0-7476 GCA_964389235.1 uncultured Burkholderiaceae bacterium
TTATGTGTCGGCGCTGCTCGGCGAGCTGGGCGAGCTGGCGTTCTGGTGTCACGGTGGCGAGGCTGCGCGTCGGCTCGACGCCGAGCTGACCGCGGGAGCCGACCCAGCCGCTGCAGAAAAGCGCGTGCTGGGCAAGTCGCTGCAGGCGTTTGGCCGCGAGCTGCTCGCGGCCTGGCAGCTCGACGATCTGCTGCTCGACTCGCCCGATCTCGACCTCGCCCGCCGCGTCGCCCGCGCCGGCGGGGAAGGTCGGGTCGCGGCCGGCGCATGGCGCGAGCTGGTGCGCGCAGCAGCGGTGCTGGGCGGCATCGCCGAGGACGAAGCCGCGCGGCGGCTGCAGGCTACGGCTGAGCGCGCAGCCGGGCTGGCCGACAGCCTGCGCGCGCCGCGGGCGGCGCAGCGCATTCGCAGCGATGCGGGCGCACCACCCGCGGGGAGCGATTCAAGCCGCGTGGCGGACGCGGCGACATCGGGCCCGCCCGACCGCGCGCTGCAGGCGCGGCTGCTGGCCGAAGTCGCGCAGGTCGCGACCTCGCGGCGCGATCTGCCGCTGCTGTTCCAGACCGCGCTCGAAGGCATGCACCGAGCCGTCGGGCTCGATCGCTGTGTGCTGTGTCTGCTCACCCCCGCGCGCGATCGGCTGCAGGCGCGGTTGCTGGCCGGTCTCGACACCGACGCGCTGCGCGAAGCGCTGCAATGGTCGATGAACCCAGAGCTCGACGCCCTGCTCGGCGCGCATGGGGCGCGGCATCTCCACGGCCCGCAGCACCCGCCGCCACCGGTCGTGCTGCGGGCGTGCCGGCAGACGGCCTGCGCGTTGGTGCCGCTGCGCGCCGATCACAAGGTCATCGGCTTGTTCTACGCCGACTGCCAGCCCAGCGGACGGGCGGTGAGCGAGGCGCAGTTCGAGGGCATGCGCGACTTCGTCGCCCAGGTCGAGCGAGTGCTGCGTCACTTGCCGCGCTGACCACACCGGCCAGCGGCCAGGCCGCTTATTGATCAGTGCGTCGAGCGTGGCTGGCGCAGCGCCTGCAGCAGCCCCATGCCGATCACCATCACCCCCGCCGTCAGCCACAGTGCGCCGCGGTAGCTGCCGGTGGTCTGGGCGATGGCGCCCGACAGCGCCGGCGCAACCACCTGCGACACGCCGTAGCTCAGCGTCAGCCCGGCCATCGCCTTGGCCGGGTTGTGGGCGAAGCGCCGTCCGATCAGGGTCAGCGTCAGGCTGACGATGCCCACAAACGTGCCGCCATACAGCACCGCGCTGAGCAGATTCAGTGCGACGTTGCCGCTGACTGCCGGCAGCACGATGGACACGATCTGCAACGCAAACGCCCCTTGCAACGCGCCGATCTCGCCCCGCGCGCGGGCGATGCGATCCCAGAGGAAACTCGACGGCGTGGCCGCCAGCCCGACCAGCACCCACACCCAGCCACCGGCGCCGGCCAGCAGCGGCAGCTTGTCCAGAATGGCGACGATGAAGGTCGCGCTGACCACATAGCCAAACCCCGCGCAGAAGTAGGAGGCGACCATCAGCGCCATCCAGCGCCGATCGACCCGCGCGGCACCTGCGGCTCGCGCTGCCTGGGCCGCCGTGACGTCGGGCCGCGGCAGCCAGACCCAGGCCGGCACGAAAAACGCCACGCCGAGCAGCCCCAGCGCCAGCCACTGCTGCGACCAGATCAAGTGTCCCGCCATCGCCGCTGCCGCCAGCCCGGACACCACGATGCCCAGCCCCAGTCCGGTGAAATGCAGCCCGAGTTCGGGCCGGTGGCCGTGGCGCATCAGCCAGTGCAGCGCCAGCCCCGAAGCCAGCAGCAGCCCGGCCGTGCTCGACACCCCGGAGATGAAGCGCAGCACCGCCCACAGCGCGACGTCGTCGGTCAGCCCCATTGCCGCGGTCGTCAGCACCGCCAGCACCAGCCCGATGCGGTAGGCGATGAACTTCTGCCGCAGATCGCCCACCGCCGCGGCCAGCAGCGCGCCGCTGATGTAGCCCAGGTAGTTGAAGGTCGCCAGCCAGCCGCCGGCCAGATCCGACAGCCCGGCCTGCTGGTGCATCACCGGCAGCAGCGGGGTGTAGGCAAATCGCGCCAGCCCCACCGTCAGCACCAGTGCGCAGATGCCGGCGGTGATGACCTTCCAGCGCGTCAGCTCGCGGTCGTGGTGGTTGATGGGGGAAGGAGAGGAAGACATGAGCGCCGCAGCCGCTGCCGTTGGTGCCGCTGCGCGCAGGGTCTGGTAGGCCGTGCAGGGCTCGAACCTGCGACCAAAGGATTATGAGTCCTCTGCTCTGACCGACTGAGCTAACGGCCCACGCGCCGCGCGTTTTGCCACGGCAAGCGGGCATGTTAGCCGGGCGGGCGTGCTGGCTGGGTGCGGTGGACAGGGGCGGCGGCGATGCCGCCGCCCCTGTCCGTCACGGCGTGATGGTGACTTCGACCCGGCGCGCCTCCGCATCGCTGCCGCTGCCGGTGGTGACCTGCGGCTTGCGCAGTTCGATGCGATCGCGGGCAATGCCTTCGAGCGTCAGCCGGGCCTGCACGGCCTGCGCGCGGCGCTTGGCCAGCTCGGCGTTGATCTGGGCGTTGCCGCTGGCGTCGTGGTAGCCGGAGATCACCGCGCGCGCGCCCGGATGCGCCTTCAGCCAGGCAATGATTGGCGCGAGCGCCTGACGCGAATCGACCGACAGCGCGCTGGAGCCGAGCGCGAAATACAGATTTGCCGTTGGCGGGGCTTCGGCAGCTGCGACCGGGGCGCTGGAGGGAGCTGCCGCAGCCGCGGCCGAGGGCGCCGAGGCCGGCAGCGACGCCGGAGTGGAGGCCGGCGCGCTGGCAGTGGCCGATGTTGCACTCGCCGCAGAGGCTGTGTGCGCCATCGGCGGCGCTGGCGCTGGCGTGCTGGCAGCGGCAGAGCCTGTCGCAGCGGGCCCGCTGCCGGTGGCCGTGCAACACCCCGGGCGCCCGGGGCCGAGGCCGAACAGCCAGAGCAGGATGAGAAGGACGATCAGCGCAATCGCGACCACCCAGGTCCAGAAGCCGTGCCAGTGCACGTCGAGCAGACGGTGTTGCTGCATGGTGCGGCCTCCGGTTCAGGGGCGATGCGGTTCGTCGCGACGCACGCCGCCATCGAGCTCGTCCTGCAGCTTGCGCAGTTCGGCCCAGCGGTTGCTCGCGGCCAGCGCGGCCTGCTCGGGCCAGGTCAGCGGGTTGGCGAGGTTGAAGTGGCTGCCGCCGCGTTCGAGGATGCCCGTCAGCGTCGTCACCTCGGCCGCGGCAAGCTGGGCGAAGGTGCGGATGCCGGCGGCGTTGAGCAGTTCGCGGATTTTCGGCCCGATGCCTTCGACGATGGTCAGGTCGTCGGCGTCGCGTAGCCTGAACCCGGCCGCTGCTGCGGCGGCGAGGTCGATTGCCGGCACGGCTGGCGCCGCAGGGAGAGTGACTGCCGGAGCCGGGGGCGCGGCAGGCGCGTTCACGGCCGGCGAAGGTGCGGGCTGTGCAGGCGGTAGCGAGGCAGCTGACGGTGTCGGCGCCGGGCTCGGCGCAGCGGCAGTGGCGACCGCGTAGGTGCGGGCGGCTGGCGGGTCGCGCCGGATCAGCCGCCACAGCAGCCAGTTGAGCAGCCAGCCGACCAGCAGGCCGAGGACGAACCACCAGAACGAGCACTGAAAGAACGAGGCCATGACGCGACTCCGTGCAGAGGGGACGAGGGATGGGCAGACGAACGACCGGCGGGAGGCCTGGGGCCCGGGCACCCGCGGCGCGGGGCCGGCGACGGTCGGGCCGGTCACCGCCACCCCCGATACACCAGCCGCTCCGTCGCGTCGTCAGACCCCGCGCTGGCTGGGAAACCTACCGTGGGGTGCATGAAAGAGCAACGTTTGCAACGAGGAATTCGCGGTTCTGGGCCCGGGATTAACACCGACCCCACCGCGAACGGGGGAGTCGGCGCTGGAATTGACAACGATTCGCAATTGACTGAAGATGCGAGCCGTTCGCATTCAGCACCTCGCCCCTTTGCTGCCATGTTCGTCTGCCTCTGCCACAACGTCACCGATGGTGACATCCGCCGCACCATGCGGGAAAAAGGCCTGAGCACCCTGCGCGAAGTGCGCGAGGAACTTGGCGTGGCCTCGCAGTGCGGGCGCTGCGCGCGCTGCGCCAGGCAGGTGATCGCCGAGGAGCTGGCGTTTCAGCGCAGCGCGGAGCATGGGGCCAGCGCAGGCAGCCGGGCGTGCATCCCGATTGCGGTGGCGGCCTGAGCCACGGCCGGCGCCGCACGCTCAGGTTCGATGCGATGGCCCCGCACGCGCAAGGCGCCGCAGCGCGCTGCTAATCTTTCCCTCGGGCCCGCGTCAGCGGCCCATCACCCTTTGTTAGGAGACCGCGCATGAAAGGCGACGCCAAGGCTCTGCAATTCCTCAACAAAACGCTGAAAGTCGAACTCACCGCGATCAACCAGTATTTCCTGCACGCTCGCATGTATCAGAACTGGGGCCTGAAGGCGCTGGGTGAGCACGAATACAAAGAGTCGATCGAGGAAATGGGTCACGCCGACAAGCTGATCCAGCGCATTCTGTTTCTCGACGGGCTGCCCAATCTGCAGGATCTGGGCAAGCTGCACATTGGCGAAAACGTGACCGAGTGTCTGGACTGCGACCTCAAGCTGGAAATGGACGGCCGCGCGCTCTACCTTGAGGCGATTGCGTACTGCGAGTCGGTGCGCGATTTCGTGTCGCGCGACATCCTGACCGACATCCTCGACGACACCGAGGAACACATCGATTACCTCGAAACCCAGCTGCGGCTGGTCAAGGAAATGGGGCTGCAGAACTACCTGCAGACCGCGGCCGGCGAAATCCACGGCAGCTGATCCGGTAAAGCGTCGTGGCCGCGGCTCCTGCGCGCCGTAACGACTTTTCTTCCCTCTGCCGCGACGCCGCAGCCCCAAGCGGCGCGCGGCTGCACAACACCTTCTCGCGCTTGTCCCAGACGCCTTCCCCCGTCGTCCCTGCCCCGGCCGGTGCCGCGCCCGCGCGCGACGAACCGCGGGTGAGCCGCGGCGAATTCCTCCGCCTGTTCACTGCGGTGATGCTGCCGATTTTTCTCGCCGCGGTCGATCAGACCTTGCTGGCTGCAGCCACACCGGCGATCGCCCGCGATCTGGGCGATCTGGCCGACAGCACGTGGATTGCGGTCGGCTATCTGCTGGCCTCGACCATCATGGCGCCGATGTATGGCCGGCTGGGTGACCGCTACGGCCGACGCGAGGCGCTGCTCGCGGCGCTGGCGCTGTTCGCCGCCGGTTCGGCCGCGTGCGCTGCGGCGCCCGGCATGTGGTGGCTGATCGCTGCGCGGCTGCTGCAAGGGCTGGGCGGCGGCGGGCTGATGGTGATGAGTCAGGCACTTATCGGCGAAGTCGTGCCGCCGCGGCAGCGGCCGCGCTTTCAGGCCTGGTTCGGCATGGTGTTCGTGCTGGCCAGCGTTACCGGGCCGGTGGTCGGCGGGCTGGTGGTCAACCACTGGAGCTGGCGCTGGCTGTTCGTCGCCAATCTGCCGCTGGTGCTGCTCGCGGTGTGGCGGGTGCGCCGCCTCCCCGCCGGCGCGCGCCACGGCGAGGCCGGCCAGAGCCACGATCTGCCGGGCATGTTGCTGTTCGCCGCGGCGGCGGGGCTGGCGCTGCTGTGGCTCACCCTGGCCGGGCATCGCTTTGCCTGGGTTTCGCCCGTCAGCAGCGCGATGTTCGCCGCGGCGCTGTAGCTGGGCGGCGTGCTGCTGTGGCGGGAGCGGCGGCAGCCGCATCCCTTTTTGCCGCTGGAACTGTTTCGCCTGCCGGCGGTGGCGTGGAGCAGCGCGGTGATGGTGCTGTTCGCCGCGGCGCTGTTCGCACTGGTGTTTTTCCTGCCGGTCTATCTGCAGATCGGCCACGCCGCCAGCGCGGCGCACGCCGGCTTGCTGCTGCTGCCGGTGACTGCCGGACTGGTGCTGGGGGCCAACCTCACCGGCCGCTGGGTGGCGCGCAGCGGCCGCCCCGACCTGCCACCGCGCTGGGGCCTGCTGCTGGCCGCGGCGGCTTTGCTGGCGCTGGCGCTGCTGCCGGCTCGCCCGTGGTTGGTCGGGCTGCTCGGTGCGCTGGCGGGTCTGGGTTTTGGCACGGTGATGCCCACCGCGCAACTGGTGGTGCAGACTGCAGCCGGCCGCGCCCGGCTCGGCGCGGCGGCGGCCACGGTGTCGCTCTCGCGCTCCACCGGCGCCGCGCTGGGCACCGCGATGTTCGGCGCGCTGGTGTTCGGGCTGGCACCGGCGGGGGACTTGCAGGCGGCTTTGCACGGCAACGCGCCTGCAGCAGCCGATGCCGTGATCGGGGCGTTCCGCGTGGCGTTCGCCGCCGCCGCGGCAGCGACGGCTCTGGCAGCGGCGTTGGCGTCGCGGGTGCCGCGGGTCGAGCTGTAGCGCGACGGTTGTGCGTCGCGTCGTCGCGCGCAGGCAGAATCGGGGCGATCTTTTTCCTCGCGACTGCTGCCATGCAAAACCTTGACGACCTCGCGCGCTTTGCCATCCCCGGGCGACTGGGTTTTCGCGGCGGCCCGGGCGATCTGCTGTTTGCCGACTTGCAGCACCCAGGCGGCAGCGCACAACTCTGCCTGCAGGGCGCGCATCTGACGACCTTTCGCCCGGCTTCGCAGCAGCGGCCGGTGGTGTGGCTGTCTGAGCGCGCGCGCTTCGCTGCGGGCAAGTCCATACGCGGCGGCGCGCCGGTTTGCTGGCCTTGGTTTGGCGCGCACCCGACGCGGCCCGATTGGCCGGCGCATGGCTTTGCCCGCACCGTGCCGTGGGCGCTCATCGACGCTTACGCCGATGCCGACGCGACGGTGCTCTCGCTGCAACTGACTTCAAGCGATGCAACCCGCGCGCAATGGCCGCACGACACCCCACTGACCCTCCGGGTGGCCGTGTCGGCGGCGTTGGACATGGCACTGACCACCCAAAACGCGGGCAATGCTGCGGTGACCGTCAGCGAAGCGCTGCACACCTATTTCGAGGTCGGCGACATCGCCCGCGCCACGGTGCACGGGCTGGATGGCACCGAGTATCTCGACAAGACCGAGGGCTTTGCCCGCAAGCGGCAGAGCGGCCCGGTGCATTTCGCTGGCGAGACCGACCGCGTCTACCTCCACACCACGGCGGAATGCCATATCGACGACCCGGTGCTCGGCCGGCGCATTCGCATCGCCAAGCAGGGCAGCGCTTCGACCGTGGTGTGGACGCCTTGGGAGCACAAGGCCGCAGCAATGGGCGATTTCAGCGAAAGCGGCTGGCGGCAGATGCTGTGCGTGGAGTCGGCCAACGCGGCTGACGACGCGGTGGTCATCGCCCCCGGCGCGACGCATACGCTGTCGGTGCGCTACAGCGCCGAGGCGCTGTAGACGGCTGGCCGCGCGCGTTGTGGGCCGGGATGTTGCCGCTGCCGCTTATT
>CAYMDM010000104.1:0-6893 GCA_964389235.1 uncultured Burkholderiaceae bacterium
CACCCCAGCGACGAGCATCTGCTGCCGCTGTTCTGGGCGCTGGGCGCGGCCGGCCCCGGCGCGGCCCCGCAGTACCATCGCGGTGGAGTGCACTACGGCATGTTGAGCATGGATGCCTGGGAACTGTGGGCGAAGTGAGCGGTGCGTGGCCGCCCTCGCATGAGTCGGCCGAGATCAGGAGGCCGCGGACGCAACGCCTGCAACTTCGCCCGAAGGGTCGTCATGCAGGCGACCGCGCAGCAGCTTGAACAGCACCGGCATGAGCAGCAGCACCAGCGGCATCTGCACCATCAGCCCGGCGATGATCGCCACGGCCAGCGGCTGCTGCATCGCCGAGCCCTGGCCGAGGGCAAAGGCCAGCGGCAGCAGGGTGAGGATGGCCGCCAGCGTGGTCATCGCAATCGGCCGCAGCCGGTTCTGCCCGGCAGCGATTAGCGCGGCGTCCAGCGGCTGCGCGGGCTGCTGCCGCAGGAGTGTCTGCACCTCGCTGAAGTAAAAAATGGCGACTTCGGTGACGATGCCGACGATCATGGTCATGCCCATCATGGCCGAAATGTTGAGTTCTATGCCTGCGGTCCACAAGCCGATGAACACCGCCGGCAGCGCCAGCAGCGGCATGGCCAGGATGGTGATCGCCACCTTGAAGCGCTCGTACAGGAACAGCAGCAGCAAAAACACCAGCAGCACCGCCGCGGCCAGCACCTGCACCAGGCCGTGGAAGGCGATTTGCTGCTGCTTGTACAGCCCGCCGAGCTGCACGTAAACGCCGGGCGGGAAGGCGCCGGGGGCGTCGATCACCCGCTTGACCGCGGCGATGGTCGAGCCCAGATCGCGGCCGCTGATGCGCGCGGTCACCGCGGCCATCGCCTTCAAGTTTTCGCGGTGGATTTCTGGCTGGCCGGTGATCACCCGAAGACTGGCGACGCGCTGCAGGGTGAACACATGGCCGTCGGGGGCGCGCAGCGGTAACTGCGCGACCTCGTCGGTAGTCTGGCGCAGGTTGCCGGGCGTCCACAGCCGCACGCCGACCATTTTCGGCCCCTGTTCGATGTGCGTGACCACGCTGCCGCCAACCAGCGTGCGCAGCTGCTGCTCGATCTGCTGCGGGTCCACGCCTTCGAGCGCGGCGCGGGTCGGGTCGATGCGAATGTCCAGCGCATCACCGGCCGGCTTGATGCCGCTGCGCACATCGACGATGCCGGGAATGCGGGCGATGACCGCCGCGGTGCGGTGCGCCAGCGCGGCGAGCTGCTGCGGGTTGTCGTCGAAGATTTTGATTTCCACCGGCTGCGGCACGGCAGTGAGGTCGCCGATCAGGTCTTCCATCAGTTGTGCCAGCTCGATCTTTACCCCCGGCACCTGGGTTTCGATGCGCCGGCGCACGGCCTCCATCACCGCGTCGATCGATTGGCGCGGCGGGGGTTTGAGGCGCACGAAAAAGTCGCCCTCGTTCGCTTCGGTGACGCCGCCGCCGAGTTGCGCGCCGGTGCGGCGCGAGAAGGTCTGCACCTCCGGAGTGGTGAGCAGGATGTGCTCGACCTGACGCAGGATGCGGTCGGTCTCGGCCAGCGAGGTGCCCGGCGGGGTGCGGTAGTCGAGGATGAAACCGCCTTCGTCCATGTGTGGCATGAAGCCGCTGCCCACATGCTGGTACGCCAGCCAGCCGGCCAGCAGCAGCGGCGCAAGGCCCAGCAAGGCCAGCACCGGCCGGCGCAGCACGGCGCCGAGCACGCGGGCATAGCCGCGCTGCACCGCGGTCAGCCAGCGGCCATGCTCGTGCTGCGCCTGCCGCGCGATGTCGCGGGGCTTGAGCAGTCTGTCGGCCAGCAGCGGCACAGCCAGCCAGGCGACGAAAAACGAAATCACCAGCGCCGCGGCCATGGTCAGCGACAGCGCCTTGAAAAACGCCCCGGTGACGCCGGAGAGAAACGCCAGCGGCAGAAAAATCACCACCGTCGAGGTGCTCGACCCGGCCAGCGGCCGCAGGTATTCCATCGCCGCGTGCAGGATGCCGCCGTGGCGCTGCGCGGCGTCGCCAGAGGGCGATTCGGCCAGCCGGCGCACGATGTGCTCGCTCATCACAATCGCGTCGTCGATCACCAGGCCGACCGCCGCGGCCATGCCGCCCAGGGTCATGATGTTGAAACTCATGCCCAGTGCGTACAGCAGCACCACGGTGGCGGCGAGCACCGCAGGCACGGTGATCATCGCAATCAGGGTGATTTTCAGGCTGCGCAGAAACAGCAGCAGCACCAGACCGGCGAGCACCACGCCGATGAGAATCGCGTCGCGCACGCTGGCTGCGCTGTCGACGACCAGCGTGCTCTGGTCGTACCAATTGGCCAGATGCACGCCGGGCGGCAAGGGCGTGCGCGCCAGCAGCGCGCGCACCTCGCCGGCGATTTTCACCGTATTGCCGCCGGGTTGTTGGTAGATGTTGAGCAGCACCGCATCCTTGCCATCCGCGGTGATCCGCACCCACTGGGGCACGCTGCTGCGGGTGATGCGCGCGACGTCTTTCAGCCGCACCACGTCGCCGGGGGCCGCGCGCAGCACGATGTCGCCGATCTGCCGGGTGTCGTGCAGCCGCGAGTCGGCCAGCGCCAGCAGCAGTTTGTAGCGATCCTGCAGATGGCCGACGGCCTGCACCCCACCCGCTGCCGCGATGGCGCGGCTGACGTCGTTGACGGCCAGCCCCAGCGCCTGCAGCTTGAGCGGGTCGAGCACGACATGGATTTCCTCGCGCGCGCCGCCCTGCACCTGCACCCGCGCCACGCCGGGGATGCTGGACAGCAGCGGCCGCAGCTGGAACTCGGCCAGGTCGTAGAGCTGCACCGGCGACAGCTGCGCGGACGTCAGGCTGTAGGCGATCACCGGATCGACCGTCGGGTCCATGCGTTTGGTGCTCAAGCGCGTGCCCGGCGGCAGTTGCGGCAGCATTTGCGTCACCGCCTCGTTGACCTGCACCGCGGCCAGCGCCATCGGCGTGCCCCAGTCGAAGCTCACCGAAATGTCGGCGCTGCCACGGCTGGTGGTCGAGCGCACATCGACCACGCCGGGCACATGCCGCACCGCCTGCTCCAGCGGCTGCGTGACCTGCAGCATCATCTGGCTGGCCGGACGGTCGCCGGCGTCGGCGCTGACCACCACGCGCGGAAAGTCCACGTTGGGAAACAACCCGACCGGCAGTTTGAACGCGGCGAACACCCCGCCAGCGGCCAGCAGCGCGAGCAAAAACAGCACCGAGCGGCGGTGCCGCTGCAGCCACAGCGACGCCGCGCTCATCGACCGCCTCCCTGCACCCGCAGCGCCATGCCGGGGCGTAGCACGTCGTTGCCTTGCACCACCAGCGGCAGCGCCGGGTCGATCGGCCCGGTGATGCCGGTCTGCAGGCCCGCGTCGAGGGCGATGCGCACCGGCACGCGGCGCGCCTTGCCGTGGTCGTCCTGGTAGACGTAGGCGCCGTGCGCGTCCTGCAGCACGCTGTCGCGCGGCACCACCCAGCCGCGCCAGCGGCCGAGCACGATGTCGGCCTGCAGCGCCGTGCCCGCTGGCGGCGGATCGGGCTGCGCCGGCAGTGCGATCAGCACCGGCAGCCGCTGTGTTTTGGCATCCACCGCGGCGCCGACGCTGCGCAGCGTGCCCAGCCATTGCCGCTGTGGGTCGAACACCGCAGTCAGCCGCACCGCCTGTCCAGGCTGCAGCCGCGCCGCGTCTTCCGGCGGCACGCTGGCTGCGGCCTGCACGCTGCCGGCGCGGCCGAGCTGCAGCAGCGGGCTGCCGGCGGCGAGCACATCGCCCGGCGCGGCCGACACGGCCAGCACCACGCCGTCGAACGGGGCGGTGACGGCGGTCTGCGCGTGCCCGGCGCCCTGCTGCTGCAGCGCCTGCAGCTGCGCCTGCGCGTCGGCCAGCGCCTTGCGCGCGGCGTCGACCTGCGATTGCGTGGCCAGTTGCTGCGCCTGCAAGGCCAGTTGGCGGTCGAGCTCGTCGCGGGCAAAGCGCACGGCGTTTTGCGCCTGCGTCCACGCCAGGCTGCTGGCGGCGTCGGTGGCAAGCAGCGCCAGCGTCTGCCCGCGGCGCACCGCCTGGCCGGTGTGGACGTCGACGGCCAGCACCCGCAGCGCGCGGGGAAAGGTCAGGGTCTGCGTCGCGCTGGTCGGCACTTGCACCGTGGCGAACGCGCGCAGGGTGTGCAGCAGCTCGCCGCGCTGCAGCGGCGCGGTGACCACGGCTGCCGACACTTCGGCCGCGCGCACGGCGGGCAGAACGGCCGCGGGCAGCACCGCGGCGGCGAGCAGCAGGGGGCGGAGGCGAAGCAGGGTCATGGCTGTTGGGCAAATTCAGTGGGTTGGGCAGCGGCAGGGCGGTACGGGCCGAGCCCGGTGAGCAGTTGCAGCGCCAGCGTCTGCTCGGCGATCTGCTCGGCGTTGGCCTGCAACGCGAGCTGCTGGTCGAGCAGGGCCTTGCGCTGGGCGATGAACGCCAGCAGGCTGATCGCGCCGTGTTGCAGCGCCTGCTGCGCGGCGGCGTCGGCCGCCTGCAGCGCCGGCAGCGCCGACTGCAGCGCCTGCCGCTGGCGCTGCAGCAGCGCCAGATCGTCCTGCGCCTGGCGCACGTCGGCCACGGCCTGATCAAGCCGCGCCTGGTAGGCGGCGTGCAGTTGCGCGCGGGTGGCGCGCTGCACGGCGATCGCGCCCTGGTTGCGGTTGAACAGCGGCAGGCTGATGCTCACGCCAAAGCCGATGGTGTTGACTCCGGCGGTGTCGCGCGCGCGGGTGAAACCGAGGTTGAAGGCGGGAAACTGCCCGAGCACCGCCTGCCAGACCTTCTGTTCCTGCGCCTGGTAGCCGGCCTGCAGCGCCAGCAGATCGGGGCGGCGGTGCGGCAGCTCGCGCAGCGCGGCGTCGATCTGCTCGGCGTCGGGGATAGGTTCGGGCGTTGGCGCGGCCAGTTGCAGCGGCGCATCGGGCTGCAGCCCGAGCAGGGCGTGCAGCTGCGCTTGCAAGGCGAGCTGGCGGCGCTGCAGCGACTGGATGGTCTGGGTCAGCGCCTGCAGTGGCACGAGCTGGGCATCGACGTCGATGCGGGTGAGATTGCCTTGCGCCAGCGCCGCCTGCGCGCGCGCCAGCCGCTGCTCGAACAACGCGCGCTCCTGCTGCAGCAGATCGAGCCGCGCGGTGTTGGCGCTGATCTGGGTGTAGAGCAGCCGCGCCTGCGCCACCGTCTGCCACTCGGCCCACAGCAGCTGCAGATCGACCTGCTGAGCGGCGTGGCCGGCAGCTCTGCGCGCGGCGAAGTGGGTGATCAGCGCGGCGAAGTCATACGACAGCCCGAGGTTGTACGCCGAGGTCGTTGCCCCGGCGCTGTTGCCCGGAAAGTCCTGCGAAAAACCCAGTTGCGGATCGGGCAGCAGCCCGGCGTCGAACGCCTGCGCCTGCGCCACGCCGGCCTTGGCGCGTTCGGCCTTGAGCTGCGGGTTGTTGAGCACAGCGAGAATCGCCAGCCCGGTGGCGTCCAGCGGCGCTGCCGGGTCGAAGCGGTAGTGCGCCAGCGCCGGCAGTGCCAGATCGCCACGCGCCACGCGCAGTTGAGTGGTCGAGGCGGCCAGATCGGCCGAGGCCGGCAGCGGCTCGGGCCGATAGCTGGCGCAACCGGCGAGCAGCAGCGCGGCAAGCAACGCGGCCGGCAGACGGGGAACAGGGGACGAAAACATGGTCTGGCGACGGCAAACGGTCAAAACAGCGCCCAGCCACGGTGGATGCCGCGGGCGAACAGCCAGCGGTACAGGCGCAGCAGCGGCGGCAGCAGCGGCGCGATGAGCAGGCGGCGCGCGGCGTGCAGCGCACAGGCCGTTGCGCTGCCGACGATCACTGCACCCACCATGTCCAGCGGCCAGTGCACGCCCAGATATACCCGCGCCCACGCCACCGCAGCAGCCAGCGCCGCCAGCAGCATGCCGGTGCGGCGCCAGGCGGGGTGCAGCAGCAGGCTCACGGCGACCGCCGCGAACACGGTGACGTGGTCGCTGGGAAAACCGCTGTCGGGCGCGTGCGCGAGCAGCGCCGGCCTCAAGCCGATGGCAAACGGCCGCGGCTCGAAAAACACCGTGCCGATGATCTGGTTGACGCCGAGCGCGAGCAGCGCGGCGGCGGTGGCCTGCAGCAGCGCCGCGCGGCCTGCCGGCTGGCGCAGCCAGCCCCACACCAGCAGCAGCGGCACGGCGGCGATGGCGTATTCGGCCAGCACGCGGGCGATGCCGATGCTCACCGCGCCGGCCGAGCCGGATGCGGCCCAGTGCAGATACAGACCGAGGTTGACGGCGTTCCAGGAGGCGGGCGGGGTGAGCATGGGTTCGATCGAAGCGTCAGGGCGTGCCGCGTGCGCGCCGCATTGCGGCAGCGCACGAGGGGATGAAAAAGGGGTTGGGGGGAGCCGCCCGCGCGACGCGGGCGGGGCAGGGCGGACGCTCAGTCCTGATGGTCGTGATCGTCGTGGTCGGCCTTGTCCTGCGCCGAGGCGATCACCGTGCCTTGGTCGGGGCTGACCTTGACGTCGAACACCTGCGGGCCTTTGACCACCTCGACGTCGTACACCAGCTTGCCGTTGTGCGCTTCGACTTCGGCCTTGGACGCGGTGCCGCCGATGTGCTGCTCCGCGGCGGTGACGGCCTGCGCCAGGCTGACCTTGGCGCCGGAGATGACGCGGGCATCGTTTTCGTGCTGCCCGGCGGCGTAGACGCTGACCCCGGCCGCAGCCGAAGCCAGCGCGAGGGTGGCGAGAACGAGGGTGGATTTGCGTACAGACATAATGAAACTCCCTGAAAGCGGTTGAACACAGCGCCGGAATGGCGTGGGGTGAACTCTAGGAAGGGCGTCTTAGCGCAGGCATAG
>CAYMDM010000105.1:0-6827 GCA_964389235.1 uncultured Burkholderiaceae bacterium
GGCGGCGGCGCGGCGACCCAGCGCCACGGGCCGGCATACCCCGGGCCGACATACCGCACGCCGTTGCTGAACAGGTAATACGCGCCTCCGGAGAAAAACAGCGGCTGGTTCACCTGCAGCGCGACATACGCGCCCAGATCGGGATACCAGACGAGTTGCGGAATCACCGGCGGCGCCCAGTACACCGGCGGGGGCGGCGGGGGCGGGGGTGGGGGCGGCGGCGCATAGACCGGAGGCGGCGGTGGCGGCGCAACATAAACCGGCGCCGGAGCGTAGACCGGCGGCGGGGCATTGCCGATGGTGAACTGCACGCTCACCGGCGGGCCGTCGGCATGGGCGGGAAGCGCCGCGGCCAGGGCGCTCAGCAGCACCGCGGGGGTGGCGAGCCGTTTGAGGTTCATCGTGAGACTCCCGAGATTCGTATGACATTTTCAACGCCGAGCCCAGCGATTTGCCGACATCGCGTGCCGGCCGCCGCGGCGGCTGCGCTAGGCTCCCCGGCCGACCGCCCGTCAGGGGCCGATGTGGAGAACGACACGTGAACAACCCGCCCTACCTGCTGACCATTGCCGCGCACGACCCGACCGGCGGTGCCGGGATCGCGGCCGACCTGGGCTGCTGGGATGCGCTGGGCTGGCGCGGCGCCAGCACGCTGACCGCGACCCTGGTGCGCAACTCGTATGGCACGCAGAGTGCGCAGACCCTGCCGCACGGCTTTCTGCGCCGCGCCCTCGATGCGCTGATCGCCGACGGCGAGCCGGCAGCGATCAAGATCGGGCTGCTCGGCAGCGCGACGGTGGCCGAGGAAGTCGCGACCTTTGTCGAGGCGCGTCAGTGCCCGGTGGTGTGGGACCCGGTGCTGATCGACGCGACCGACGCGCCGTGGGCGCGGGCACAGGGCGGCGGGCTGGCGATGCGGCTGGCGCGCCGCGCCGACCTCATCACCCCCAACCGCGCCGAGGCCGCAGCGCTGCTCGACCTGCCCGCGTGGGACATGGGGCCGCCGCCGCAGGAATGGGTGGCGGCGATACGCGGCCGCTGGCTGGCCGAGGGCGGGCCGCACCGTGCCGTGGTGGTGCTTGGCGGTATGGCCTGGGGCGGCATGAGCACCGACTGGCTGATCAGCCGCAACGGGGTGCAGCCGATTGTCAACCGGCGGCTGGCGCGCACCGCGCATGGCGCCGGCAGCGTGCATTCCAGCGTGTGCGCCGCAAGGCTGGCCGAAGGCTGGAGTGTGCTCGATGCGGCAGTCGAGGGGCAGTTGCGGGCGCATGCCGGCATCGACCAGGCGGTGAAAATCGGCCCGGGCCAACCCAACGTGCGCGCCAACGCCCGGCCTGACTCGCGCAACCTGCCGTGGCAGCCGCTGCCCGGGCAGACTGAGGATCACACGCCGGACTTTCCGCGGCTGATCGGCAATCTGGGCTTCTACCCCGTGGTGCCGGATGCCGACTGGGTGCTGCAACTGCTCGACTGGGGCGTGTGCACCATCCAGCTGCGCATCAAGGATGCCGACGCGCCCAGCCTGCGAGAGCAGATCCGCACCGCGGTCGACGCGGCGCGGCAGGTGCCGGGCGCGCAGTTGTTCATCAACGATCACTGGCGCGAAGCGATCGAAGCCGGCGCTTTCGGCGTGCATCTCGGGCAGGACGATGTGCACACCGCCGATCTGGCGGCGATCGGCGCGGCCGGGCTGCGGCTGGGCGTCAGCACCCACACCCCGGCGGAAATCGCGCGGGCGCATGCGCTGCGGCCGTCGTACATCGCGCTGGGCCCGGTGTTTCAGACCACCCTCAAGGCCATGCCGTACCAGCCGCTGGGGTTGGAGCGGCTGGCGCAATGGCGCAGCTGGCTGTCGCCGCGTTACCCGACCGTAGCCATCGGCGGCATCCGCATCGACCAGCTCGCTGCGGTGCGGGCCACCGGAGTGTCTGGCGCAGCCGTGGTCAGCGCTGTCACCCAGGCGCCCAACCCGCGGCTGGCGGTACGCGAAGCACTGCAGATCTTCCCCGCCTGCGCCGAAGAGGCCATCGCGCAGGCGATGGTCTGATACCCCGCGGCTGCTTGCGCAAAGGGCGAAGCAGCCCGGCGCCTGTCCGCGCCGCCGGGCCGCAATGCCCCACACCGGCGAACCCTGCGGCTCGCCGGCCGGACCTTCAATGCGCCGACGGACGGCCCGCGCCGTTCGCTGCCGGGTCGATGGCGTGGGCCATCACCGCCATGCGCTGCATCAGCCGCTGCAGCGAAGGGTCGCGCATGATGCGAAGCAGACCGCCGATGCCGCCGGCGGGCGGTTGCGCCGTCCGCTCGGTCGCCATCCACGCTTCGGCCATTTTGTTGAGGTTCTGCACCAGTTCGGGCAGCGCGGCCAGGGCCTGCGCCTTGCCGGTGGCGTCGATCGCGCCGTGCACCAGGCTGTCGAAATCGCTGTTCTGCGCGACACCGGCGAGCAGGCCCGAGGCATCGCGCAGCCGCGCCAGCGTCCCGTCGCGGTGCAGCGCGCCCAGGGTGACCGCGGCATCGCGCAACGCGGCGTCGAGCTGGGTGCGCTGCCACAGATCGCCGAGTTCGGACAGGGTTTCGGTGGTCTGCGCGGCAAGATTCTGGTTGAAGAACTCGCCGAAGGCGCGCAGCTTCTCTAACAGCGCCATGAGCATTTCCATGTCCTGCCTGAGCGTGGCCCATGGAATGGACTGCGCCAGCGGCAGCAGTTGCTGCAGCATCGGCTGCAATTGCTGCCAGCTCTCGGCAAGAAAGGCGGCGTTGTTGCGCACCGCGGCGAGCAGGCCGCTGTCGCGCAACGCACCCAGGGTGGAGAGCATGTCGTCGGCCAGACCGACGACGTCGTGCTTTTCGTAGAAATCCCCGGCCTTCTGCGCAGCCTGCGCCAGCGGCTGCGCGAATTCGGGGCGCCAGGCTTCGCCCAGGCGCGCGCCGAGTTCACCCAGCAGCGCCAGGCCGCTCAACTGCCGTTCGCTCAGCGGGGCAGTGCCTGCGGGAATCGGGGGACGGTCGGATGCGTCCATGATGAGAACTCCTCTTTCTCGGTAAGGGCAGGCCTGCGCCGCGAGGTGCGCGGCGCGGCGGCATGCGCGGGGTGGCGATCAGGCGAACAGCTTTTCGCCCACCAGCTGCGAGAAGTTCAGACCCCAGTCGGGCATCTTGCCCTTGTTGCGGAAGAACAGGTTTTTGTATTGCATCTTCAGCAGGAAATGGGCGTGGCCCATTTTGAGCACCTGCTCCTTGCCACCGTACCAGGAGTTGGAGCGGATGTAGAACGCCTGGCTGTTGCCCATGTCGCCGATGCAATAGACCACCGGGGCGAGTTCCTCGTCGGCCTCCTCCGCGCTCATGCGACCGACGTCCTTGGCGATCTGCTTGCCGACGATGGTGCATTCCTGGTGGCCAATGGCGCCGAGCTTGGGCACGGTGATCGCCGCAGCGTCACCGGCGGCAAACACATTGGGATACTTGGGGTTGCGCATCAGCGGGGTGGTGACGACGAAGCCCTCGCTGTCGGAAATCGGCAGCCCTTTCATGAAGGCATGCGGCACCCAGTCCGGGAACACGATCTTGAGTTCGGCTTCCAGCTTCTGACCATTGGCGAACTCGATGCCCTCCTTTGTGATGCGCTTGATGTCCCCGGTCTTGTTGACGTACTTGTAGCCCATTCCGGCGGCGGCGTTGAGCAGCGAATGCACGACCTGTTCGCCCGCGTCCTCGGCAATCAGCTCGGCCGGGGTGGTCACGGTGATTTTGCTCGGGCCGCCTTTGCCATGCGTTTTCATCCAGGTGCCCAGCGCGAGGATGGTCTCGACCGGCGGGCCTTCGCACGCGGCCTCGGCATGCGGGAAGGGATGGCCGCCGTAAAGCTTGATGTCCTTGGTGCCGTCGCCCTGGTGGAACAGCGCCGAGCCGACCACCGCCGGGCCACCCTTGTATTCGGTGTTGAGGAAACGGCGCAGCTTGTTGCCGTAATAGAAGTCCGACAGGGTGTGGCCGTATTGCGCAAAGCCTTCGATCTTGTCATAGGCGAGGCGGTTGCCCAGCGCGACGACGAGGTAGTCGTAAGTGATGCTGTCGGGCGCGGCGCCCGGGCGTTCGCTCGGGGTGAAGTCCACGCGGCGCTTGTCCACGTCGATGGCATTCACATCGGCCTGGATGAAGCGGATGTCGTCGTCGGCCAGGGTGTCTTCCAGCGGCATGGTGAGCGTCGCCGCCGGGTCGCGGCCCTCGAACACTTCGGCGGGGATGTTGGGGACGAACAGCAGGTAGTTCTTGCGGTCGATCAGGGTGATGTCGACCGCGTCGCCGCAGTAGCGGCGGATTTCCTGGGCACTGCCCAGACCGGCAAAGTTGCCGCCGAGGACGAGGACATGCGGTTTGCTCATGGGGGTCTCCTGTTGTCGGGGAATGACACAGCCACACACCGGGCGCGAGGCACGGCGGAGGCGATCAAAACTCGCTTTCCCCGGTGTTGTCCACCGCAGTTACAAAAATATGCCCGGGGAAGTATTCGCGGCTGTTTCGACCTTAGGCGACCGGATCGACAGATGCAAATGCGCTGATGTAAGCCGAGGTAAAGATTTGCCGTTGGATTTTTCGGTGCACAACGAACGGAGCTCGTCTCTCCGCGCGTTGGCGCACGTTCGGGCGGTGCGGCGGAGGATGGTGGGCGTGGGCGAAACACCGCACCGATGCCGAAGCCATTCAGTCGAGCGCGTCGCGGATCGGGCGGGCGCGCTACTGCTACTTAGACCTGGCAGACTCAAGAATGAGTGCCCGGTCGGCCCGGTCATCGGACGGTACTCGTCATACTCATATCGGACGGTTGTTGCGTGATGGTGTGCGGCGAGTTTGCTGAATCAGACTAGGGAACGGACATCGGCGCCGACGGGGACCGGAGATGATGGCGGAGTGGATCGCTGCATTTGCCCTTAAGATTGCGTTCTAACGGGTTGCGAGCCTGCCGCGCGGGCTGGCGTATTTGAGCGTGAACGTTTGCTGGGAGAACAAAGATGGGAACCGTGACGAGAGCCTTCGCAATCGGGGTCGTAAGCTCACTGACCTTTTGTGGCACACTGATCGCTGCATACGCCCAACAGAAACCCGAGTCCGATTGGGTACTGATCGCCCAAAATAGCGATGACACGAAGTTCTACAGCGGCAAGAGAGGTTCGTACGAGCTAGCCACCACAAGGGGTGGCACGCAAATTGCGGTGATCCTTGGTCAAACGGAAGATAAAAAGTCCAAGAACGTCACTTATGGACAGTGGTACGTGACCACGTCGGACTGCGAAGCGGGTTTGGGAAAGCTGGTGATACTTAAGCTGAGCGGCGAATATGAAATGGAAGCCGATTACATTTCCAAAGGGAAAAATATTGCTAGTGCTATTGGGGACGTAATCTGCGGCATATATCTTTCGAACAAAAAAAAGCAAGAGAGCAAGGGGCTGTAATCGCACAGTTTGTCAGCTGTTTATCCGGTTGATATCGCTCTGGGCCCAGCTTAATTTGGGCGCGGGCGGTGGACTCTCCACCACGCAGTCTAGGATTTCAGGTGGCGGCGGAGCAACTCCGGGATTAAATCAATAAAGACATTAAATTATGTGTTGGCAAGCGTTGCGTTGATGGCTCTCTCGCCGCGTGTTGCGCGCGCCAGGGAGAAGCATGTGTTTTGCATACATGGGTTCTGCGCCAAAGGCCTGGGTAATCCCAAGGTGAGGGCAAATGAGACGATCGTCAAAGAATTGAACGAATCTGGTTTCAATGTGCCATTTGATTTCCGGTACGACGACAGTAACGTTCGGACTCGAGCGAAAAAAGTTGCAGACCAACCGAAGAGTTTGCTGGCCAACGACATGCCTCCCGAAGACATCACCGCTGCAGGCTACTCGCTGGATCCCAAGATCACTGCGCTTGCCTCTGGCTTTATCGCCAATCCCAAGGTTAACTCTTTTTGATTGCCAGCTGCCCCAACAAAAGAAAAAGAAGCGGTTCCCGTCGACTACTTTAAGGCGCAATGGCGAATGCTGTTCATCTGGAGCATTAAGGACGTGTTGAACTCAGAACGGCGCGCCATTTTTCGGATGGCTGGCTAAAGGCATGTCAAGCTTTGGAAAAAACCAGTGTTGGCTTGGGCCGAGGGTGAGTAGCGGTAACAGGTGGCTCTGGCCGGCGTTAGCGTTGACGCGCTGCAGCGGCCTAGCCATGCGTCAGGCGCTAAGTGGGGATGGCGGTTGGTCAAGAAAAAGCGACAACGCGTAGTTGCGACATCGCCGGCTTCTATCTCGGGCGGTGAAGTCAAACCTTGGTACAAGAAAGCTTGGCCTTGGATAGCGAGCTTCGCAGTCGTTGTTGGGTGGATACTCCTAAACGGCGTTTCCGTGCTATCCAATGCAGAAAAGCTGCCATCTGCAGTCGCCCACTTCTTTGACAAAGTCTCCATTTGGTATCGCACTGACCAGAATTGGACGGGTAAATGGACGAATGAGGGCTCTGTGGATATCCGAGACCAGCCAGATATTTATGTTGACTTGGACCTGCTGGTTCAAGATCGTGGCGTCCAAGGGACAATTAGCTCGGGGTTACAGCGCGAGGCAATCCCGCTTGAGTTCGTTCTCGTAGAGGGGGCCGTCACCGGCGACACGTTGGGCGTCCTTGCAGTTGATTACTTTCAGGGTGTGCGAACGCGCATAGCCACGTTCAAGATCACGCGCATCGAGTCCACGGGCCCGAAACAGATCAAGGTTGTTACAACATGGCAGGCGGAGCCTTGGTTCCCTAAAGAGGCAATTCTGTGGCGCACGGGGGAGACCGAGCTATTG
>CAYMDM010000106.1:0-6491 GCA_964389235.1 uncultured Burkholderiaceae bacterium
CCCTGATGATGACCGACAACGGTATGAACCCGTGCGGCGCGGACAACGCGCAGATCCAGAACAACTTCGGGCATCTGCAGCTGGTGGTCGACGACGGTCGCGCGTGGTGGGCGCGTGCCACGGCTGCCGGCTGCACCGTACTTGCACCCTACGAGCGCCAACCCTGGGGCGATGACTGGGGGCTGCTGCAGGATCCCTTCGGACTCAAGTGGGGAATCATGCAGGACGGCTCGGTTGAACCGCGGACGACCTGAGGAGTCCGCGCGAACCCATTGCGTCCCGTGTCAGAAGGGGCGCGGCGGACCGATCACTCATTGAAGAGGAGAGAACCCGTGATCCCCAAGAACACCATCTGCGTCTGGTACGACACGGAGGCCGAGGCGGCGGCACGCTTCTATGCCTCGGTCTTCCCCGGCAGCGAAGTGCAGCAGGTGATCCGCTCGCCGATGGACAACCCCGGCAACAAGGCGGGCGATGTGATGGTGGTGCTGTTCACCGTCTGTGGCATTCCCTGCATCGGGCTTAATGGCGGGCCAATGTTTCCACACACTGAGGCGTTCTCGTTCCAGATCGCCACCGACACGCAGGAGGAGAACGACCGCTACTGGAACACCATCGTCGGCAACAGTGGGCAGGAGAGCGAATGCGGCTGGTGCAAGGACCGCTGGGGCGTGAACTGGCAGATCACCCCGCGCACGCTGACCGAGGCGCTTGCTGCAGGTGGCGCGGAGGCCGAGCGCGCCTTCGCCGCGATGATGACCATGCGCAAGATCGATGTGGCGGCGATCGATGCCGCGAGGCGGGGGTGATCAATGACCAAGTTCCTGATCACGTTTCCGGCGGCGGCGATGGTGGTGCCTGCGGATGAAATGGCCGCAGTCATTCGCGCTGCGCATGCCGTGATCACTCAGGCAAAGTCCGAGGGCGTGTACGTTCTCGCAGGCAGAATCGATAGCGGCGTGCCGCCGGTGCGGGTTTCGGCGGACGGCACGGTCACGCAGGGCGGCTACCCATCGGCCCGTCCGCTCGACGGTGGATTCGCGGTGCTCGAGCTTCAATCACATGAAGCCGCCGTGTCCTGGGCGGCGCGTTTTGCTCGGGCATGCCGCTGCGATCAGGAAGTGCGGGCCTTTGGGTTCGATCCGCAGTCCTGATATGGGTGAGTTGCGAGCCGACTTCCGGACGATGTGTGGTTAAAACGATGGCGGCCCTGTCTTCACGTCTGAAGTCGATCCTCGATGCGCTGCCCCTTCGCCCCGGCTTGCGCGTGCTCGAGATTGGCTGCGGCCCCGGCGCGCTCGCCCGTGCGGTCGTGGCGCGGGTTGCGCCGGGCGGACACGTGCTCGGTCTCGACCGCTCGGAACGTGCCATCGCTCAGGCCGTCGCCGGCTCTGCCGCGGAACTTGCTGCCGGTACGGTGTCGTATCGGCGAGGAGCGATCGAGGAGTTCGCGCTGGCCGCTGGCGAAGCGCCGTTCGACCTGATCATTGCCGTCCGAGTCGGCGCGCTGGACGGCCGCCACTCCGATGCGCAAGCCCAGGCTTGGCCACGCATTTGTGCCGCTCTCGCCCCAGGCGGCCGCATTTTCGTGGATGGGGTCGAACTCACGGGCACACTGCCATCCCCGACGCCGCGTCTCGATAGTCGGAGTGCCGGCGAAGCGCCTGGCAAAAGAACGGAAAGAGCCAGACGCATAACCATCGATCACTTTGGAGTCAAACATGGCCCTCTCGACCCCTCCGATCGCACGAGCGACCATGCTCATCCGCCGGCCGGCGGCCGAAGTCTTCAATGCCTTCGTTGATCCGGCCGTCACCGCCAAGTTCTGGTTCTCGCGTGCCAGCGGCCGCCTCGAGCCCGGCGCCACCGTGACCTGGTACTGGGATCACTACGGCGTCTCGGGTGAGGTGACCGTCACTGCGCTCGAGCCCAACCGCCGCCTCGCCATCGCTTGGCCGACTCCGGTGGAGTGGACCTTCACGCCCCGAGAGGATGGCACATTCGTGTCCATCGTCGCCTCGGGCTTCACCGGCGCAGACGATGAACAGGTAGCGCAGGCGCTCGATTCGACCGAGGGGTTCAACCTCGTCATCTCCGCCTGCAAGGCCTGGCTGGAGCATGGCATCGAACTGCGACTGGTCACCGACAAGCATCCGGTCGAGAAGTCCGCGGACGGATGAGCGGACGGCCCCCATGACCCCGATGACGCAGTCCCTCCGCCATCACAGCATGCCGCCTGACGGGGGAGATTTGCGGGTGAGATCTGGTGCCGTTGGGTAGCTTGATGCTTGGCGCCGCGCTTGGCGTTCCGAACGGCGGTATCAGTCAGCAGCGGGGCTTCGTTCGGGGCAGCTGTCACAGTCGGTTCCCCATGCGCCTGCAGTGGCGCCCCATTTGCCTCCAGGTGTCAAAGCCGTTCGCCCCGATGGGGAGTGACACGGTTCGTGTCACAAACAAAAAGCCCAGCGGGTTAGGCTGGGCTAAATCGTTGATTTCGTTGGTGGCCAGGGGCAGAATCGAACTGCCGACACGCGGATTTTCAGTCCGCTGCTCTACCAACTGAGCTACCTGGCCGTCTCCGCGGCCGGGCCACGGGAAAACGCGTATCGTAGCAAACTCCGCTGGATATGCACCGAGCCTCTCGGCTCCGTTTCTACTCCTCGGAGGGCTGGCCCGTGGTGGCGGGTTCGTTTGGCTCCGGGGCCTCGTTGCGGGAGCGACGGCCGAGGTCGACGCCGAGTTGCTTGATCTTGCGGTAGAGGTGGGTGCGTTCGAGCCCGGTTTTTTCGGCCACGCGGGTCATGCTGCCGTTTTCGCGGGCGAGATGGAATTCGAAGTAGGCGCGCTCGAATTCGTCGCGCGCTTCGCGCAGCGGGCGGTCGAGCAGGAAGCTGCGTTCGCTCGGTATCTGCGGCGGGGCTTCGGCTTCAATGCGCGGTGTGGCAGCCGAGGCCGAGCCGCCGGTGGTGGCGGACGTGGCGCGCGGCGCGGGCTTGGTCAGCGCCTGCGAGACGGCACCGAGCAGCTTCTGCATCGCGATGGGTTTTTCGAGAAACGCCATTGCGCCGATGCGGGTGGCTTCGACCGCGTGGTCGATGGTGCCGTGGCCGGACATCATGATCACCGGCATCGTGAGCTGGCCGTTGCTGGCCCATTCTTTTAGCAGGGTGACGCCGTCGGTGTCGGGCATCCAGATGTCGAGCAGCACCAGATCGGGCCGCTCCTGGGCGCGGGCCTGACGGGCCTGCGCGGCATTCTCGGCGAGCACGACGGTGTGCCCTTCATCGTTGAGGATTTCGGACAGCAGCTCCCGAATTCCCATCTCGTCATCGACAACCAGAATGCTCGCCATACCCAGTCACTCTCATGAATTCACGCCGCGCGGCTCGGTGGCTGCAGGCGTTGGAGCCGGCGCCGTGGAGGACGGCTCCAGCGCAGGAAATATAAGGGAAACGCGCGCACCGCTGACGCTGCCGTCGGTCTGCAGGTTCTGGATTTCGGCGCGGCCGCGATGGTCTTCGGTGATCTTTTTCACCACCGCCAGCCCCAGCCCGGTGCCGCGCGGTTTGCTGGTGACGTAGGGCTCGAAGGCGCGGGCGAGCAGCTTGTCGCTGAACCCCGGGCCGTTGTCGGACACGCTCAGTCGCACGCGCGGCGCGGCGCCGGGGCCGCTGGCCGGCAGGGTTTCGGTGCGGATGCGCACGCTGCGCACCGGCTGGCCGGCGACGGCGTCGATGGCGTTCTGCAGCAGGTTGTGGATGACCTGGCGAAGCTGAGTGGCATCGCCCATGATCAGGGGTAGGTTGGGGTCTAGCCGCGGCTGCACCAGCGGCTCGTCTTCCGGGTTGGCGCCGTCGCGCGCGGCCAAGCCGTTATAGAGATTGAGCACGTCGTTGATCAGCGCGTTGAGCTGCATCGGCTGATGCGGCACGCTGGGTTTGCGCGCGTAGTCGCGGAAGTCGTTGACCATGCGCTGCATCGCCTGCACCTGGTTGACGATGGTGGTGGTGCTGCGTTCGAGCAGGTCGCGGTCGGCGCCCTGCAGCTTGTCGGCGAGTTTCATCTGCAGCCGCTCGGCCGAGAGCTGGATCGGCGTGAGCGGGTTTTTGATTTCATGCGCCAGTCGCCGCGCCACCTCGGCCCACGCCACTGAGCGCTGCGCGGAGATGACCTCGGTGATGTCGTCGAACACCACGACGGCAGCGTCTGGCGTCGGTGCGGCCAGATGCGCGCCGCGCACCAGCAGGGTCAGCGTGGCTTCGCTGCCCTGCGGGGTGTAATCGATCTGCAGCAGAAAGTGCGGATTGGGGGTGTCGGCATCGTGCTGATCGAGGGCGGCGAAGGCGTCGCTGATCACGGTGGCGAAGTGCTGCAGCGCCGGATGGCTGTCCAGCGGCTTGCCGACCAGCCCCTGCAACGGGGCGCGCAGGATGCGTGTTGCGCTGGGGTTGGCCATCGCCAGCCGCCGCTGGCTGCCCAGCACCAGCACCCCGGCGCTGAGGTTGTCGAGCACGCTCTGCAGATAGGCGCGAGAGGCTTCGAGCGCCTGCTGGTTGAAATGCGCTTCGGCGCGCGCTTCGGCCAGCTGCCGGGTCATCGCATTGAACGAGCGGATCAGGGTGCCGAGCTCGTCGCTGCTGCGCAGCGCCGGCTGTTGGCGCAACTCGCCTTCGGATACCGCTTTCAGCCCATCGGCCAGCAGCAGCAGCGGCCGCGCGAGCTGGTTGCCCAGAATCACCGCCAGCAGCACCGCGAGGAACACCGCGAGGAACAGCGTCAGGGTCAGCGTGGAGATGTACATGCGCTTGAGCCCTTCGCGGCCGAGCGCGCGCTCCTGATACTCGCCGTAGGCGCGCTGCACTTCCAGTGCACTGGCCGAAATGGCCTGCGGCACATCCTGCACGAGCTGCAGGTAGCGGGTATGGCCCGGCAGCACGAAGTTGCGCGCGGGCAGGCTGACCACCACCCGCAGCTTGAGCGGCTGCGCCTTGGCCTCGCCGCCGTTGTCCCCGCCTTCGATGTCGGCGAAGCTGCCCATCAGCCGCACCTGCCGCATCGCGCTGGCGTCGGGCAGGTCGGGCACGAGAGCGAAGGGGTTGCCGCCGGCACTGACCTGCACTGCGCCGGTGCTGTCGAACACCGTGATCTGCTGCAGCCCGAGCTGCTGTCGCAGGTTGTCGAAATACAGCGGGTTGAGGTTGCCCGGGTTTTCGCTGAGCTGCGCGGCGAGGTTGAAGGCCTTGGACTGCAGATCGTTTTCCAGCACCGTCAAGGTGGTGCGGCCGAGGTTCAGCCCGGCGCTGAGCGCGCCTTCGACCTTGACGTCGAACCAGGTCTCGATGCTGCGCGCAACGAACTGGTACGACACGGTGTAGATCACCACCCCCGGCAGCACCCCGACCAGCGCGAACACCGTCGCCAGCTTGAACAGCAGCCTGCTGCCGAAGCGCCGCCGGTGCAGCCGCCACGCCAGCCGCAGCCCGAGCGCCAGCACCAGCACCAGCAGCAGCGCGGCGACCACCCAGTTGATCCAGTACAGCCAGCCGAAGTAACGGTTGGGGACGCCGCTGTTATTGGTCGCTACCGCCAATAGAAACACCAGGAACAGCGCCAGCGGCATACCCAGGCCGAGCGCCGTCCACGCCGCCCAGCGCGAGGTGCGGCTGTCCCAGCGGCCAGTGGCGCTCATTTCGGATTCCAGGTGAAGCGCACGGGCTGGAACTGCGCCTCGATGTTCCAGTCCGCCTGCGAGGACACGTTGATCTGGAATGGCCGCGGCAACTGCGCCAGATCGAGGCGAAAGCGCGCGTCGAGCACGTATTGTTTGCCCGGCTGCAATTCGCTCGTGTCGGCAACCTTGAAATGCCGGGTGCGCTGCACCACGCCCAGGGCTTCGTCCAGGGTTTCGTAGTTCTGCTGCAGGCTGCCGACCGACACGCGGTAGCGCTGCAGCAGCGTCTGGTAAGCCAGCCGCACCTCGCGCCGCGCCTGCGCCACTTCAGTATCGAACCAGTACCAGCGCGGCTCGCGCACCGTCGCCACGGTCTGGAAGTACAGCGGCACGCCGTGCAGCAGCACTTCTTCCAGGCTGCGCGGCAGCGCGAACACCGCCGCGGTGCTGACGAACAGCCCGTCGCTGCTCATCTCGATCATCAGCGGGGCGGCGTCCACCTGCACCGCCTGCGCCACCCCGGGCAGCGCCGCCAGTGCCGCGCAGCCGGCACCGAGCCGCAGCAGGTCGCGGCGCGTCAGGCGGGCACGGGCGACGACGTCGGGCGGGGTCACGGGGCTTTGGTGAACGCGGCGTAGAAAAAGCCGTCCTGGCTCAGCGGCGCAGCGCCAGCGGCGCCTGGCTGTTCGCGCGGCAGCAACTGGCCCGGCGCGGCCGATGCTATCGCATCGGGGTGGCGCGCGAGGAAGGCCGCGGCCTGCTCGCCAGGGCAATCGCATGAAAGTCATGCGAGTCCGAGGAGTTGGGCGCGGTAGAGATC
>CAYMDM010000107.1:0-6298 GCA_964389235.1 uncultured Burkholderiaceae bacterium
GAAAATGATGAACGCCAGAATGATGAAGTTCACCGACACGGTGATGAAGCTGCCGTAGGCGAACACCGGGACGCCCGCTTTTTTCAGCGCCTCCAGGGTGCGCGGCACGCCGTCGGGGATCTGGCCGAGCACGATGAACAGATTGGAAAAGTCGAGCTTGCCGATGATGGCGCCGACGATGGGCATGATGATGTCGCTGACCAGCGCTTCGACGATCTTTCCGAATGCGCCGCCGATGATCACGGCAACGGCGAGGTCGATGACGTTGCCTTTGACGGCGAATTCCTTGAAGTCTTTGAGCAGAGACATGAGCGCTCCTGTGGGCGTTGTGGGGATGGGAGACAGCGGCAAACCGGACGATGTGTGTCAAAACCCACATCGGGGGGCGATTCTGCGGGAATTTGTCGCGCCGGTCTGCCGGTTCTCGGCTGCGCGAGGCAAGTTTTACATTTCGCCCGGCGCGCCGGAGTCGGACTTTTTGCTCGCCGCCTCGATGTCGGCAAACAGCCGCACCAGATCGAGCTGCACCTGATCGGACAGCGCCACATACGGCCCGCGCAGCAGTTGCTGCGCCGCGTCGGCGCGGCCGCGTGCGGCCTCGCGCACGATCTGCTCGGCCACGCGGTGGAACTCGGCGTGGATGCGGCGCAGCCGCTCGTAGCTGTCCAGCCGCGCCCAGCGCAGCCGGCCGGCGCCGTACAGCCAGTGGCCGATCGGACACTGGTGATCGGAGCCGACGATGGCGGGGTCCAGATCGGCGAGGTCGCCGCCGCGCACCTGCTCGCGCACCTGCTCGCGCAGCCGGTCGCGCCAGATGATGTGCGACTGCACCGCCAGCCCGAGGTAGAAGCCCTCGTCGGCCGGCAAGGTGTCGCGCGGGGCAAACTGTGTGGAGGGGGCGGCGTCCTCGGGTGGGGAGCGACGCAGCCAGTCGAGCAGACCCATGGTGGCAGGGGCAGAGCGCCGCGGCCGCACCGCCGCGGCCACGCTCGCCCCCTACTCTACGCGAAGCGCCCCGCCGCGCCGGGCCGCCGCGGGTTTGCCCGAGGCGAGCGGATACGCGCCGACACAGTTGATACATACCTCCCCTAGTTTCGGCAGCAACAGTTCTTTATCGTCCCTACCGTCCAGATCCGCGGTCGGGGCGTTCCCGCACGAGACGGATCCGGCCGGGCCGGGGCCACACCATCGACACAGCCCCGGCCCGTTCCCTTACCGTCAGAGAGAGGAGAGTTTCAATGAAATTGGCACAAACCCTGCTGGCCGCCGCGATCGGACTGGGCGCCGCCCACGCCGCGCTGGCCGCCAACGTTCCGGGCCCGCTGGTCACCCCGCAATGGCTGAAGGCGCACCTCAACGAGGTGCAGGTCGTGACCATCGGCGACGACATCGCCAAGGACTTCACCGGCCAGCCCAAGATGGGCAAGAACAACGCGGTGGTCAAGCCCGCTGGCCACGTGCCCGGCTCTCTGCTGGTCGAGTTCGGCGCGATCCGCCAGACCCGCGATGAAGACGGCCACAAGCTCAAGGCGCTGATGCCCACCGCCGAGTTCTTCACCGCGGCGATGGACAAGGCTGGTCTGAACGCCGGCAAGCCGATTGTCATCGTGCCGCTGGGCGATGGCCTGGCGCCGATGGACATGGGCACCCGGCTGTACTTCCAGCTGCGCTATTTCGGCGAGCCGGCCGACCAGGTCGCGATCCTCAACGGCGGCACCAGCGCCTGGCTGAACGCCGGCGAGAAGGTCAGCAGCAGCCCGGCGCCGACCGCGATGGGCAACTGGAAAGCGGGCAGCGAAGACAAGGCGATCCTGGCCTCGATGGATCAGGTCAAGACCGATCTGCAGAAAGGCGGCGAGCAGTTCATCGACGCCCGCCCGACCCCACAATACCTGGGCATCGCCAAGAAGCCGATCGACAAGACTGCCGGCCATCTGCCCGGCGCCAAGTCGTTCCCGACCGATGCCATCGTGCAGACCAAGGACGGCGTGACCCGCTTCATGACCGCCGCCGACTACAAGCACATTTTCGGCGTCTACAACATCAGCGACAACGCCCCGACCACGACCTACTGCAACACCGGCCACCTGGCCTCGGGCGCGTGGTTCGTGGTGCACGAAATCCTGGGCAACAAGAACAGCAAGCTCTACGCCAACTCGATGAACGAGTGGACCAATCTGGGCAACCCGACTGTCGGTCTGCCCAGCGGCTCCTGAACCCGAGAGAATTCAGCTCCCTGAAGCTTGTGCCGGCCTCGTGCCGGCCTTTTTTATGCCTGCGCGCGGCGCGTTCACTCGGCGCGCAGCGCGCGCCGCCACTGCATCGCCTCGGCCAGATGCGGCAGTTCGATTGCCGGGCTGCCGGCCAGATCGGCGACCGTGCGCGCCACCCGCAGCACGCGGTGCGCCGACCGCGCCGACCAGCCCAGCCGCTGCATCGCCTGCGCCAGAAAAGCCTGCGCGGCAGGGTTGAGCGCGCAATGCGCATCGAGCGCGGCGCCTTGTAAATCAGCGTTGCGCGTGCCCTGCCGGGCGATCTGCACCTCGGCGGCGCAGGCCACGCGCGCAGCGACGGTGGCCGTGGATTCGCCCTGCGGCAGTTCGAGCAGGGTCTGCGGGTCGATCGCGCCGACTTCGACCTGCAGATCGATGCGGTCGAGCAGCGGCCCCGACAGCCGGCCCTGATAGCGCGCCACCTGATCCGGGGTGCAGCGGCAGGCGCGCTTGGCGTGGCCCAGATAGCCGCAGGGGCAGGGGTTCATTGCCGCGATGAGCTGAAACCGCGCCGGGAATTCGGCCTGCCGCGCCGCGCGGGAAATGTGGACGCGCCCGGTTTCCAGCGGCTCGCGCAGCGCTTCGAGCACGTGGCGGTCGAACTCGGGCAGTTCGTCGAGGAACAAAATGCCTTCGTGCGCCAGGCTGATCTCGCCCGGCCGCAGCCCGGCGCCACCCGCACCGCCGCCGCCCCCGCCGACCAGTGCGACGGCTGAAGCGGTGTGATGGGGGCTTCGCGTTACCCGCTGGCCCCAGCGCGACACCTCGAAGCGCCCGGCCAGACTGAGCACGCGGGCGCTTTCCAGCGCCTGTTCGGGCGTCAGCGGCGGCAGCAGCCCGGCGAAGCGCTGCGCCAGCATGGACTTGCCGCTGCCCGGCGGGCCGACGAGCAGCACATGGTGACCGCCGGCCGCGGCGATTTCCAGCGCCCGCTTGGCCGCGCCGTGGCCGCGCACATCGGCCAGATCGGGGCCACCCGCTGCGGCGGTTGACGGCGGCCGCGGCGCCACCGCCCGCGCCGCGCCGTCCTGCTGCTGCAGATAGGCGACGACCTGGGGCAGATCATCAGCCGCAATGACCGCGGCGCGCGCCGCCACTGCCGCCTCATCCGCGCTGGCCGCGGGCAACACCAGGGTGTCGTCGCCCGCGTCCTCGGCGCAGGCCATCGCCAGCGCGCCGCGAATCGGCCGCAGCGCGCCCGAAAGCGACAACTCCCCGGCGAACACATGCCCGGCCAGCCGCTCGCTCGGAATGGCCCCCTGCGCGGCGAGCAGCCCGATGGCGATCGGCAGGTCGAAGCGCCCGGACTCCTTGGGCAGATCGGCCGGCGCGAGGTTGACCACGATGCGCCGGTCGCTCGGGAACCCCAGCCCGCTGTTGAGCAGGGCGCTGCGCACGCGATCGCGCGCCTCGCGCACCTCGGCTTCGGGCAGGCCGACGATGGTGAACCCCGGCAAGCCCCCCGACAGATGCACTTCCACCGTCACCCGCGGCGCGGCCATGCCCAGCAGCGCGCGGCTGCCGACCTGCGCCAGACTCATGCGCGTTTCAACGCCGCGTCTGCCGAGCCGGACGGCAGGGTCGCGATGAGGAATGCGAGGTGGGACGCGACGGGCAACGCCAAGACTCGCACCGGCCGGGACGCATCCGGGGACGAGCCGATGCCCGCGCCGCGCCCATCGGCAGCTGCCGGCAGGTGCGCCGCAGCGAGCGTCGGCCCAATCAGCGCCACGCGTCCTCGGGCGAAGCGGCGCCGCTGCCGGCGCCCGCGTCCAGCCGGGCCTGCAGCTCGCGCACCTGCTGCTGCAGTGCGTCGATCTGCTGGCGTGCGGCCAGCAGCATGCGCTGCGTGGCCTCGAATTCGTCGCGGGTGACCAGATCGAGCCGACCCGCGGCCGACTGCGCCAGTGCGCGCAGATTGCGCTGGGCGTCGTGCAACGGGGATTTTTCGATCAGCCGCCCGAGCTGGTCGAACACGGCGGCGTTGCGCTGGCGAAAACTCTCTTGCATCGCGGTGCTCCCGAAGTCCCGCGCCCACAGCGGGCGGGGAAGGTCGTCATTGTGGCGCATTGCCCGCGCCCGCAGGCAACCCCTCGCGGGATTGGCGCTTGCGCGCGCCGGCTGCAGCGGGACATCGCGCACGGCTCGTGGCGTTGATGCCCGCATTTGGTGCGCGGGGCGCCATCCGCCGGTAACCCGCCGCGCAATCTGCACCGTCCTGGTGCCGGTTGCCGATGTGCTTGCCCGTGCAGGCGCTGCGGCGGGCGAAGCACGGCGACTTTGCGACTGGCACGAAAGCTGCAGAGCAAACCCCGCTTCGCCTTCCGGGCTGTTGCCCGCTTCACCTCATTCACTTGGAGAGTCCGCATGAAACACCTGACCATCGCCGCCGCCGTGGCCGCCGCACTCGGAGGGCTGGCCCAGACCGCTGCTGCGCAGACCGCCCCGGCCGCGCCGGCGACGCCGTCGGCCCCGAGCCTGGGCGCGGTGATCGCCGCCACGCCGGGGCTGAGCATCACCGGCTATGTCGCCGGCAGCTACACCTACTTCGACACCTCTTCGACCCTGCTGCGCGCATACGACAACAAGCCCAACGGCTTTTCGCTCAACCAGGCCGCGGGCACGGTGTCTTACCTGCCTGAGTCGGGGTTTGGTGGCGCGGTCAGCGTGATCGCGGGCAACGATGCCAAGGTGCTCAACGGCAACGACAGCACGTTCTACCTGAACAACGCGTATGTGCAGTACGCCAACAGCGGGCTGACGCTGATGGGCGGCAAGTTCAGCTCGCTGGCCGGGTTCGAGTCGACCAATCCGCTGAACGACACCACGGTGTCGCGCGGCATTCTGTTCTGGAACATGGAGCCGGGCGCGCTGACCGGTCTGCGCGCCAGCTACGCAGTGTCGCCCGCGCTGACCCTGATCGGCGGGGTCAACAACGGCTGGGTCAGCCCGCAGCCGAGCAACACCGGCAAGACCATTGAACTCGGCGTGACCGGCAGCCCGAGCAGCCTGTTCTCCTACACCGCCGACTATTACCGCGGCCAGTCGCCGCTGTTCGGTGGCTCCAGCAACGGGGTGCTGCAGCTGCTCGATCTGGTGGGCACGTTCAACCTCAACGCGCTGACCCTGGGCGCCAACGTCGACCTGCTGCGTAAGGACGACGTGCCGCTGGCCAGCGGCGGCACCGGCACCGGCAAGGCCAACGGTCTGGCGCTGTATGCGAGCTACGCGCTGACCGACCAGTGGGCGCTGGCTGCGCGCGGCGAATACGTCGACGACAAGGACGGCATGGTCTCGGGCACCAACGGCACGGCCAACAAGCTCAAAGAGCTGACCCTGGCGGTGAACTACACCCCGGTCAAGAACGTGAAGCTCTCGGCCGAAATCCGCCAGGACAAGTCCGACAACGCGATCTTCACCAAAAAGGACGGCAGCCCGACCACCAAGCAGAGTTCGGTAGCGCTGATGGCCGTCTATTCGTTCTGACCCTGCGGGCCTGCGGGCCACTGAAGGAGCCACCCATGAAAATGATCACGGCCATCATCAAGCCGTTCAAGCTCGACGAGGTGCGTGAAGCGCTGTCGGGCATCGGGGTGACGGGCATCACCGTCACCGAGGTCAAAGGTTTCGGCCGGCAGAAAGGCCACACCGAGCTGTACCGCGGCGCCGAGTATGTCGTGGACTTTCTGCCCAAGGTGAAGGTCGAGGCCGCCGTGCCCGGCACGCTGCTGGAGCCGGCGATCGAGGCGATCGAAAAAGCCGCGCGCACCGGCAAGATCGGCGACGGCAAGATCTTTGTCTCCAGCCTCGAACAGGTCATCCGCATCCGCACCAGCGAGACCGGCGGCGACGCGCTCTGAACCGCACTCCCCCACACGAGGAATCCCATCATGAAAAAACTTCTCGCCATCTTCGCCCTGTCGCTGGCGGCGCTGGCCGGGCCGGGTGCGGCCTGGGCGCAGACCGCCAGCAGCCCGGCCGCCACCAGCGCGCCGGCCGCATCGAGCACCCCGGCGGCTGCGCCT
>CAYMDM010000108.1:0-6108 GCA_964389235.1 uncultured Burkholderiaceae bacterium
GCGTGGCCAGCACTCCGGGCGGTCGGAGTCGCCCAGGCGACGGGCAAAAAATAAGCGCGTCCGCCATCGAGAGCGAACGCGCCAAGCTGCGAGGATCGTCAGGCTGCCGGCGGGCGCGGGCGGCAGCGATGTGGGCAATAACGCGGCGTGGGCAGGGTTGCTGACACGCCGGCGGTGAATTCAGTCCGACAGGGATGGCTGCGCGCCGATCACGCCGCGGCGCGCTCGGGCACCGCCACCTGCGACAGCGCTGGGCGGTTGACGCGGAACAAACGCGGCCCGACGTGTTCGAGCAACCCGTCGCGCTCGAACTGGGCGATCACCCGGCTCGCGGTTTCCAGTGCCACGCCGAGCATCGCGCCCAGGTCGCTGCGCTTGGGCAGGGTGATGGTGTCGTTGAGTTCGGGGTCGGCCAGCCGCAGCAGCAGCCGCGCCATGCGCGAGGGGATCGTTCCCGAGCCGAGCAGCAGCGCCCATTCATCGGTCTCGCGCAGCGCGCGGTGCCAGCGCTCGAGGAATTCCTGCCGCAGATTGGGCACCTGCTCTTCCATCTTGCGGATCACCTCGACGGGGATGCGGCACACCCGCACCGCGCCGATCGCCGAGGCGTGGTGCATGTAGGGCTCGTGGATGAAGCATTCGAGGCCGATCAGATCGCCACGCTTGGCCACGCGGGTGATGCGCCGGGTGCCGTCGGGCAGCACGCGTTCGAGCTTCACGTAGCCGGTCTTGATGGTGTAGAGCCAGTCGCCGCGCTGGCCTTCGTTGAACAGCTGCTGGCCCGCGGCGTACTGCATGTCGTCGATCACCTGGTGGATCGAGTCGAAGTCTTCCATGCGCAGCGCACCGAACAGCGCGATGCGGCGCACGCCGCAATTGCGGCAGTCCGAGGCGCCGCGCCAGGCGTTGACCACCTCGCTGTGCCCGACGCGGTGAGCGGCCGGCACCTTGCTCTGCGCGGCGGCCTTGCGCACGGCGGCCAGGGGGATGGACGTGGTGACGGAACGAGGAGATTCGGTGGCGACGGCGGCTGAACTCATGGCTGACCTCATTGATGTAGCGCAATATTAGCGAATGCTGATATTGCGTTGTCAATACGGGGTATTCACCAAGGGAACTAGGGAAAACACTGAGTTTCGGGCCGTTTGTTTGTCTGAGGTCTATTTTTGCGGCGCACAAAAACGAACCATCCAAAGCCGCTTTTCATGAAATTGTTACCAGATGTATGCATGAGGCGAGATCTGTTTATTGCGGCGCAGCATGGGCGTCGGCCTAAACTCGCCGCAGCCGCGTTCGCGGTCGAGCGCTTCCCTGTGCTTGGCGCAACCGCCGCCCGCTGCGTGCGCGCAACGGTTCTGTCCCAAACCCCGCCCATTCGCCCCCGCTTTTCTGCCGCATGGTGACCCTGACTGACCCCTTCGAACCCGCCGCGCTGCGCGCCCTGGCCGCGCGCGATGCCCGCCGCGCCCTCGACGAGGACCTCGGCAGCGGCGACCTCACCGCCGCGCTGATCGACGCGGGCGTGCAGGCGCGCGCCACCGTGCGCACCCGCGAGGCCGCGGTGCTGTGTGGCCAGCCGTGGGCGCAGGCGTGCTGTGAGCGAGTCGACGCCGGCATCCAGCTGCACTGGCTGGCCGATGAAGGGCAGCGCCTGGCCCCCGATCAGGTGTTTCTGGAACTGCGCGGCCCGGCGCGAGCGTTGCTCAGCGTCGAGCGCACGCTGTTGAATTTCGTTCAACTGCTCAGCGCGGTGGCCACGCATACCGCGCAGTATGTGCAGGCAGTGCAGGGCACGCGTGCGCAGATCGTCGACACCCGCAAGACCCTGCCCGGGCTGCGGCTGGCGCAGAAGTATGCGGTGCGGGTCGGCGGCGGGGTGAACCACCGCATCGGGCTGTTCGACGCGATTCTGATCAAGGAAAACCACATCGCCGCAGCGGGTGGTGTCACCGCGGCGCTGCGCCGCGCGCAGACACTGGCGCAAGCTGCGGCGTTCATCGAAATCGAGGTCGAGACCCTGGAGCAACTCGATGAGGCGCTGGCGGCCGGCGCGAAAATGGTGCTGCTGGACAACATGTCGCTGCCGATGCTGCGCGAGGCCGTGGTGCGCAATGCCGGGCGGGCGGTGCTGGAGGTTTCCGGTGGGGTCGATCTGCAGCAGGTGCGGGCCCTTGCCGAAAGCGGAGTCGACCGCATTTCCATCGGCAAGCTGACCAAGGACGTGCGCGCGGTCGATCTGTCGATGCGCTTCGTGGCCTGAACCCCGCCGCTGGTTTTTGCCGGAGCGCGTGCTCGCGGCACTACTCTCGCCGTCCGAGGTCTGCCCCGCTGGTCCTGCGCCTTTTCCACGTGACACTTTCCACCATGGCCGCTGTCTACCCCGTCACCTTCGACCACCCTGCCGCCCGCGGCACCGCGCAGGCCTGGGCCCGTGTGCCCGACGAGCCGACGCCGGCGCGCCGCGCCGAGCTGATCGACGAGATCACTGAGCGGCTGCGCGCGCAGGACGCGGTGCTGGTCGCGCATTACTACACCCACCCCGATGTGCAGGATCTGGCGCAGGCCACCGGCGGGCTGGTCGCCGACTCGCTGGAAATGGCACGTTTCGGCGCGCGGCATCCGGCCTCGACCCTGGTCGTGGCCGGGGTGCGGTTCATGGGCGAGACGGCCAAGATGCTGTCGATGGACAAGCGGGTGCTGATGCCCGACCTGGACGCCACCTGCTCGCTCGACCTCGGCTGCCCGATCGAAGCGTTCGGCCCCTTCTGCGACGCCCACCCCGACCGCACCGTGGTGGTCTATGCCAATACCAGCGCGGCGGTGAAGGCGCGCGCCGACTGGGTGGTGACGTCGAGCTGCGCGCTGGACATCGTGCGCCACTTGCGCGATCGCGGGGAAAAAATCCTGTGGGCGCCCGATCGCCATCTGGGGAACTACATCGAGCGCGAAACCGGCGCCGACATGCTGCTATGGCAGGGCTCGTGCGTGGTGCACGACGAATTCAAGGCGCTGGAGCTCGAACTGCTCAAGGCCGAGCACCCGCGGGCGAAGGTGCTGGTGCACCCGGAAAGCCCGGCCGGGGTGATCGAGCTGGCCGATGTGGTCGGCTCGACCTCGCAACTGCTGCGCGCCGCGCGCGAGCTCGACGCGAGAACCTTCATCGTCGCCACCGACGCCGGCATGTTCCACGCGATGGAGCAGCAGAACCCAGGCAAGACCTTCATCGCCGCGCCCACCGCCGGCAACGGTGCCACCTGCAAGAGCTGCGCGCATTGCCCGTGGATGGCGATGAACGGGCTGGAGCGCTTGGCGCACGCGCTGCGCAGCGGCGCAGGCGAAATCCTGCTCGACCCCGACATCGCCGCCCGCGCGCGCGTGCCGGTGCAGCGCATGCTGGACTTCACCGCCGCGCTTGCCGCCCCGGCCGGCGGGCTGGTGCCGGGCATCGGCGCGGCCTGAGGCGTTGGGCTGCAGCCGCTGGTGCGGCTGCAGCGCGCGTCGCTCTGCGCAGGGGGCGGCGCACCGACGGCGCGCCCCTTTGCCCCGCCGTCACCTTTTGCAGTTTCCGGCTCGGCGCGCCGCTGCGCGCATGGCCCGGGGGTCGCGTCGCAACGCGTCAGCCGCCGTGCGCGTCCGCGCCGCCAATCCCTGCGGGCAACGCGGCCGGGCTGCGTCCCCTTCCCGGAGCCACCGCTCTCGCACCTCGCCCTCAAGTCCGGCCGTTTCGCGCCGTCAAGGTCGTTGTGAGCCCCTGCCCGCCGCGCGGGGGCGCAACAACGACGATCGCGAAGGAAGGAGCCTTCCCACCATGGGTCTGCTGATTGGTTACGTCATCCTGCTGGGTGCCATACTCGGCGGCTTTGCTGCCGCAGGCGGGCACCTGGGCGCGCTGCTGCAGCCCTTCGAGTTCGTGATGATTTTCGGCGGCGCGTTCGGCGCGTTCTTTGCCGCGACTTTCCCCAAGTCTTTCGGCGCCACCCTCAAGCAGCTCTCCACCGCGTTCAAGGGCTCCACGTATTCCAAAAAGACGTACATGGATCTGCTCAGCCTGCTCAACGAGCTGTTCACCAAGGTGCGGCAGAACGGGCTGATGTCCATCGAGGGCGACGTCGAGGATCCGCACAACAGCGAGCTGTTCAAGAAGTACCCGTCGATCGCCAAGGATCACCACGTGCTGGAGTTCATCACCGATTACCTGCGGCTGATGATCGGTGGCAACCTCGGGGTGATGGAAATGGAAAACCTGATGGACGTGAACATCGAAACCCATCACCGCGAAACCGAGGGGCCGATCCACGCCGTCACCCGCATGGGCGACAGCATGCCGGCGTTCGGCATCGTTGCCGCGGTGCTGGGGGTGGTGCACACCATGGAGTCGGTTGACCAGCCGCCGGCGGTGCTCGGCCATCTCGTCGGCGCCGCGCTGGTGGGCACGATGCTGGGCATTCTGATCGGCTACGGCTTCATCGGCCCGATCGCCGCGCGCATGGAAGACCGCGCGCAGGAAGGCACCAAGATGCTCGAGAGCATCAAGGTCGCGCTGCTGGCGATGGTCAACGGGTACCCGCCGCAAGTGTCGGTGGAGTTCTGCCGCAAGGTGCTGTTCAGCAGCGAGCGGCCGAGCTTCGCCGAGCTGGAGCAGCACCTGCGCGCCGCCAAAGGAAAGTAAGCCATGGCCGAGCCGAGCAATCCGCAACCCATTGTCATCAAGCGCATCAAGAAGGTGACCGGCGGCGGCCACGGCGCCGCGTGGAAAATCGCCTACGCCGATTTCGTCACCGCGATGATGGCGTTTTTTCTGCTGATGTGGCTGCTCGGCTCCACCACCAAGGCGCAGCTCGAAGGCATTGCCGAATACTTCAAGAACCCGATGAAGGTCAGCATGTCCGGCGGGTCCGGCGCCGGCGATGCGACCTCGGTGATCCAGGGCGGCGGCACCGATCTCACCCGCACCACCGGCCAGGTGCGCAACGGCGAAACCCCGGGCAAGACCGTCAGGCCCAACACCGTCACCGTGGTCAAGACCCAGGACGACATCGACCGCGAGAACCTGAAAAAGCTCAAGGCCGCGCTGGAGGCGCAGATCGACGCCACCCCGGCACTGGCCGCCTATCGCTCGCAGCTGCTCATCGACATCACCCGCGAGGGCCTGCGCATCCAGATCGTCGACAGCGAAAACCGGCCGATGTTCGCGCTGGGCAGCGCGACGCTGGAGAGCTACGCGAAAACCATCTTCGAAGACATCGCGCCGACGCTCAACCACCTGCCCAACGCCGTCAGCATCACCGGCCACACCGACGCCCTCAAGTACCAGGGCGATGGCAAGGGCTACAGCAACTTCAACCTCTCCGCCAGCCGCGCCAATGCGGTGCGGCAGGTGCTGGTGCAAAGCGGTCTGGACGAAACCAAGGTGCTGCGCGTGGTCGGCATGGGAACGGCCGTGCCCTTCGACAAAGCCAACCCCAACGCCCCGCAGAACCGCCGCGTGAGCATCGTCGTGCTCACCCGCGAGGCGGAAAAGCGCATCCTCGAAGAGCAGGGGCAGATCAACCAGGCGCAGAGCGCCCAGCAAGCGCAGTCGGCCATCGCCGCCGGCTCGCAGCCGGGCCAGGCGGCTGCCGCGGCGACCCCTGCAGCGGCGGCGCCGGCTGCGTCCCCTGTGCACTGAGCGGCGCTGCCCGGCGCCGCGCAACAGGTGCCGCCGCGCGTGCCTCGGCAGCCGCTTGCTGCGGTGGCCACCGGGCGGCGAAGAGGCTGCCGTCGCACACGCCTGTCTCCTGGCCTCGTGCAGCGTGAGATTGACACCCGCACGACTTGCCAACATAGTCCCGGCTCCCAACGCGCGAAAACGACACGAGTCGTCTGGAGGAAGCCGGCCATGACCTCACCCAACCCAATGCAAGGCGTGCTGCCCTATCTCTTCATGGCCGGCCGCACCGCCGAGGCTATGGACTTCTACGCACGCGCGTTCGGCGCCGAGGACATCGGCCGTATGCCCTTCAATGACGGAACCGCACGCTTGATGCACGGCCAGGTGCTGATCAATGGCGGTGCCCTGATGATGACCGACAACGGTATGAACCCGTGCGGCGCGGACAACGCGCAGAT
>CAYMDM010000109.1:0-2308 GCA_964389235.1 uncultured Burkholderiaceae bacterium
CTCGGCCGGCGCCGGGCTGACCAGACCGGCGACCTGCCACTGCCCGCTGCCCCGCAGCGCCTGCAGCGCGGCAGCAGCTTCGTCCAGCGTGCCGATGACCAGCAGCGGCTTGCCGGCCCCGGCATGGCTCAGCCGGCCCTCGGCGCGGATGCGCGCGGCCAGCCGCAGGCCGAACAGCGCACCGGCCGCCAGCAGCGGGTGCAGCACCGCAATCGAGCGCGGAAAATTGGGCAGCCGCAGCAGCAGCAGCACCGCGGCGAGGCTCAGCGCCGCCACGCCGACGGCTGCCGCCAGACGCTGGAATTCGCGCACACTGGTGTGGCGCAGCGGGGTGCGGTAGACGCCAAAGCCCAGCAGCGCCGCCAGCCACACCGCCACCGCCATCGGGCTGCTCGCCCACAGCAGATCGGCCAGATTGGACGGCGGGTCATTGCGCCACAGACTGAAGCGAAACGCAAACGCCAGCCACCAGGTGAGCAGCACCGCGATCGCGTCCAGCGCCACCGCGCGCCAGTCGCGCGGCGGCAGCCAACCGGCAAAGCGCCTCATGCCGCCAGCGGCCACGCCTGCAGACCGCGGCGCACCAGTTCGCACACCCGCTGTCGCTGCGCCTCGCTCATGTTCGAGCCCGACGGCAGGCAGATTCCGCCCTCGAACAGCGCGCGGCTGACGTCCTGCCCCGGCGCGTGTGGGAAATAGCGGCTGCCGGCATACAGCGGTTGCAGGTGCATGGGCTTCCACACCGGGCGCGCTTCGACATTGTGGCGTTCGAGGAAATCGAGCAAGGCGTCACGCCGCTGCTGCGCGTTTTTGCCTTCGAGCACAAAGGCCGAAAGCCAGCGGGTGCTGCGGTGGCCTGGCGGCTCGGCCATCCAGCGCAACCCCGGCAGGCCGGCCAGCGCTGCCTGGTACTGCGCAAACACTGCGCGGCGCGCGGCTACGCGGTCGTCGAGCTGCCGCAACTGGCCGCGGCCGATACCGGCCAGCACATTGGACAGCCGGTAGTTGTACCCATCCTCGACGTGTTCGTAATGCCGCGCCGGCTCGCGTGCCTGGGTGGACAGCTTGCGCGCGTGGGCGATGAGGTCGGCATCAAGGCCGACCAACATGCCGCCGCCAGAGGTGGTGATGATCTTGTTGCCGTTAAACGAAAACACTGCCAGCCGGCCGAAGCTGCCGCTGGGGCGGCCTTTGTAGGTCGCGCCGAGGGACTCGGCGGCGTCTTCGAGCATCGGCACGTCAAAGGCTTCGAGCAGCGGGGCGATCGCATCCATCTCGGCGCTCTGGCCGTAGAGGTTGACCACCACCGCGGCCTTGGGCGTGATGCCCTCGCTGCGCAGGGTGTACAGCGCGCGCTCCAGCGCCTGCGGCGACAGGTTCCAGCCCTGCGGCTCGGAATCGATGAACACCGGGGTGGCGCCGAGCTGCTTGATCGGGTTGGCGCTGGCGACGAACGTCAGGCTGGAGCACAGCACCACGTCCCCCGGGCCGACGCCGAGCAGCCGCAGCCCCAGGTGCAGCGCAGCTGTGCCGGAACTGGTTGCCGTCGCGTGCGGCACGCCGACGCGCTCGGCCAGTTCGCGCTCGAACGCATCGACATGCGGGCCGAGCGGCGCAATCCAGTTGCTGCTGAACGCCTCCTGCACCAGCGCGACTTCCTCTTCGCCCAGATGCGGAGCGGAAAGATAGACGCGCTGGCTGAGTTCGCGCCGGGTGATGAGGTCGACCGCGCAGCCCTGCGCGTCGACCACCGGCACATGGTCGATGCGTTTTTCGTCCATCAGCGCGAGCACTTCGCGCAGGTCGGCGCGCAGCCCGACGGTCAGCGGCGGCTTGCCCGGCAGCGCCGAAAGCGGCGCGTCAGCTGGCAGCCCGGCCAGCGCGGCGCGGCGCAGATCGCCGTCGGTGACGGTGCGCAGCAGCCGGCGTTGCCCGTCGATCAGCAGCACGATGCCTTGCGCGGTCGCGTCCAAGCGCTGCAGCGCGTCGTGCAGCGTGGCCGAAGCCGGCAGGCACAGCCGGTCGAAGGTGTCCACGTTCATGCGCTGACCTCCGCCAGCGCCTGCGCCGGCACCCCGGCCCAGCGCTGGCCTGCGGGCAGGTCGCGCAGCAGCACCGCGCCGGCGCCCAGCGTCGCGGCCTCGCCAATGCGCAGATTGCGCAGCACCGTGCTGCCGGCGCCGACCAGAGCGGCTTCGCCGACATGAACCGCGCCGCCCAGCCGAGCGCCCACGCGTCGCCGCCGGCGTAGGCCGCCTCGGCGTCGAAGTCGGGGTCGGAGAGCGCGAGCAGGATCCGCTCCCAGGGG
>CAYMDM010000109.1:2318-6097 GCA_964389235.1 uncultured Burkholderiaceae bacterium
GCACCGTGGTTGACGATCACCCCCTCGCCCAGCACCGCCAGCGGCCCGACCACGCATTGCGCGGTGAGCAGGCAGCCCGCGCCGATGCGCGCGCTGGCGGCCACCGCAGCACTCGGGTGGACGACGGTCGCCAGCGGCCCGAGCGCGGCCAGGCGCTGCGCCTCGGCGCGGCGGGTGGCGTTATCGCCGATGGCCACATGCACCTGCCGCGGGCCGGGAAGCGCCGCTGCGTCGTCCGGCGAGATCACCGGCACGGCCGGCAGCAATTCGGTGCCCCAGGTGGCGGGGTTGCGGTCGGAGGCGAGCACGCGCGAGAACGCGCCGCTGGCAATCGCGGCATCGGCGGCGACGCGGCCGTGGCCGCCGGCGCCAAAGACGATGAGCACGGGAGCTTGGGGGTCGAAAGGCATCAGTAGGTGTTGACCTTTTGCAGCAGATCGGCGGGCAGCAGCACGCGCGCGAGCAGATCGGCGATGCGCTCGGCGCTGCGGCCGTCACCATACACATTGTGCGGCGGGAAGCGTCCGTGCGTGCGCGCGGCGCGCAGCGCGCCGGCAATGGCCTCGGGCTGCGCCGGCACATCGGCGGTGTTGGCGTTGCGCTCGCGCAGCCGCTGCCGGCTGCCGATGTTGACCACCGGGGTGCCTAGGCTGGCGGCCTCGATGATGCCCGAGGACGAGTTGCCCAGCAGCGCCACGGCGTGGGCGAGCGCGGCCAGATAGTCGTCGCGCCGCAAGTGGGTTAGGCGGCGAAACCCCGGCCAGCGTTGCGCGGCCAGCACTGCCTCGATGTCGCCCGAGCCGGCGTCGGCATTGGGCGCCAGCCACACCACGTCGAACGCCGCGCCGGCGTCGGCATCGCGCAGCCCGTTGAGCAGCGCCTCGGTCTGCGCCGCGGCGCTTTGCGCTTCCTGCACCACCGGGTGGAACACCACCAATACGTAATCGCGCCCGGGCGGCAGGCCGAGCGCCGCCGCGGCCTGCGCGCGCGGCACCTGCGCCGCAGCGGGCACGTCGTCCAGCCCCGGCGCGCCGACGACAAAGATGCGCGCCGGATCCTCGCCCAGCGCGATCAGCCGCTCGCGCGACTCGGCGGTGGCACAGAAATGCAGCGACGCAAGTTTGCTGATCGCGTGGCGCACCGGCTCGTCGACCGTGCCGGAGCGCTCGCCGCCGTGCAGGTGGATGCTGGGAATGCCCAGATGCAGCGCAGCGATCGCGCCGGCGAGCATCTCCCCGCGGTCGCCCAGCAGCAGCACCGCGTCGGGCCGCTCGGCCTGCAGCGTGGCGGTCAGCCCGGTCAGGGTCTGCGCGATGGCACGCGCCATGCCGGCGCCATCGCGCGCCGCGACGTCGCTGGGGATGCGCGCGGCGATGCGCAGCCCGCTGGCGGCGATTTCGTCGACGGTGTGGCCGAACGCCGGCTCCAGATGCATGCCGGTGGCGGCGACCGCGACGTCGAGGTCATCGCGCGCCGCGCACACCTGCAAGGTGCGGCGCATCAGCCCGAAGTCCGCCCGGGTGCCCGACACATACAGCACGCGCCGCCGGGAGGTCATTGCAGATCGCCCCATTGCAGCGGCTGCAGCGCGGTGCCCGCAGCGCGCAGCCGGTGGCCGACCACCGCGTCCAGCTCGGCGGCGGGAATGCCGGCCTCGGGCCGGCGCAGCAGCAGGTCGGCGCGGGAGAGCACCGCGCCCGCGGGCAGATCGCGCGCCAGCACCACGCTGCGGCGGGCGACGCGGCGCACGTCCAGTTCGTCCGGGCGCGGCGCCTTGACGCCGTCGCCCAACATCGCTTCCAGTCGCCGCAGGTCCTGCGCCAGTTGCGCGAACTCGGCTGGCTCGCTCGACGCGCGGTGATCCGGCCCGGGCAGGTTATGGTCGAGCGTGATGTGCTTTTCGATGGCCACCGCGCCCATTGCCGCGGCGGCCAGCGCCGCGGTGTTGCCCAGGCTGTGGTCGGAATAGCCCACCGGCAGCCCGGTGGACTCGCGCAGGGTGGCGATGGCGCGGAGGTTCAGCGCGGTATCGGGCGCGGGGTAGGCCGAGGTGCAGTGCAGCAGCACCAGCGGCGCGGCCATCGGCGGCGTCGGCTGCGGCGTGCCGCACTCGGCCCATACCGCCTGCACCCAGCTGACGGCCTGCTGCACTTCGGCCAGCGTGGCCATGCCGGTGGACAGCAGCAGCGGCAGACCGCTGCACGCGGCTTTTTCCAGCAGCGGGCGGTTGGTGAGTTCGCCGGACGAGAGCTTCAGCCGCTTGACGCCCAGTCCGACGAGAAGATCGACCGCCTCCTCGGAAAACGGCGTGGACATGAATTCGATGCCCGCCTGCGCGCAATGCGCGGCAATCGCGCGGTGCTGCGCGGCGTCGAGCTCCAGCGCGCGCAGCATCGCCAGCTGGTCGGTCTGCCCGGTGGCGCCTTTCTGGTAGGCGGCGGTCGCCGCGCCCGGCAGCGCCAGGTCTTCGGCGCGGAAGGTCTGGAACTTGACGGCGTCGGCCCCGGCCGCTTTGGCCGCGTCGACCAGTTGCAGCGCCAGGTCGAGCCGGCCGTTGTGGTTGACCCCGGCCTCGGCGATGAGAAAAACGCGGTCGCTGGACATGGTCAGGTACGGGCATTCAGTTGCGCGTGGCGCCATTCGGCCAGCGCAAAATCGTCGGCGGTGTCGATGTCCACCGAGCGCGAGGCCGGCATGATATGGGCCGCCACCCGCACGCTCCACAGCCCTTGCGCGGCCGCCCGTTGCAGCGCGGCGCGCTTCCAGACGTAGATCGAGCCGTTGAGCTGCCACACGGCAGGCGCCGCCTGCCGCGCGGCCAGCCCGGCGCCTTTGCTCAGCTGTGCAATCCCGTCGCTGCCGACTTCGACCAGGTTGAAGTACGGGTTGGCGCCGGAGTCGAAAGCGGTCAGCACCAGATCGGGCGCGTCGGGCGCGTCGGCGCGCGCCAGGCAGCCGTCGAGATCCTGCGGCAGGCGCAGCGGCGAAGTCGGCTGCAGGTCGACGATGCGGGTAAACGCCGCGCCCTGCGCCTCCAGCTGCGACACCAGGTGCTCGATCACCGGTAGCTTGGGCGTGTCGTCGCGCGCCAGCTCCGCTGGGCGCAGATACGGTACCTCGGCGCCGGCGGCGGCGGCGATGCGGGCGATCTCGGGGTCGTCGGTGGACACGGCGACGCGGTCGATCGCCGGGTGCGCGCGGGCGAATTCGATGCTGTGCACGATCAGCGGTTTGCCCGCGAGCAGACGGATGTTCTTGCCCGGCAGCCCCTTGCTGCCGCCGCGGGCGCAGATGGTGGCGAGTGTCGTCATGACGCGGATGAGTTGCGGTTGGAATGAGGCAGCAGGCCGAGAACGGCAGTGGCGACGCGGTCGGCCGCCGCGCCGGCTGCTTCGGCCACGGTGCGGCGCGGCAGCTCCAGCAACCGCGGCAGCAACGCGGGCAGGTCGGCGGCGTAGCCGTCCAGGTCGGCCACGCCCAGCGCGCGATACGGCATCGCCGCAGCGGAGATGGAGTCGAGCAATTGCAGCACCGGCGCGCCGGTCAGGTGCGCTTGTAGCGCGACGGTCGAGGTGCCGGTGACCACGGCATCGACCGCGTGCAGCAGCGGCGGCAGCAGCTCGGATGGCAGCGAAATCCACCCGCGCGCATCGGCCGGCAGTTCGGGCGCGGGCTGCGAAGGGTGCGGGCGCACGATCAGCCGCCAGTCCGCGTGCGGCGCGACCGCGGCGAGCGCTGCCTTCACGATGCGCTGCGGCAGCGCCGGGTCGCCACGGGCG
>CAYMDM010000110.1:0-5889 GCA_964389235.1 uncultured Burkholderiaceae bacterium
CGCCGAAGCGGCCGCGCCAGCGCCATCCTCCCCCGCCGCCATCGCGGGCGAGCGCATCGGCGACTGGCCGGCCGCGCGGCTGCAGGCGCTGCTGCCGCAGTTCGCCGCGCGCAACGGCATCGCCCCGCTGCTGGCGCAGACCCTGATCGCGCAGGCGAGCTACCAGCCCACGGTGGCGCGGCTCATCCTGCCCGGGCCGCCGGCGCGGCGCAACTGGCGCATCTACCGCAGCCGCTTTCTGGACGCGTTGCGCATCGCCGTCGGCGCCGACTTTCTGCAGACTCACCGCCGCTGGTTCGCGCAGGCCGAGCAGCAATACGGGGTGCCGCCGCACATCGTCGCCGGCATCCTCGGGGTGGAGACCATCTACGGCCGCAATATGGGCAGCTTCCGGGTGATCGACGCGCTGGCCACGCTGGCGCTGCGCTTTCCGCCGCAGGCCCCGCGCGACCGCAGCGCGTATTTCTCCACCCAGCTCGGCGATTTTCTGCAGTGGTGCCGGCAGGACGGCGCCGACCCGCTCCAGGTGCGCGGCTCGTATGCCGGGGCGATCGGCATGCCGCAGTTCATGCCCGAGAGCATTCTGCGCTGGGCGGTGGACTTCGACGGCAAGGGCCACATCGACCTGATCGGCGACCCGGCCGATGCCATCGGCTCGGTCGCGCACTACCTCGCCGGGCACGGTTGGCAGCCGGGCCAGCCGGCGCATTTCCCGCTGCAGCTGCCGGCCGATCTGCCGGCGGGCACGCTCGCCACCCTGCTGGCGCCGGACATCGTGCCCACCTTCACCGCGCAGCAGTTGCAGGATGCCGGGCTGCCGCTGCTGCCGACAGCGAGAAGCTACACCGGCAAGCTCGCGGTAGTGCAACTGCCCAATGGCGGCGGCGCGCCCGACTATGTGCTGGGCACGCAGAATTTCTACGCCATCACCCGCTACAACCACTCGGCGTTTTACGCGCTGGCGGTGATCGAACTGGGCGAAACCGTCGCCGCCGCTGTGGCGGGTTGAAGCGCTGTCAGGGCAGGTCGCGCGCCAGTCCGGTGAACAGCCCGGTCTGGCGTCCGGCGTCGCGCTGTGCCTCGCGGCTCAGTGCGCGGATGCCGTCCATGATGCGCTCGCTGAGTGCCGCCAGTTCGGCGCCAAGTTGCAGCGCGTGCTCGCGCCGTCCGGAGTCGAACGCGGCCTTGGCCTCGCGCGCCAGCTCGTGGATGTGGGCGTGCTGCTCCAGCAGCAAGGCGTAGCGCGGGTCGCGGCCGTAGTACAGCCGGCCCTGGCCATGCAGCCAAAGCCCGAGGTGGCACTGGTTTTCCGCGGCGAGATCGAGCACATGGTCGGGGAACGGCGCCTCGCCGCGCAGCGCCAACTGGATGCGCTCGACCCGGCGCTGCTGCGCCGCTTCGACCTCCTTCGGAAAGGCCGCCGCGCGCAGATGCGCCTGCGGGCGGTGCCAGGTCTGCACCCAGGCCGGAATGCTCTCGGCCGGCAGCGGCCGCGCAATCGCGTAGCCCTGCGCCAGGGTGCAGCCCATCGCCGCGAGCATCGACAGATGGTCGAGCGACTCGGCCCCTTCGCCGATCACTTCCAGCCCGAGCAGATTCGCCGCGGTGACCACGGCCGAGACGATCGCGAAGTCCTTCGGGTCGTTGACCATGTCGCGCACGAAAGACTGGTCGATCTTGATCGACTGCGCCGGCAGTTGCTGCAGGTAGGTGAGCGAAGCCGCGCCGGTGCCGAAATCGTCGAGCGCGACCATCAGCCCCAGATCCTGGCAGGCCTGCAGCACCTCGCGCGCCTGCGGCAGGTTGCGCAGCGGCGCGCTTTCGGTGATTTCCAGCATCAGGCTGGAGGCCGGGAAAGCGGGATGCGCCGCCAGCGCCTGGCGAAGATCGTCGAGAAAGTCCGGGCGCAGCAGATGTTCGGCGCTGACGTTGACCGCGATGTGCAGCGCCAGCCCCTGGGTGTGCCAGACCGCGCCCTGCGCGAGCGCGCGCTCGAACACAAAGCGGCCGATCGGCCGCGCCAGCCGTCCGTGGTCGAGCGCCGCTGCAAAGGCCGCGGCGGGCATTTCGCCGCGCTCTGGGTGACGCAGCCGCAGCAGCGCCTCGACCCCGACCACCGCCGGGCGCTCGGGGTCGCCGCCGATCGCAACGATGGGCTGGTAGACCAGATACATGCGCTCTTCGCGCAGCGCCTTTTCCACGCAGTCGACCAGTTCCTTGCGCTGCTGCGCCTCGCGCTCGAAGTCGGCGGCAAAGCGCAAATAGCGGTCGCGCCCGGCGGCCTTGGCGGCATAGAGCGCCAGGTCGGCGCGGCGCAACAGGCTCTCGGCGTCGGCCCCGTCCTCGGGATAGATTGCGGCGCCGACACTGCCGGAGATCGTCGCCTGCCGCCCGGTGCCCAGATCGAAGGGGGTGCGCAGCACGTGCAGCAGCCGCTGCGCGGCGATCTCGACCTGATCGACATCGCCCAGCGGGTCGACCAGCAGCACCGCGAACTCGTCCCCGCCCATGCGCGCCAGGGTTTCGTGCTCGCGCAGCACCCGCAGCAGCCGCTGCGTCGCCTCGCGCAGCAGCAGATCGCCGGCGGAATGGCCATAGGCATCGTTGACCTGCTTGAAGCCGTCGAGGTCGAGCAGCAGCAGCGCAAACCGGCCGTTGTGCTGCCACGCGTCGGCCAGTGCGGCTTCGAGCTGCTGGCGCAGCAGGGTACGGTTGCCCACCCCGGTGAGCGGATCGCTCAGCGCCTGCAGCCGCAGCCGCTCTCGCTGCTCGCGGTCGACCGAGGCCTCGCGTCCGAGCTGGACATGCACGTAGGCGTAGAGCGCCGACAGCAGCACCAGAAACACGACCAGGCCTAGCATCGGCGGCCAAACGGTGCGCAGGTATTGCCCGGTGAGCACCGCGGCCGGCACCGACACCGCCACCGCCAGATCGGGGTGGGTCTGCAGCCGCTGCCAGGTGCCGATGCGTGTCTTGCCGTCGGCGCTGACGTTGCCCGAGTAATGCGCGTGCTGCACCAGTGGGTTCTGGCGCAGCGACGTGAGAAAGGCACCGGACTGCGGCTGGCCGTAAAAGCGCGGGTTGGTCGGCGGCGGAGTGCGGGCAATCACATAGCCGTCCTGCCGCGCCAGCACCGCGGCGGTGCCGGGATAAGGCAGGAACTGGCCCATCATGGTGTGTCTGAGCAGCGCTTCGGTGCTGATGGTCAGCACCAGATCGAACGCGGGCGACTGCGCCGATGCCGCAACGGTGTAAAGCATCGGGATGGTCCAGGCTTGAACGCGCTGGCAGTAGATCGGCCTGCCGACGACCAACCCGTCGCCCGGTGGCTTCGCACCCGATTTGAGCGCCTGCATCAGCCGCGCGGCGGCGTCGGCATCGGCCAGGTTGGCGCCGGTCAGCGAACTGCCGAGCAGCCGGCCATCGGGGCCGATCACACTCAGCGCATTGGCATCGGGCAGCAGCGCCAGATCGCGTTCGAGCAGGATCTGCAGCGCCTCCGGGCGTTGCAGCAGATCGGGGTTGGCGCGCAGATCGCTCGCCGCGACCCGCGCCACCGCTGCAAAGCTGCGCAGGTAAGACTGGGTGGCACTGACCAGAAAGCTCGAACTCGTGTCGAGTGAACCCAGCAGAATCTGCCGCTGGTTGTTCCACGTCGATACCGCGTAGACGCCGGCCAGAAACAGCGACAGCGCGATCAGCGCCCAGTACACCCGGGTGAGCCAGCGCTGCGCCGGCTTGTGCGCAGCGGCGACGGGTGCCTGCGCCTCACTGCCGGGCAGAACGGTCAGCGGGTCGGACAGGGTCTGTACTGCGGGCATGCGCTGGATCGGAAACAGGACGTGGCTGAGGACGCTCCCGCGGGGCGTCACACGGATTTACACATCACTCTAGCGAGCGCGTCCCGCGCCGGAAAGGTTCGGGTCGCCCGCCCGCCCACACAGCCGCCCGCGGTGTGCAAAATGTCACGCAATGTCGGCAGTCGTTCACAGCTCCTGTCCCACTTTGGCGACGTTCGGCCGCGCCCGCAGCGCAATGTGGATGCCGGCGAAAATGAACCCGGCGGCCACCAGATGGAACAGGTGAATGCCCTCGTGCAGGAACATCCAGCTCAGCAGCGCGGCGAACAGCGGCGCGAGGTTGCCGAAATAGCTCGGAATCTGCGCCCCGATCCGGGCAACCGCGCTGCCCCAGCACCAGTACGCCAGCAGCGAAGGCAGCACCGCGACATACGCCACCGCGGCGATCACCGACCCGCTCCACTGCGTGGTCTGCCCCCACACCCAGCGCTCGGCCAGCGCGAACGGCAGAATCGACAGCACCCCCCAGATCATCTGCGCGGCCAGCGAAGTCATCGGCGCCAGCCCGAGCGGACGCAGCCGCAGCTCCCATGTGTAGATGGCCCAGAGGAACACCGCCAGCAGCATGATCAGATCGCCCGGCGCGAAATGCAGCCGCGCCAGGTGCGTGACATCGCCCTTGGCGACGACGATGGCCACGCCCACGATGGACAGCAGCGCCCCGACCCATTGCGACCAGCCCACCGGCTGGCGATAGAACGCCCCGCCGATCAGCAGAATGAACACCGGCGCGCTGGCCGTGATCAGCGACACGTTCAACGGCGTGGTGGTGTGCAGCGCCACGTACTGCAGCGAGTTGTAGCTGCCCACTCCGAGCACCCCCATGATCGCCAGCGCCTTCCACCGCCGGCGCAACACCTCGCGGTTGCGCCAGAGGTCGCCGCCGACGAACAGCAGGGCAATCAGCAGCGCGAACACCCAGCGATAGAGGCTGAGCGCCAGCGGCGGAATATGCCCGACCATCAACCGCCCGACCACCGCGTTGCCCGCCCAGAACAGCGGCGGCAAGGTCAGCAAAATCAGGGTTTGCGCATCGAGGGCGCGCGCGGCTCTGGCAGTCATCAAGGCATTATTCCAGCGGCGCGGTTTTTGCGTCGGTCATGCCAGCGTGCCATTATCGAACCGCCCTGATCGATCGATTTCTGCCCACCATGCGCATCGCCATCGTTTCCGACATCCACGGCAACCTGCCCGCGCTCGACGCGGTGCTGGCCGACATCGCCCGCCGCGGCGCGGACCTCACGGTCAACTGCGGCGACCTGCTCAGCGGCCCGCTCTGGCCGCGCGAAACCGCCGATCGGCTGATCGCGCTGAACCTGCCGACCATTGCCGGCAACCACGAGCGGCAGCTGCTGGCCTGCGCGCAGCAGCGCGGCGGCGACAGTGACCAATACGCCTTCGAGCAGACCACCGCAGCACAGCGCAACTGGCTGGCCGCACTGCCCGCCCGGCTGGAACCCACGTCCGGAGTGGTGATGATCCACGGCCGCCCCGACAGCGATCTGGACTATCTGCTCGACACCGTCGACGCCGCCGAACCCTCAGGCGTGCGGCTGGCCACGCCGGAGGAGGTGCGGGAAAGGCTCGCGGGCCTCGACGCCGAGCTGGTGGTCTGCGGCCACAGCCACCACCCTGGGATGATGCAGCTGCCGAACGGGCCGCTGGTGGTCAACGCCGGCAGCGTCGGCCTGCCGGCGTTCGACGACGACCACCGCGGCTATCACCGCATGCGCAACGGCAGCCCGCATGCGCGCTACGCGCTGTGCCAGCGCGAGTCCAGCGGCCGCTGGACCGCAGCGCTCATTGCCGTCGCCTATGACTGGGACGCCGCCGCCGCGCAGGCGCAGTGCAACGGCGCGGCGGACTGGGCCGCATGGCTGCGCAGCGGCTGGGCGTGAGCGCGGCGCGGAGTCAGCGCTGCGCCGGCGCGTCGAGCTACTCGGTTAGGCGTACACCTCTGCATCCTGCAGCCGCGGAGCCGCTGCATCCTTGGCCGCGAGCTTCGGCGTGGCGCCCGCCAGCGGCCAGT
>CAYMDM010000111.1:0-5748 GCA_964389235.1 uncultured Burkholderiaceae bacterium
CAGCGCGGCATCGGTCGCGGCGCGGTGGTCGGGCTGTGCCTGCCGCGTGACCGCGACCTGCTGCCCGCGCTGCTGGGGGTGCTCTACGCCGGTGCCGCCTACCTGCCGCTGGACCCGGCCTTTCCGCGCCAGCGGCTGCTCGACATGCTGGCCGACGCGCAGCCGGCTGCGGTGCTCATCTCTGACGACCTGCAGCCGCTGCTCGCGGGCGCCGCCGCACCGCTGCTGCCTGTCGACGCCGCGCTGCAGGCCCCGCCGCTGGCCGCAGCCGAGCTACCGGCCATCGCCGCCGAAGACCCGGCGTATCTGCTCTACACCTCCGGTTCCACCGGCCGGCCCAAGGGCGTGCTCGTTCCCCACCGCGCGGTGGTCAACTTTCTCGACAGCATGGCCGACCGCCCGGGGCTGGACGCGAGCGACACCCTGCTGGCCGTCACCACCCTGTCGTTCGACATATCGGTGCTCGAACTGCTGCTGCCGCTGTGGGTCGGCGGCCGGGTCGCGCTGGCGACGCGCGAGGAAGCGTCCGACCCGCGGCTGCTCGCCGCGCGGCTGGCGCGCGACGGGGCCACTGCGCTGCAGGCCACGCCGTCGACCTGGCGGCTGCTGCTCGACGCCGGCTGGAGCGGCAACCCGGCGCTCAAGGCGCTGGTTGGCGGCGAGCCGCTGCCGGCCGATCTGGCTGCGCGGCTGCTGCCCCGCGTGGCCACTCTGTGGAACCTCTACGGCCCGACCGAAACCACCGTCTGGTCCACGGTGTCCGAAATCACCGACCCCGCGTCGCCAATCCGCATCGGCCGGCCGATCGCCAACACCCAGGTCTGGGTGCTCGACCCCGCGGGCCAGCCCTGCCCGATCGGCGTGCCCGGCGAAATCTGCATTGGCGGCGAGGGCGTCTCGCTGGGCTACCTGCACCGCCCGGAGCTAACCGCCGAGCGCTTCATCCCCGACCCGTTTACCGCCCAGCCCGGCGCGCGACTGTACCGCACCGGCGACCTCGGCCGCTGGACCCACGACGGCCAGCTCGAACACCTCGGCCGCCTCGACCACCAGGTCAAGATCCGGGGCCACCGCGTCGAGCTCGGCGAGGTCGAAGCCGCGCTGCGCACCCTGCCGGGCGTGGCCGACGCCGTCGCCGCGCTGGCCGGCGAGGGCGCGGGCGCGCAGCTGGTGGGCTACCTCGTTGCCGCTGCCGGCGCCACCGCCCCCGATCTGGCCGCGGTGCGCGCCGCGCTGCGCGAGCGTCTACCCGACTACATGCTGCCGCAAAGGGTGATGGCGCTGCCCGAACTGCCGCGGCTGCCCAACGGCAAAATCGACCGCAAATCCCTGCCGCTGCCCGCGCCCGCCGCGGCCGAGCCGATCGCCCCGCTTCGCGTCGCCGACCCCGCCGATGCCCCGCACACCGCGCTCGAAGCCGCGATCGCCCAGATCTGGGCCGAGCTGCTCGACATCGCCCCAATGCTGGTGCGGCGGGACGACAACTTTTTCGACCTCGGCGGCCATTCGCTGCTGGCCGCGCGCGCCGCGCTGCTGATCGAGCAGCGCACGGGTCTTTCCGTGCATCCGCGCCGGCTGGTGCACGAAACCCTGGCGCAGATCGCGCTGCCCCCCGCCGGCCGCAGCGCCCGCGCTGCGCCGCAGGCGGCGATGCCGAGCGCGCTTTAAGCTCTGCGTCGGTGCCGCGGCCAGCGGCACGCAACGCCCCAATCGCCTGCGCCGACCACCGATGCGCGCCGAACTCAGCCCGCCCGACGCCCTGGGCCAGCGCTTCGCCCCGGCCGGGACGGACGCGCGCATCGCCAGCCTCGCCCCCAGCCTGACCGAAACCGTTTTCGCCCTCGGGCAGGGCGCGCAGCTGGTCGCCCGCACGGGTTTTTGCATCCACCCCGACCCGGCCGTGCGCGCCGTGCCCAAGGTCGGCGGCACCAAGGACGTCAACCTGGACAAGCTGCGCGCGCTGCGCCCGACCCACGTGCTGGTCAACGTCGACGAAAACACCCGCGAAACGGTGCAGGCGCTGCGTGAATTCGTGCCCCACGTGGTCGTCACCCATCCGCTGACCCCCGCCGATAACCCGGCGCTGCTGCGGCTGCTCGCCGGGGTGTTCGCCGCGGTGCCCGGCATGGCCGAGAACGCTGCCGCGCTGTGCGAACGGTTCGACACCCTGCTCGCGGAACTCGCCGCGCAGCGCCGCCCGGCCGGGCGCGCGCTGTACCTGATCTGGCGCGAGCCTTGGATGACCGTCGCGCGCGACACCTACATCGCCGCCAGCCTGCGCTGCGCCGGCTGGGACACCCTGCCGGCAGTCAGCGGCGGCGACGGCCTGCACCAGCCCGGCGCGGCGCGCTACCCGCAGCTGGACTGGGACGCGCTCTGGCTGGCCGAAGTCGATTGGGTGCTGCTGTCCACCGAGCCCTACCGCTTCACCCCGGCGCATGTCGCCGAGGTGCGGCAGCTCCTCGCCGCGCGCGGGCGGCATCCGCGCATCGAACTCGTCGACGGCGAATGGGCGAGCTGGTGGGGGGTGCGTGCGCTGGCCGGTCTGCCGCAACTGGCCGCGCTGGCGCGAAGCGGCTGAAAGCGGGGCGCGCGGTTCATCTGCCGCGAAACTCCGGGCGCGGCTTGCCGCCCCGCGGCGAGCCCACGGCTGCGACCCGCCTTGCAACAGACAAGCCCGATGCGAGGGCAAGCGGTTCAAGCAGCAGGCGCGTGAGATCGCCTGCCGGCGCTACCCGCCGCCGCGGCGGGTGGGGTGCTCCGCGCCTCAAAGCCGCGAGCGGGCGAACACGCTGCGCCGCCCCTGTGCCCGCGCCTGCCAGGCCAGCAACGCCAGTCCGAGCAGCGGCACCAACGCGTCCAGCCATCCGCGCGGCGCCGGCGCCGGTGCCCCCAGCGCCACCGCGCCGCAGAAATAAACCGCGGCACCCGCCAGCGCCGCCAGCCGCGCCCCGACCGACGCCCAGGCCGCCACCACCGCCGCTGCCCCCAGCCCCAGGCTGGCCGCCTGCGCCAGCGCAAACCCCGGCTGCAGCGGCAACTGCAGCGGCAACTGCAGCGCCACCACCGCCAGGCGAAGAGCCACCGAACACAGCAGATACCAGCGCAGCAGCACCGCCGCCACCCGCGCCGGGTGCCGGCTGCGACGGCTGACCGCCAGCTCGGCCGTGGCCAACAGCAGCCCCAGCACCCAGGCCAGCACCGCCGGATAGGCCGTGATCCAGACCCCCATCGTCGTCTCCTCTCAGCTCGCCGCGCGCCGCCCGGCGACCCACAACCTTGCGCTGCGGCCGCGCGGGGCCGCGAAACCCAAGCCCGCCTGCCGCCCGCCATCCTCCGTCCGCGACGGAAGGCGGGACTACGTCCGGCGCGGCCAAGCGTAGTGCGCAGCGCCTGTCCGCGCGAGGGGCAGGGCGCGCAGCCCCGGCCGAGCCTACGGCGAGGCTCTGCAACGACGCCGCGTGCGGCCTGCAGGTCTCGGGCGGGCGAAGCCGGGCTCGTTCCCGCTGGCTCAGTGCCGGCCCGGACTGGCCGGGGTCGCCTCGGCCGGGACGTCCAGCGCCACCATCACCCGCGCGACCATGTCATACGCGGCAATCGCTCCGACCAGCTCGACCGCCTGCCGCGCCGGCAACAGCGCGCGGATCGCGGCGATGTGGTTTTCGGTCACCTGCACCCGCCGCGTCATGTCCAGACACAGCGCCAGCACCGCGCGCTGCGCCGGGGTGAACAGCGCGGTGTCGTCCACCGCCGCCGGCAGATCGGCCAGCGCCGCCACGTGCGCCGCACTGCCGCCGCAACTCGTGTAGCGGCGGGCGAACTGCATCGCCAGATCGTCCACCCCGCGCGCGCGCAGCACCGCGCACGCCGCCAGCAGCCGCAGCGGCGCCTCGAGCGCCAGCCCCTCGTCGACAGCCGCCAGCAGCGCGTGCCAGCCCCCGGCCAGCGCCGGGCTGTGCAGCAGCAGCCGGTCCATCGGCTCGAGCTCGCCGCCGCGGCGGGCGCGGATCGCATCGACGAGCTCCGCAGGCTCAGACAGATCGGCGGGCAGGCTGGCGAGACGGGGCATGGAAACTCGTGCGCAGGGTCGTTGGCGCCACTGTAAGCCCATCGGCGCGCGAGCGGGCGGATTCCGGGGCCGGAGCGCGCCCCAGCAGCGCGGTCTGCAGGCGCCGGCAATCGCCGCGATCCCCTCCGGCCGGCGAGACCGCTCCGACCGGCTGCCCGCCATGGCTTGAAACCCTGCCGCCCTGACCACATCTCTTGTTCAATTGTTCCGACCGAGGCCCGCCATGCAACTCGTCTGCCCCCATTGCGCCACCCTCAACCGCGTGCCCGACGACCGGCTGCGCGACGACCCCGTCTGCGGCCATTGCGGCAAGCCTCTGCTCGACGGTCAGCCCGTCAGCCTGAGCGACGCCCAGTTCGAGCGCTTTCTCAGCAAAACCGAACTGCCGGTGGTCGTGGACTTCTGGGCCGAGTGGTGCGGGCCTTGCCGCATGATGGCGCCGCAGTTCGCGCAGGCCGCGGCGCAGCTCAAAGGTCGCGCGATTCTGGCCAAGGTGGACACCGACGCCAACCCGCAGGCCTCGGTGAAAAACCGCATCCGCAGCATCCCGACCCTGGTGCTCTACCGCGGCGGGCAGGAGGTCAAGCGCCAGTCTGGGGTGATGGCCGCCGGCGATCTGGTGCGCTGGGTCGGCGCCTGAACGTAACCGGCAGCAGCAGCCGGCCTCGCGGTACAAGCGGCCGGCGTCTTTAGCGGGAGCGCCGGCCCGCGGCCGTCTTTGCCGCGGCGGTTCTCTTGGCCGGGGCCGCCCGTTTGCGCGTCGCCGCAGCGCCGCCCGGCTTGCTGGCGCTCGTGCGCGCAATTTTGCGCGCTGGCGTGCTCGTCTTGGCCGGGGCTTGTGCCGCCGCAGCGACCGGCGCACCGACTGTGCGCGGCAGGCCACTCAGGCTCTGCCCAAAGCCCGCAGCCAACCCCTGCCCCTCGGTCAGCGCCCGGGTTGCCAGTTCGGTGAACTGACGGGTGATTGCATCCCACCACGCCAGCGGCTGCGCTGCCGCGGTTGCCGCTCCCTCGGCCCCCTCCGTTCCCTCCTCCGCCGCCGGTGGCTCGGCAGGGCCTGCGGGAGATTCGGGGGCAGCGGGCGAGACGGGCGGCGCGGACGGCGCTTCGGCCTTGGGCGGCGTCGGCGACGCGCTCCGCCGCGGCGCAGGCTGCGCCGCCGCGGCGCCGAACTGCCGCGCGAAATCCTGCATGTCCACATTCATGGTCTGCAGCGTCGCCAGGGTCATGCGCTGCACCTCCAGTCCCTGGATCATGCTCTGCGTCACCCGCGCGTTGGCTTCGAGCCAGCTCAGCACCGCCTTGAGGTCGGTGATCTTGCGGTCGAGTTCGCCGACGTCCAGGGTCGGCGCGACCCAATTGGCCAGATTCGACGGCAAACCCGCGCCCTTCAGAAAGGTCTGGAAGAATTCCAGCCCGGGGAGAAAATCCTTGAACTCCGGTGCCTGCGCCATGTCCGTGCTCCTCGCCTCAAACAGCGGTCCGCCCGCCCGCGCAGCATACCCATTGCCGCGGCGGGCGCCCAGCGTGGCACCCCGGCCCGCCCGGCAATGAATCCTCGGCTGCGGCGCCTCGCGCTGCTCGCAGCACTGGCTGCGCTGGTGCTGGCGCTGCACGCGCTGGCGCTGTGGGGACTGGCGCGCGCGCTGCAGCCGCTGCAACCCGCCGCGTCGCTGCCG
>CAYMDM010000112.1:0-5272 GCA_964389235.1 uncultured Burkholderiaceae bacterium
GGGGCCGCACCCGCAACTTCCGCCGCCGCATCGGCGTCCACCCCCGCGCCCGCCGCCAGCCCGCCTCCGCAGCCCCCCGCCTCGGCCTCGGCGCCACCGGCGCCGAGCTGGCCGCCATCGACCCGCATCGACTACGTGCTCACCGGCTACTGGCGCGGCGCGCTGCACGGCAGCGGCGAACTGGTGTGGACGCGCGACGGCAATCGCTACGAAGCCCGGCTCGCCGGCGAGGCGCTGGTGGGCTTCGCCTACACCAGCAGCGGCCGCATCGACGGCGACTGGCTCGCCCCCGAGCACTACACCGAGCGCCTGTTCCTGCGCCGGCAGAGTGTGCGGTTCGACCGCGCAGCCCGGGTCATCGACTTCGCCGGACGCCGTCCGCCCGAGCCGCTGCCGCCGCACGTGCAGGACAGCGCCAGCTTGTTCGTGCAGATCGCCCACCGCCTGGCCTCCGACCCCGCGGCGTTTGCTCCCGGCGCGCGGCTGGGCTACGAGGTGGCCCGCCCGGGCGGGCTCGCCCACTGGACCTTCACCGTGGTCGGGCAGGACACGCTGGACACCCCGCTGGGGCCGCTGGCCTGCTGGCACCTCGACCGCCCGGCAGAGAACGACGGCCAGCTCGGCGCCGCGATCTGGCTGGCGCCGGCGCTGCAGAACCTGCCGGTGCGCATCCGCCTGACCCACGGCCGCGACAGCACCCTGGAGTTCAACCTCACCTCGGCACGGCAGGTGGCGCCGTGATCTCGCCACGGCAACGCGCCGGCTGCCGGGCGCGCCCACCGCCGCCGCGCGTTGCCAAAAATCACACACTTTCCGCTGGCAAGCGCCTTGCGCGGTCTACCGCACCGATCGGCGTGTCGTTAAAAGGAGTGAAGGCGCGACGGTTCGCCGCGTCGCCTTCAGAACCCGGGTCGCAAAGCAGGCTTGAAACTTGCTTCACACCCACCATCTGAGTCGGGCAACACAGGAGGTGTGCACATGCAAACCATGATCTACGACTCCGACGCGTTCTGCGTGTTCCAGCTCGACTGGTCCGACGGCGCGAGCCCGAACCGGCAGGAAAGCATGGCGCACGGCGGTTACGAAATCGTCGACAAGTTCGCCCGCAAGGAAATTTTCCTCGGCGGCCGCGCGGCCGAGAGCTTCCGCGACAGCGTGCAGGCGCTGATCGCCACCGAGCCCAGCAGCGAAGACATCGACGAATTCCTTGACCGCTATTCCGCGCTGTCGCGGCAGAACCTGCACGCGCACTGAGCCCCGTCGCGCAGCCGGCGCCGGGCGCGGCGGCCGCGGCTCAGCTCTGCGCGCCGAACATCGGCCGCGCTCCGGTTTCGCGCGCCAGCCCCACGACTAGCAGCGACAGCCCGATCCACGCCAGCAGCACCCCGTTGGCCGCGGCAAACGCCAGCCCGTCATACAGCCGCACCCCATCGCGCAGCGCCCCGGTCCAGAAGCGGTCGAGCACCCAGCCCAGCAGCGGCAGTTGGATCAGCGCGCCGACCATCACCCCGGTGTTGTGCACGCCCGAAGCCGTGCCGGCGAGGCGCTGCGGCACCGACTCCTTGGCCCAGGCAAACCCCACCACCATCGCCCCCGAGCCGAGCGAAGCGGCCAGCAGCATCGCCGCAAAAAGTGGCGCCGGAGCCAGCGGCCAGAACACCAGCAGCGCAAACCCGGCGAACATCATCGCCCCGCCCAGCAGATACGGCAGCCGGCGCTGGCGCAGCCGGTCGGACACCCGGCCCCACACCACGCCACCGACCGAAAACGCCACCAGCATCGCCGCGATCATCCACGACGCCCGCCCCGCCGCCCAGCCGCGCTGCTGCACCAGAAACGGCATGCCCCATAGCGTCGTGAAGGTCAGAAACGCCCCGCACACCCCGCCCGGGGCCAGAAACAGCAGCCCGGTGTTGCGATAGCGCCAGACCTCGCCCAGCCCGCGCAGCACCGCCGCCAGCGGCGGCGCCGGCCGCGCCGGCAGCCAGCCGTGATAGCCCAGCTCTTCCGGCCGGTTGCGGATGCGCAGCAGCGCCAGCCCCGAAAGCACTAGGCACAGCCCCCCGACCCCGGCGATCACCCAGCGCCAGCCGAACGCGTGCGACAGCAGCAGCAGCGGCGCCTGCGCCAGCACCGCGCCCAACGTGCCCAGCGCCAGCGACAGCCCGGACATGGTGCCGAACACCCGCGGCGCGAACCACGCCGAGGTCAGCTCCAGCAGCGAAACCCAGGCCACACCATGCCCGAGCCCGATCAGCGCCCGCGCCGCTGCCGCGGACACATAGTCGCCGGCCAGGGCAAAGCCCAGCGCCCCCAGCCCGGTGATCGCTTGCCCGACGACGATCAGCACCTTCGGGCCGAAGCGGTCGTTGGCGATGCCGGTGGGGATCTGCGAGGCGGCGTAGAAGTAAAAGTAGAACGACGCCAGATTGCCCAGCTGCGCCGCGCTGAGGTGAAAGTCGCGCATCAGGTCGGCGTTGAGCACCCCGGGGGTGACGCGCAGAAAAAAGCCGACCATGTACGCCAGCGCCCCGATCAGCCAGAGCGCCAGCGCCAGCCGCAACGGGGGGTGACGGAGCAGGGAATTCATGCGCAATGCGCCGATGCGGGCAGCGGCCATTCGCCGCGCCTGCCCGGCAGCGGCAGGTGAAAGGGCTGGCAGCATAACGCGGCGTTCCATCCGCCGCCTTCGCGCCGGGCCGGGAGACGGGGTTGCGCGGGGCCGTGCCCGCCCGTCCCGTCAACCGCTCACCGCTCGGGTGCTGCCGCGGCCCGCCTGTTCCGCCCGCGGCGCCGGCTCACCCGTTTCTCGGTCCCGGCGACAAGCGCCGCCCAGCCAACGACTCCGGCAGCAACCCTCGCGACCTCGCACGCGACTTGGTGCCGCCTCCGATCAGCCGCCGACTTGTTTTGTATCAAAGGGTTTTCTGTTGATATTCATAGACTGCAAAACATGAATATCGTGCAAGCGTCTGCCCAGACGGCTCATGCCCCCTCGACCGCCGCGTCTCCCCGGTTGCAACGGCTGGAGCAGATGGCCGGCGGCGATGTGGTGCGCATCCTCAAGGCGCTGGCCCACCGCGAGCGGCTGGCGATTCTGTGCCTGCTGCTCGATGGGGAGCGCTGTGTGCGCGAACTCGAGCGCGAAGTCGGTATGCGGCAGGCCGCGCTGTCGCAGCAGCTGGCCAAGCTGCGCGCCGAAAACATCGTCGAAGCCCGGCGCCACGGCCGCTTCGTCCACTACCACATCAAAAGCCAGCAGGTGCTCAATGTGGTGCGGGCGCTGTGCCCGCCCGAAGACGAGCACTGAGCGCCGCGGCTCTGGCTGCTGCCAGCGGCCCTGCCGTCATGCGGCGCCCGCGGCAGAATGCCGCGCAGGCTCCCGCCGCAAGCTCACCAGGTGCCGTGCAGACCCCAGTAGATGATGAACACCAGCACCAGGGTCGAGAGCGCCCAGCCCCAGGGCGGCAGCATGCCCCACAGGCGTTCGAGCACGCCCTCGCCGCCGCCCACCGGGGTCTGCCCCATCACCACCTGCTCGAAGCGGTTGAAGAAGGATTCGGTCAGGCTTTGTGCGGTGCTGTCGACCGCGTTTTTGCCCAGTTGGCCGATCGCCCCGCCGATTTCCGCGGTGGCCTGATAGTTCATCTGCGTGCCGCCGTCGGGCGTGGGCTGCAGCGCCACCAGCGCCCGCCCCAGCCCGAAGCCGGCCTGCCCGGCGTTGCCCTCGAAGCGCAGCACGTAGCTGTGCGGCGGGTTGGGGTCTTCCAGCGTCAGGGTGCTGGTGAAGCGGGTCTTGAACCCGCCGACCGACAGCACCTGAACGACCTCGAAGTGCCCGTCGCCGGTGTTGGTGATCGACTCGCAGCCAGGGATGCAGGTCTTGAGGATTTCCGGGTCGTTGAGCGCGGCCCAGGTCTTTTCCGGGCTCAGGGGCAGGATGCGCTTGCCTTTGACGTCCATTTCGGTCTCCTTGCCGCTTGGGCTGTGTTTGTCGGTCTGCCTGTGCGCCGGCTGAAAGTGCAACGACGCGTATCAATGCAAACTTATATTCGTCGCCCTCCCCGGCAAGCAAGCTGCAGCGCAGCAAAATCGGGAATGTCCGAATGGGGAGAACACTGATCTGGCCGGTTTTGCAGCGCAGCAAGGGCGGTCTCGCTGGGCGATGCAGGGCCGGGTTTTACCGCGGCGACCTCCGGGTTCGCCCTAAACTGGGCGTTTTCGCGACGGGACAGCGTCATGCAGATCATCGTCCTCGACGACTATCAGGATGCGGTGCGCAAGCTCGACTGCGCGCGCGACTTGGCCGGCCATGAGCTGAAAATTTTCAACAACACGGTCAAGGGCGTCGGCCAGCTCAGCGTGCGGCTGCGCGACGCCCAGGCCGTGGTGCTGATCCGCCAACGCACGTCGATCAGCCGGCAACTGCTGGAAAAATGTCCCAAGCTGGAGCTGATCGTGCAGACCGGGGCGGTCGGGCCGCACATCGACCTGGCCGCCTGCACCGAGCGCGGAGTCGCGGTATGCGAAGGGCCGACCGACCCGGTGGCCACCGCCGAGTTCACCTGGGCGCTGGTGATGGCGGCGATGCGCCGGCTGCCGCAGTACATCGCCAGCCTCAAGCACGGCGCCTGGCAGCAGGCGGGGCTGAAGGCGCAGTCGATGCCGGCCAATTTCGGCCTGGGCCAGCGCTTGGCCGGCAAGACCCTGGGCATCTGGGGCTATGGCCGTATCGGTCGGCGCGTGGCGGGCTACGCCCGCGCGTTCGATCTGCGGGTGATGGTGTGGGGCAGCGAGGATTCGCGCCGGCAGGCGGTGGCCGACGGTTTTGTCGCCGCCGAGTCGCGCGAGGCGCTGTTCGAGCAGTCCGACGTGCTCAGCCTGCATCTTCGGCTCAGCGACCGCACCGAAGGCATCATCACCCTGGCCGATCTGTCGCGCATGAAACCCGAGGCGGTGCTGATCAACACCGCGCGGGCCGAGCTGATCGCCCCGGACGCGCTGGTCGCCGCGCTCAACCGCGGACGGCCCGGGCTGGCGGCGGTGGACGTGTTCGAAAACGAGCCGATTCTGCAAGGCCATCCGCTGCTGCGGCTGGAAAACGCGATCTGCACCCCGCACATCGGCTTTGTCGAACGCGAGCATTACGAGCTGCTGTTCGCCCACGCCTTCGCGACCATACGCGCCTACGCCCAGGGCGACACCTCGGCGGTGATCAATCCCGAGGCGCTGCACCGCCGCCGCGGCTGAGCCGCCGCGCTCATTTGCCGAT
>CAYMDM010000113.1:0-5063 GCA_964389235.1 uncultured Burkholderiaceae bacterium
GCCACCGCGACCATCGCCGGCAGGTCGAAGCGCTGCGCCGCCGGGCTGACCGCGACCCCGCTCGGGCTGGCCAGTGCGGTCGCGCCCAGCACCAGCAGCAGGTTGAAGATGTTGCTGCCGACGATGTTGCCGACCGCCAGGTCGCGCTTGCCGCGCAGGCCGGCGACCACCGAGGTCGCAATCTCCGGCAGCGAGGTACCGACCGCAACCACAGTCAGCCCGATCACCAGCTCGCTCAATCCCAGCGCGGCCGCCAGCTCGACCGCCGCGGCGACCAGCAGGCGCGCGCCGACCACCAGCAGCGCCAGCCCCAGCGCGATCAGCAGCAGCTGCCGCGGCACCCGGGGTGGCGCGGCGGCGGGGTCGAGGTCGAGTTCTTCGGCGTCCGGGGCGGCCTCGGGCCGGCGGCGCGCCAGCCAGAGCAGGAACCCGATGTAAGCGGCGGCTCCGGCCAGCAGCAGCACGCCCTCCACGCGGGTAATGCGGCCGTTCCAGGCCAGCAGCAAAGTCAGCAGCGAGACGGAGATCATGACCGGCACGTCCAGCCGCACCAGCTGGCGCTGCACCACCAGCGGGGTGACCAGCGCGACGAATCCGAGCACTAGCAGGACGTTGGCGATATTGCTGCCGACCACGTTGCCGAGCGCAATGTCCGGGGTGCCGGCGAGCGCGCCGCCAACGCTGATCGCCAGCTCCGGGGTGCTGGTGCCGATCGCAACCACGGTCAGCCCAACCACCAGCGGCGGCATACCCAGCGCCAGCGCCAGCCGCGAGGCGCCGCGCACCAGCGCTTCGGCGCCCAGCAGCAGCAAGGCGAGGCCGGCGAGAAACAGCAGCGCCAGCAGCATCAGACACGCCCTCCACGGCCGCGCGAGGACGACGCAGCTGACAACTCAAGCCGCCTGCGCACCTTGCCGCAGTCGCCGTGCAGCACCTGGGAGGTCGTCATGTCGGGATGCGGGCTCACAGCGCCGGGACGCGGCGGTGCCAGTCGGTGGCTTGCTGGAACTGGTGCGCGGCGTGCAGCAGCCGTGCCTCGGCGAAGTGCGGGCCGATGAGCTGCAGCCCGACCGGGCGGCGGGCGTTGGCGCCCTGGCCGAAGCCGGCGGGCACGCTTATTCCGGGCAGGCCGGCGAGGCTGGCCGGCAGGGTGTAGATGTCGGCCAGGTAATCGGCCAGCGGGTCGGCATGGGCGCCGATGTCCCACGCGACGGTGGGGCTGACCGGGCCGGCGATGAGGTCGCACTGGCCGAAAGCGGCGCGAAAGTCGTCGGCGATCAGGCGGCGGATTTTCTGCGCCTGCAGGTAGTAGGCGTCGTAATAGCCGTGGCTGAGCACATAGGTGCCGATCATGATGCGCCGCTGCACCTCGGGGCCGAAGCCCTCGGCGCGGCTTCTGCCGTACATCTCGGCGAGGTCTTTGTAGTGCGCGGCGCGGTGGCCGTAGCGCACGCCGTCGAAGCGGCTGAGGTTGGAACTGGCCTCGGCCGGGGCGATGATGTAGTAGGCGGGAATCGACAGGTGACTGCGCGGCAGGTCGACATCGACCAGGGTCGCGCCCAGGCGCTCGAATTCGGCCAGCGCCGCGCGCACCGCCTGCGCGACGTCGTCGGCCAGCCCGTCACCAAACCACTGCCGCGGCAGGCCGACGCGCAGCCCGGCCAGCGGCTGGCCCGCGCTGGCGCCGGGCAGCGGCGCGTCGAGCGCGGCGAGGAGGTCAGGCAGCGGGCGGTCGATGCTGGTGGCGTCGCGCGGGTCGAACCCGGCCATGTGCTGCAGCAGCAGCGCGCAGTCGTAAGCTGTCTGCGCGATCGGCCCGGCCTGGTCGAGGCTGGAGGCGAAGGCGATCATGCCGTAGCGCGAGCACAGGCCGTAGGTCGGCTTGATGCCGGTGACGCCGCACATCGCCGCGGGCTGGCGGATCGAGCCGCCGGTGTCGGTGCCGGTGGCCGCGGGCACCAGCCGCGCGGCCACCGCTGCCGCCGAGCCGCCGGACGAACCGCCGGGAATCGCCGCGGTGTCCCACGGGTTGCGCACCGGGCCGTAAGCGGAGTTGACGTTGGCCGAGCCCATCGCGAACTCGTCCATATTGGTCTTGCCCAGCGCGACCATGCCGGCGCCGGCGCCCCCGTCCGCCCCGCCGTGCAGGCGCGCCACGACCGTGGCGTCGAACGGGCTCATGTAACCCGCAAGCATCTTGCTGCCCGCGGTTGCCGGCATGTCGCGGGTGACGAACACATCCTTGTGCGCAATCGGCACGCCCAGCAGTGCGCGGGCATCGCCCTGCGCGCGCGCGCGGTCGGCGGCGTCGGCCGCGGCCAGTGCCGTCTCACCGGCAACGTGCAGAAACGCGCCGAGGCCGACGTGCTGCTCGATGCGGTGCAGCGCCTGCTGCACCAGCTCGCGGCTGGAGACTTGCCGCGCGGCCAGCGCCGCCGACAGAGTGCGCAGATCGGCACCGTGCAGATCGGCCGCGCTCATTCGACCACCCGCGGCACGAGGAACAATCCGTCCTGCGCGTCGGGCGCGTTGCGCAGCGCCGCGTCGCGGATGTCGCCTTCGGTGACCACGTCGTCGCGCAGGCGCAGCGGCATGTCCTGCACCGCCGACAGCGGATGCGCCAGCGGCTCGACCCCGGTGGTGTCGACCGCGCGCATCTGCTCGACAACCGTAAAAAATGCATTGAGATCGGTGACCATGCGCTCGCGCGTCTCAGCGGGCAGATCGAGCCGGGCCAGCCGCGCGATGCGGTCGATGTCGGGGCGTGTCAAGGGCATTTTTGGGGGATTCCGCCTGGAATTGCGCATCCTCGCCTGCGGCGGGCGCCCGCGCGGGCGAGGGCGCTGCGCGGCTCAGCCGCTGTTTTGCGAGGGGAAATGCGGCATTTTATGCCGCCTCATGGGGTAAGATGCTCGGCTTTGGCGTTGAACGGCTGGCAACCGCGGCCGGGCTTGTTTGTTGCTCGTCTGCAACATTCTGCGCACCTTCGCCGTCCCACGCTGGCCGCGGCATCACCCAGACCGCATCACCTAGACCACTTGCACCGGCTGCGCGCAGCCCCCGATTCATGTTCCGAACCTTTCGTCAGTATTTTTCGACGGACCTGGCCATCGACCTGGGCACCGCCAACACCCTGATCTATGTGCGGGGCAAGGGCATCGTGCTCGACGAGCCCTCGGTCGTCGCGATCCGCCACGAAGGCGGCCCCAGCGGCAAAAAAACCATCCAGGCCGTCGGCAAGGATGCCAAGCAGATGCTGGGCAAGGTGCCCGGCAACATCGAAGCCATCCGGCCGATGAAGGACGGCGTGATCGCCGACTTCACCGTGACCGAGCAGATGCTCAAGCAGTTCATCAAGATGGCGCACGACACCAAGCTGTTCAAGCCGAGCCCGCGCATCATCATCTGCGTGCCGTGCGGCTCCACGCAGGTCGAGCGGCGGGCCATCCGCGAATCGGCGCTGGGCGCCGGCGCCAGCGAGGTGTATCTGATCGAGGAGCCGATGGCCGCGGCCATCGGCGCCGGGCTGCCGGTGTCGGACGCCACCGGGTCGATGGTCGTGGACATCGGCGGCGGCACCACCGAGGTCGGCGTTATCAGCCTGGGCGGCACGGTCTACAAAGGCAGTGTGCGCGTGGGCGGCGACAAATTCGACGAAGCCATCATCAACTACATCCGCCGCAACTACGGCATGCTGATCGGTGAGCCCACCGCCGAGCAGATCAAAAAGGAGATCGGCTCGGCCTTCCCCGGCTCCGAAGTCAAGGAGATGGAAGTCAAGGGCCGCAACTTGAGCGAGGGCGTGCCGCGCAGCTTCACCATTTCCAGCAATGAAATCCTCGAAGCGCTGACCGACCCGCTGAACCAGATCGTCTCCGCGGTGAAAAACGCGCTGGAACAGACCCCGCCCGAGCTTGGCGCCGACATTGCCGAGCGCGGCATGATGCTCACCGGCGGCGGCGCGCTGCTGCGCGACCTCGACCGCCTGCTGGCCGAAGAAACCGGGCTGCCGGTGCTGGTGGCCGAAGACCCGCTGACCTGCGTGGCGCGCGGCAGCGGCATGGCGCTGGAGCGCATGGACCGCCTGGGCACCATCTTCACCTCGGAGTGAACGCGGCGGCGCGGTGCTGCCGCGCCGGCCCGCCGCGTTAAGCTGCCATGGCCTACGGCACCTTCGACCGCTCGCCGCCGCCCTTTTTCCGCCAGGGCCCGTCGGCGCTGACCCGGCTGGTGCTGTTTGCGGCGCTGGCGCTGCTGCTGGTCACGCTGGACGCGCGGCTGCGCATCACCCCGCCGCTGCGCGAGGCGCTGTCGGTGGCGGTCTACCCGCTGGAGCGCATCGCCCAGGCGCCGCTGCAATGGGCGCGGGGCATCGGTGAGTCGCTGCAGTCCAGCGTTTCGGCGCAGCGGCGCATCGACGCGCTGGAGCAAGCCAACGTGAAGCTGGCGATGCAGGCGCAGATCGGCGCGCAGCTGCGCGCGGAGAACGCGCGACTGCGCGAACTGCTGCAACTGCAGCAGCGCTTGCCGCAGCATTCGATTGCCGCGCAGATCAGCGCGCAGGCGGCCGACCCGTTCAGCCGCAAGATCGACATCGACCGCGGCAGCGCGCAGGGCGTGGTCGCCGGCTCGCCGGTGGTCGATCAGACCGGGCTGCTCGGTCAGGTCACGCGGGTGTCGCCGTGGAGCAGCGAGGTCACGCTGATCACCGACCGCGACGCCGCGGTGCCGGTGCAGATCGAGCGCACGGGCGAACGCGCGGTGGTCTACGGCGACCCGGGGCAGGGCGGCATGGAGCTGCGCTGGATGCCCACCGGCGCCGACGTGCGCGCGGGCGACCTGCTGGTGACCAGCGGGGTCGACGGTATCTACCCCGCCGGTCTGCGGGTCGCGCGGGTGGTGTCGGTGCAGCGGCAGCGCGACGCGGCGTTTGCCCGCATCCTGTGTGCGCCGCTGGGCGATGTCGATGCCGGCCGGCATGTGCTGGTGCTCGCGCCGCTGGCGCCGCTGGTCGCCGCGCCCGGTGAAGTCGCGCGCGGTGCCTCGGCTGCCGCTGCCGCCAG
>CAYMDM010000114.1:0-5011 GCA_964389235.1 uncultured Burkholderiaceae bacterium
AGGCCGGCGCCGCGGCGGTGCTGGTCGACGCCGCGCCGCTGCACGCGGTCGGCAGCGCGGCGAGTGATGACGGCGATGCGCGGGTGCTGCCGGTCGTTGGCCTCAAGGCGCTGGCCGGGCCGCTGGCCGCGGCCTGGTATGGCGACCCGTCGCGCAGTGTGCGGGTGCTGGCGGTGACCGGCACCAACGGCAAGACGTCTTGCGCGCTGTGGACCGCGCAGGCGCTGACGGCAGCCGGGCTGCGCTGCGGGGTGATCGGCACCCTGGGCGCGGGCTGTCCTGATGCGCTGCAGTCCACCGGCTTCACCACCCCCGACCCGGTGCGGCTGCAGGCGCTGCTGGCGCAGATGCGCGACGCGGGCGCCGGGTATTGCGCGATCGAGGCGTCGAGCATCGGCATCGTCGAGCAGCGACTGGCCGGCTGCACTCTGCATGCGGCCGCGTTCACCAATCTCACGCAAGATCACCTCGACTACCACGGCAGTATGGCCGCGTACGGCGCGGCCAAACAGGCGCTGTTTGACTGGCCGGGATTGCAGCACGTGGTGATCGACATCGACGACGCGTTCGGTGCGCAAACCCTGCTGCCGCATTGCCGCGCGCGTGGGTTGCGGGTGCAGACCGTCGCGCTCGATGCGCCGGCCGACTGGCGTGCCGAGCAGCGTCAGGCCACCGCGACCGGCCAGCGCTTCACGCTGCGGCATCGCGGCCTTGCCGCCCCGCTCGACCTGCCGGTGGTCGGTGACTTCAACGCCGCCAATGTGCTGGTCGTTGCCGCGCTGTTGCGCACCGTCGGGCTCGATGACGCAGCGGTCGCGCGCGCGCTGGCGGCGCTGCGCCCAGTACCCGGGCGCATGCAGACCTTGGGTGGGGTGAACGCGCCGCTGGCGGTGATCGACTACGCGCACACCCCCGACGCGCTGGACAAGGCGCTGCACGCGCTGCGGCCGCTGTGCGCGGCGCGCGGCGGGCGGCTGTGGTGTGTGTTCGGCGCCGGCGGCGACCGCGACCGCAGCAAGCGCCCGCTGATGGCCGCCGCGGCCGAGGCTCAGGCCGACCGCGTGGTCATCACCAGCGACAACCCGCGCAGCGAATCGCCGCAGGCCATCGCGCAGGACGTGCTGGCCGGGCTGCACGCGCCGGCACACGCCGCGGTGGTACTCGACCGCGCCGCCGCGATCGCGCAGACCCTCGCCCATGCCCAACCCGCCGACGTGGTGCTGATCGCCGGCAAAGGGCACGAGCGCACGCAGGAGATCGCCGGGCACAGGCAGGCGTTCAGTGACGCCTTCCATGCGCGCCTGGCGCTGGCTGCGCGCGGCGCCGGCTTGTTCACGCTGAGCGAAGCCGCCGAGTGGATCGGCCCCGACGCGCGGGTAATCGGCAACGTCGACACCGCGGTGCAAGCGGTGCACACCGACACCCGGCAGCCGATGCCCGGCGCCTTGTTCGTCGCGTTACGCGGCGCGCGTTTCGACGCGCACGATTTTTTGCCGCAGGCGCGGCAGCAGGGCGCCGCGGCGTTGCTGGCCGAGCGCGGCATCGATGCAGCCGGGCTGCCTGGCATCCAGGTGCCCGACAGCCTGCGCGCGCTCGGGCGACTGGCGCGCGGCTGGCGGCGACAGCAAACCCTGCCGCTGATTGCGGTGACCGGCAGCAATGGCAAGACTACGGTCACGCAAATGCTCGCGGCCATTCTCGCCGCCTGGCACGGCGAAGATGGGCGGCTGGCCACGCGCGGCAATTTCAACAACGCGGTTGGCCTGCCGCTGACCCTGCTGCGGCTGGCGCCGCAACATCAATCGGCGGTGGTCGAGCTCGGCACCAACCATCCGGGGGAAATCGCCGAACTCGCGGCGATTGCCGAACCGACGGTCGGGCTGGTCAACAACGCGCAGCGCGAGCATCAGGAGTTCCTGCACGGGGTCGAGGCGGTGGCGCGCGAAAACGGCGCGGTGCTGGCCGCGCTGCCGGCCGATGGCGTCGCGGTGTTTCCGGCCGATGAAGTGTTCACGCCGCTGTGGAATGAACTGGCGGGTGCGCGCCGAGTGCTGCGCTTTGGTTGGCTGAATGAAGCAGGCGCGGCGCAGCCGGAGGTCGCTGGCGTGGCGCGCTACGTCGACGGCCAGCTGCGGCTGCAACTGCACACCCCGCAAGGCCATGCCGAGCTCGCGCTGCAATTGCTTGGGGCGCACAACGCGCGCAACGCGCTGGCGGCGTGCGCGGCAGCGCTGGCCGCAGGCGCGCCACTGGAAGCCGTGTGCCGCGGGCTCGAAGGCTTTGCGCCGGTGGCCGGGCGGCTGGTGCCGCAGCGGCTGCAGCTGGCCGGGCGGGCGCTGCTGTTGATCGACGACAGTTACAACGCCAACCCCGACTCGGTGCGCGCAGCGATCGACGTGCTGGCCGAGCTGCCCGGACGCAGCCTGCTGCTGCTGGGCGATATGGGCGAAGTCGGCGACCAGGGGCCGGCGTTCCACGCCGAGGTCGGCGCGTATGCCGCGCAGCGCGGGCTGGCCGCGCTGTGGACTTGCGGCGAACTCGCGGCGCATGCTGCGCAGGCCGCGCGCACGGCCGGCATCGCCGAAGTGCGCAGCGTTGCGCAGCTGGAGGCTTTGCCGTTGCAGGCCGACGCGCTGGCCCGGTTTGATCAGGTGCTGGTCAAGGGTTCGCGTTTCATGCGCATGGAGCGCGCGGTGCAGGCGATTGCCGCGCTGGCCGCGGGCAACGGCCACACCAGAACGGAGGCGCCGCATGCTGCATAGCCTGGCGCTGTGGCTGATGAGCCTGAGCCCGGAGCTGAGCTTTTTCCGGGTGTTCAACTACATCACCTTCCGCGCGGTGATGAGCACCCTGACCGCGCTGGTCATCGGGCTGCTCGCCGGCCCGGCGGTGATCCGCAAGCTCACCGCGATGAAGGTCGGCCAGGCCGTGCGGCAGGACGGGCCGCAAACCCATCTGGTCAAGACCGGCACGCCGACCATGGGCGGGGTGCTGATTTTGCTGGCGATCGCGGTGTCGACGCTGCTGTGGATGGACCTGAGCAACCGCTTTGTCTGGCTGGTGCTGCTGGTCACGCTGGGGTTTGGCGCGATCGGCTGGGTCGACGATTACCGCAAGGTGGTCTACCGCGACCCCAACGGCATGCACTCGCGTGAAAAGTATTTCTGGCAGACCCTGATCGGCGTGGTCGCGGCGTTCTATCTGGCGTTTGCCGTGTCCGGGCGCAGCAACGCCGAGGTGTGGCATCTGTTCGTCGCTTGGCTGCAAAGCGGGCTGACCCTGCCGCTGCCGCCGGCGGCCGATCTGATCGTGCCGTTTTTCAAGGCGGTGAGCTACCCGCTGGGCATCACCGGGTTCATCGTGCTGAGCTACTTTGTGATCGTCGGCAGCAGCAACGCGGTCAACCTGACCGACGGCGCCGACGGCCTGGCGATCATGCCGGTGGTGATGGTCGGCGGCGCGCTCGGGGTGTTCGCCTACGTGGTCGGCAACGCGGTCTACGCCAAGTATCTGCTCTATCCGTTCATCCCCGGCACCGGTGAGCTGCTGATTTTCGTCGGCGCGATGATCGGCGCGGGGCTGGCGTTTCTGTGGTTCAACGCTTACCCGGCGCAGGTGTTCATGGGCGACGTCGGCGCTCTGGCGCTGGGCGCGGCGCTGGGCACGATTGCCGTGATCGTGCGGCAGGAAATCGTGCTGTTCATCATGGGCGGGGTGTTCGTCGCCGAGACCGTGTCGGTGATGATCCAGGTGAGCTACTTCAAATACACCAAAAAGAAGTACGGCCAGGGGCGGCGCATTTTCAAAATGGCTCCGCTGCATCACCACTTCGAGCAGCTCGGAGTCAAGGAATCGCAGGTGGTGGTGCGGTTCTGGATTGTCACCATGGTGCTGTGCCTGATCGGGCTGGCCAGCCTGAAGCTGCGGTGAGGACGGCATGGAACTGAAACACCGCTCCGTACTGATCCTCGGCCTGGGCGAGTCCGGGCTGGCGATGGCGCGCTGGTGCGCGGCGCAGGGCGCGCGCGTGCGCATGGCCGACAGCCGCGAGCAGCCGCCGATGCTGGCGGTGTTGCGAGCCGAGCTGCCCGACGTTGTGGTGTATTGCGGCGTGGTTTCGCCCGATGTTCTTGAAGACGCCGAGCTGCTGCTCGCGAGCCCAGGCATCGCGCCGCATGACCCGGTGTTCGCGCCGTTGCTGCAGGCGGCGGCCGCGCGCGGCGTGGCGGTGGCCGGGGAACTGCAGCTGTTCGTCTGGGCGTTGCAGGATTTGCGCGCTGCGCGCGGCTACGCGCCCAGGGTCGTCGCGATCACCGGCACCAACGGCAAGACCACGGTGACCCGGCTTTGCGGGGCGATGCTCGCGCGCGCGGGGTGGAAGGTGGCGGTGGCCGGCAATGTGTCGCCGGCGATGCTCGATGTGCTGCGCGAAGCGCTGGCGCAGAGTCCGGCAGAGCCCGTTGCAGTCGAGGGCGCGGCGGCGGTCGAGACGGCGGACGCGGAGGGCAGCGACGCGTCAGAAACGGCTGAGGAGGAAGCGGTCGAAGGCGTCGATCTGCAGGCTCGCGCCGAGGCGCTGGCCGCCGCACGCGCGGCCGAGGCCGCGGCGCGGGCCAACGCCCATCTGCCGCAGGCCTGGGTGCTGGAACTGTCGAGCTTTCAGCTGCACGCAGTCGAAGGCTTTGCCGCCGACGCCGCGGTGGTGCTCAACGTCACCCAGGATCACCTCGACTGGCACGGCAGCATGGACGCTTACGCCGCGGACAAGGCGCGCATTTACGGCGATGCGTCTGCACGCGGGGTGCAGGTGATCAACCGCGACGACGCGCGGGTCGCCGCGATGCAGCGCGCAGGGCGGCGGGTGCGGCGGTTTGGTTTGCAGCCGCCGCAGCAGGCCGGCGACTGGGGGGTGGTGCGCGACGGCGGGGTGGACTGGCTGGCGCGCGCGCTGCCCGATGTCGAGTATGAGGCCGCGCTGGAGCAGGCCGCGGCACGCGGCAGTCGCCGCGGC
>CAYMDM010000115.1:0-4847 GCA_964389235.1 uncultured Burkholderiaceae bacterium
ACACGCATCGGGTTCGGGAGACCGGGGGGCTTGGCCCTGGCGGTGCCGTCCCGCCGTGCCCGCCGCCGCGGGCTGAAGGCACGCCCCTGCGCTCGTCGTGGCGCCGGGCGCGCGGCCACCGACCCGCGGCGCTCCCGTGAACCCGCCGCCGGCGTTCGCCGCGGCGCACCCGACGAGACGAACATGACTGAACTCGAATTCAAGGAACTCGCCCGCCAGGGCTACAACCGCATCGCGCTGGTGGCCGAGGCGCTGGCCGATCTGGAAACCCCGCTGTCGCTGTATCTCAAGCTCGCCAGCGGTGGCGACGGCGGGCGCAACACCTTTTTGCTGGAATCGGTGGTCGGCGGCGAGCGCTTCGGCCGGTATTCCTTTGTCGGCCTGTCCGCGCGCACCCAGCTGCGGGTGAAAAACGGCCGCACCGAAGTACTGCGCGACGGCGAGGTGGTCGAAACCTCGGAAGATCCGCCGCTGGATTTCATCGAAGCCTTCCATGCCCGCTTCAAGGTGGCGCTGCCGGCGGGGATGCCGCGGTTCTGCGGCGGGCTGGCTGGCTACTTCGGTTACGAGGCGGTGCGCTACATCGAGCCGCGGCTGAAGGCCTCGGCGCAGAAATATCCGCGGCCCGACCCGCTGGCGATGCCCGACATCCTGCTGCTGCTCAGCGAGGAGCTGGCGGTGATCGACAACCTCGCCGGGCGGCTGTACCTGATCGTCTACGCCGACCCGGCGCAGCCCGAGGCGTACACCCGCGCGCGTTCGCGGCTGCGCGCGCTGCGCGAGCAGTTGCGTTACTCGGTGTCGGCGCCACCGGTGGCGCGCAGCAGCGTCACGCCGATCGAGCGCGAGTTCGACAAGGCTGACTACCTCAAGGCGGTTGAGCGCGCCAAGGACTACATCGCCGCGGGCGACTTCATGCAGGTGCAGGTCGGGCAGCGGCTGCGCAAGCGCTACACCGACTCGCCGCTGTCGCTGTACCGCGCGCTGCGCTCGCTCAACCCTTCGCCGTATCTCATCTACTTCAATTTCGGCGAATTCCAGATCGCCGCTTCTTCGCCGGAGATTCTGGTGCGCGAGGAAGCCGTGCCGCAGGGCCGCAAGGTGACCATCCGCCCGCTGGCCGGCACCCGCCCGCGCGGCGCCACCGCCGAGGCCGACGCGCGCAACGAGGCCGAGCTGCTGGCCGACCCGAAGGAGCGGGCCGAGCATCTGATGCTCATCGACCTGGCACGCAACGACCTCGGGCGCATCGCCCAGACCGGCACGGTCAAGGTGACCGAGGCGTTTGCGATCGAGCGCTATTCGCACGTGATGCACATCGTCAGCAATGTCGAGGCCATGCTCAAACCCGAGCAGTCGGCAATGGACGTGCTGCGCGCGACCTTCCCGGCGGGCACGCTGTCGGGCGCGCCCAAGATCCGGGCGATGGAAGTGATCGACGAACTCGAGCCCACCCGCCGCGGGCTGTACGGCGGGGCGATCGGCTACTGGAGCTTTGCCGGCGACATGGACCTGGCGATTGCCATCCGCACCGGCATCGTCAAAGACGGCTGGCTGTACGTGCAGGCGGCCGCCGGGGTGGTGGCCGACTCGGTGCCGGAAATGGAATGGCGGGAAACCGAGGCCAAGGCGCGCGCGGTGCTGCGCGCGGCCGAGCAGGTGCAGGAAGGGCTGGAGCCCTGAACGCCCGATCACCACATCTCCGCAAAAGGTTCCGCCATGTTGCTGATGATCGACAACTACGACAGCTTCACCTTCAACCTCGTGCAGTACTTCGGCGAGCTCGGGCAGGACGTGCACACGGTGCGCAACGACGAGGTCACGCTCGAAGACATCGCCGCCCTCGCGCCCGAGCGCATTGTCATTTCGCCGGGACCGTGCTCGCCAGCCGAGGCCGGCATTTCGGTGCCGGTGCTGCAATATTTCGCCGGCCGCGTGCCCATCCTCGGCGTGTGCCTGGGGCATCAGGCGATTGGCGCAGCCTTCGGCGGCCAGGTCGTGCGCGCGCAGACCATCATGCACGGCAAGACCAGCCCGATCACCCACGACGGCCGCGGCGTGTTCGCCGATCTGCCCAGCCCCTACACCGTGGTGCGCTACCACTCGCTAGCGATCGACCGCGCCAGCTTGCCGGCCTGCCTGGAGGTGAGCGCGCAGACCGCCGACGGCGAGATCATGGGCGTGCGCCACCGCCAGTTCGCAATCGAAGGGGTGCAGTTTCACCCCGAGTCGATCGAAACCGAGCACGGCCACCAGTTGCTGCAAAACTTCCTGTCCCTGCAAGCCCCCGGAGGAGCGGCATGAGCATCACCAATCAAGAAGCGCTGGTGCGGGTGATCGAGCACCGCGAAATCTTCCACGACGAAATGCTGGCGCTGATGCGCCGCATCATGACCGGCGAAATGCCGCCGGCCACGCTGGCCGGGCTGATCATCGGCCTGCGGGTGAAAAAGGAAACCATCGGCGAGATCACCGCCGCGGCGACGGTGATGCGCGAGTTCGCGGTGCCGGTGCCGCTGGCCGACCGCACCCGACTGGTGGACATCGTCGGCACCGGGGGCGACGCCGCGCACACCTTCAACATTTCGACTGCGGCCAGTTTCGTCGCTGCCGCCGCTGGGGCGCGCGTGGCCAAGCACGGCGGGCGCAGTGTCAGCTCCTCTTCCGGTTCGGCCGACGTGCTCGAAACCCTGGGGGCGAACATCCAGCTCAAGCCCGAGCAGGTGGCGCAGTCGCTGGAGCAATGCGGCATCGGCTTCATGTTCGCGCCCAACCACCACCCGGCAATGAAATACGCCGCGCCGGTGCGCAAGGAACTGGGGGTGCGCACCCTGTTCAACATCCTCGGGCCGCTGACCAACCCAGCCGGCGCGCCCAACCAGCTGCTGGGGGTGTTCCACCCGGATCTGGTCGGGATTCTGGTGCGGGTGCTGCAGCGACTGGGCAGCGAGCATGCGGTGGTGGTGCACGGGCTGGAGGGACTGGACGAAGTGTCTCTGTCGGGCGAAACCATGGTGGGCGAACTCAAGAACGGCCAGATCAGCGAATACACCATTCACCCGAGTGACCTCGGGCTCAAGCCGGCACCGCTGGAGGCGCTGCGCGTGGCTAGCCCGAAGCAGTCATCGGAAATGCTGCACGAGGCGCTCAACGATGTGGACGGCGCGCCGCGTGACGTGGTCGCGCTCAACGCCGGTGCGGCGCTGTATGCCGCGGGCGTGGCGCCGACGATGATGGAGGGCGTGCAGATGGCGCGCGAGGCGATCGCCAGCGGCGCGGCGCGCGACAAGATGCAGCAGTTCATCCGCGTCACCGCCGAGCTCGGCCGGGAGGCGGCATGAGCGCGCCTGTGAAGCTAGCGACGCGCGCCCGGTGCGGCGCCAGCGGCGGGGGGCGGCGATGAGCGCGGGCGCTGTACCCGCCGGCAGCGACGTGCTCGCGCGCATCCTCGCGACCAAGGCGCGTGAGGTGCAGCAGGCGCAGGCGCTGCGCCCGCTGGCCGAGCTCGAGCGCGAAATCGCCCGACGCGACCCTCCGCGCGGCTTCGCTGCGGCCATGCAGGCGAAAGTCGCCGCCGGTGGCCCGGCGGTGATCGCCGAGGTCAAGAAAGCCAGCCCGTCCAAAGGCGTGCTGCGCGAAGCGTTCGACCCGGCGGCGATCGCCGCCAGCTACGCCGCGCACGGCGCCACCTGCCTGTCGGTGCTGACCGACCGCGACTACTTCCAGGGCAGCCCCGAGTATCTGCAGCAGGCGCGCGCGGCCTGCGCGCTGCCGGTGCTGCGCAAGGATTTCATCGTCGACCCCTACCAAGTCGCCGAAGCCGCGGCGATGGGCGCCGACTGCATTCTGCTCATCGTCGCCGCCCTCTCCGACGCGCAGATGATCGCGCTGGAGGACGCCGCCCGCGGTTACGGGCTGGATGTGCTGGTCGAGGTGCACGATGGCGGGGAGCTCGAGCGCGCGCTGGCGCTGCGCACCCCGCTGCTGGGCATCAACAACCGCAATCTGCGCACGTTCGAAACCCGGCTGGAGACGACGCTGGCGCTGCTGGACCGCATTCCGCCCGGTCGGGTGGCGGTGACCGAAAGCGGCATCCTTGCCCGATCCGACGTGCAGGCGATGCGCGCGGCCGGGGTGCAGGCGTTTCTGGTCGGCGAGGCCTTCATGCGCGCGCCCGACCCCGGTGTGGCGCTGCAAAACCTGTTCGGTTGATCGCGGCCGATCCGCTCCGGCGGCGTGGCGGCCGCGCGCGGGATGTACGCCCCACCACGTCCCGCATGGCCCGTCCCGCAATTCCCGCCGACCGGCCCACGGTTTGACAAGCCAAAAAATATCACCGAGAATCCCCGGTTCGCCTCGGAGGGGTGCCCGAGTGGCTAAAGGGGGCAGACTGTAAATCTGTTGGCTTACGCCTACGTTGGTTCGAATCCAACCTCCTCCACCAGGCTCATCCGACGGACGGGCTTGCCCGGACGGCTGCGGCAGGCAGCAAGAGGCGGGAGTAGTTCAATGGTAGAACCTCAGCCTTCCAAGCTGATGGCGCGGGTTCGATTCCCGTCTCCCGCTCCAGTGCGCCGCGCCTCGGGTGGGGCTGAAGGGGCCGACTGACAAGAGGACAGGCAGTACCGAGCGCCAAAAGCGTTCACGCCCATGTGGCTCAGTGGTAGAGCACTCCCTTGGTAAGGGAGAGGTCGCGGGTCCGATTCCCGCCATGGGCACCACCATTTTGATCGACCGAGACCATCGGCATTGCAACAGTTCACCGACGGCCTGGCCGTCGTCTCCAGGAGTTTGAACCATGGCGAAGGAAAAGTTTGAGCGGACCAAGCCGCACGTGAACGTGGGGA
>CAYMDM010000116.1:0-4699 GCA_964389235.1 uncultured Burkholderiaceae bacterium
GATCTCTACCGCGCCCAACTCCTCGGACTCGCATGACTTTCATGCGATTGCCCTGCCTACACCCTGGAGTGGACTGCGCGCATCCATCCCGGCTGCCCGGTCAACCTCAGCGTCATTCGCCTGTCGCCGCACGTTGGCGCGCATGCCGACGCGCCGCTGCACTACGCCGACGGCGCCGCGGCGATCGACGCGGTGGGTCTCGACCCCTACCTCGGCCCGTGTCGGGTGATCCACGCGATCGACCGCGGCCCGCTGGTGCTGCCCGAGCATCTGGCGCATGCCGCAGCGGCGCTGCCGCCGCGGGTGCTGGTGCGCACCCGGCAGCAGGCGCTGACGCGCTGGCAATACGACTTCGCCGCCTTTGCCCCGCAGACCCTGAACTGGCTGGCTGCGCAGGGCGTGCGGCTGGTCGGCATCGACACCCCGTCGGTCGACCCGGCGACGAGCAAGACCCTGGACGCGCACGCCCGGCTGCTGGCCCACGACCTGCGGGTGCTGGAAAACCTGGTGCTCGACGCGGTGGACGAAGGCGATTACGAACTGATCGCGCTGCCGCTCAAACTCGCCGGCGCCTGCGCCTCGCCGGTGCGCGCGGTGCTGCGCCGCGACTGAACTCATCCGTGACCTGAACCGACGATGAACCCTTTGCCCACCCGTCGCGACGACTGCCTGGCGCTCGACGCCGCCGACCCGCTGCGCCCTTTGCGCGAACAGTTCGATCTGCCGCCCGATGTGATCTACCTCGACGGCAATTCGCTCGGCGTGCTGCCGCGCGCCACGCTGCCGCGGCTGCAGCGGGCGGTCAGCGAGGAATGGGGCCGCGGGCTGATCGGCAGCTGGAACCACGCCGGGTGGATGGAGCTGCCGCGGCGGGTCGGCGACAAAATCGCCCGGCTGATCGGCGCGCGAGCCGGCGAGGTGGTCGCGGCCGACTCGACTTCGATCAACCTCTACAAGGTGCTGGCCGCGGCGATCGATCTGGCGCTGCAGCGCGACCCGCGCCGCACCCTGATCGTCTCCGAACGCGAGAACTTCCCGACCGACCTCTACATCGCCCAGTCGCTGGCCGCGCAGAACGGCATGTCCCTGCGCCTTGTCGACGGCGAGATCGCGCCGCATCTGAACGAGCAGGTCGCGGTGCTGCTGCTCACCCACGTCAACTACCGCAGCGGGGCGATGCACGATATGGCCGCGCTGACCGCGCAGGCCCACGCCGCCGGCGCGCTGACGGTGTGGGATCTGGCGCATTCGGCCGGCGCGTTGCCGGTCGATCTGCACGCCGCCGATGCCGACTTTGCCATCGGCTGCGGCTACAAATACTTGAACGGCGGCCCCGGCGCGCCGGCCTTCGTCTGGGCGCATCCGCGCCATGCCGACCGCGTGCAGCAACCCCTGTCCGGCTGGATCGGCCACGCCGCGCCGTTCGCCTTCGCCCCCGACTACCAGCCCGCCGCGGGCAGCGCGCGCTTTCTCTGCGGCACCCCGCCGGTGCTGGCGCTGCACGCGCTGGACTGCGGCGTGGACACGGTGCTCGCCGCCGAGCCGCTGGGCGGCGTGGCCGCGCTGCGCGCCAAGTCGCTGGCGCTCGCCGATCTGTTCCTTGCCCGGCTGCGCGAGCGGCTGGACCGCTTTTCCATCCGCATCCTCACCCCGGAAGACCACGCGCGGCGCGGCAGCCAGGTGTCGTTCGCGGTGCCGGGCGACGGCTTTGCGCTGATGCGCGAGCTGATCGACCGCGGCGTGGTTGGCGACTTCCGCGCCGGGGTCGACGGCCAGCCTGATCTGCTGCGCTTTGGCTTCACCCCGTTGTATGTCCGCTTTGTCGATGTGTGGGACGCGGTCGAGGCAATCCACGCGGCGATGCTCGGCGGTGCGCATGAGCAGACCGTGGCGCGCTTGGGCGTGACCTGAGACACCGAAATGAACACCGCACCCGAAACCCCCGCCGCACCTGACCTGCAATACGGCGACTACCTGCACCTCGACGCGGTGCTGTCGGCGCAGCACCCGCTGTCGCCCGACCCGAACGAGCTGCTGTTCATCGTCCAGCACCAGACCAGCGAGCTGTGGATGAAGCTGCTGCTGCACGAACTGCGGCAGGCGATGCAGCGCATCGACGCCGACGACCTGCCGCCGGCGTTCAAAATGCTCTCGCGGGTGTCGCGCATTTTCGAGCAGCTCGTCCACGCCTGGGACGTGCTGGCAACGATGACCCCGAGCGAATACAGCGCGATCCGTCCGTATCTGGCGCGATCCAGCGGTTTTCAGAGCTGGCAGTACCGCAGCATCGAGTTCCTGCTCGGCAACAAGAATGCGGCGATGCTGCAACCGCATGCGCAGCGCGCGCCGCAGCTTGCGCAGCTGCAGGCCGACCTGGCCGCGCCCAGCCTGCACGACCGCGCGCTGCGGCTGCTCGCGCGGCGCGGTTTTGCGTTGCCGCCGCAGGCCATCGAGCGCGACTTCAGCCAGCCGCACACCGCCAGCGAGGCGGTCGAGGCGGCGTGGCTGGCGGTCTACCGCGACCCGCGCGCGCACTGGGAGCTGTATCAGCTCGGCGAGGAGCTGATCGACCTGGAGGACGCATTTCGACTCTGGCGCTTCCGCCACGTCACCACGGTCGAGCGGGTGATCGGCCACAAGACCGGCACCGGCGGCACCAGCGGCGTCGGCTACCTCCGCCGGCGGCTGGACGTGGTGCTGTTTCCCGAGCTGTGGTCGCTGCGCACCCATCTGTGACCCTCCGTGAGCCTGCCATGCCGCGCCAGCCTGCCGAGCCCGCCAGCCTCGACCGCATTGACCGCAAGCTGCTCGCGCAGCTGCAGAAAGACGCGCGGCTGACCCAGGATCAGCTCGCCGTGGCCGTCGGCCTGTCGCCGTCGGCGGTGCAGCGGCGCATCAAGCGGCTGGAGGCCGCGGGCGTGATCTGCGGCTACAGCGCCCGCGTCGACCCGCGCGCGCTCGGGCTGGCGCTGACCGCGGTGCTGTCGGTGCGGCTGGAAAAACATCGCCCCGACCGCCAGCACGCGCCGCAGGACAGCTTTGCCGCCGCGGTGCAGACCTGGCCCGAAGTGGTCGAGTGTCTGGCGCTGACCGGGGAGATGGACTACCTGCTGCGGGTGCATGTGCAGGACATGCAGCACTACGCCCATTTCGTGCTCGACACCCTGCTCAAGCACGAGGCGGTCGAGGACGTCAAATCCAGCTTTGTGCTGCTGGACGTCAAGCCGTTCTGCGGGGTTGCGGGGTGAGGCGCGCCGGGATGAGGCAGGTAGAGCAGCCGTAGGCCGGGTTCACTCGGCATCGGGCTGCGCGGCCGGCGCGGCAGCGGCAAACGCCGGCAACGCCTCGCAATGCGCGGCAATCGCCTGCACCCGCGGCATCGCGCTCAGATCGCAGCCAAACCGCCGGGCGTTGAACACCTGCGGCACCAGGCAGCAGTCGGCCAGCGTCGGCTGCTCGCCGTGGCAGAACGGCCCGGGCGGCGCGTCGCGTGCCAGCAGCGCTTCCACCGCGGCCAGCCCGGTTTCGACCCAGTGGCGATACCAGGCGTTGACCTGAGCCTCGTCGGCGCCGAACTGCTGGCGCAGCCTCTGGAGCACCCGCAGGTTGTTGACCGGATGGATGTCGCAGGCCACCGCCTGCGCAATCGCCCGCACCCGCGCGCGGCCGAAGGCGTCGGCCGGCAGCAGCGGCGGCTGCGGATGGGTTTCGTCCAGGTATTCGATGATCGCCAGAGACTCGGTCAGCACCCGCCCGTCGTCCAGCACCAGCGTCGGCACCGCCTGCAGCGGGTTGAGCGCACGGTAATCCGCCGCGTGCTGCTGCCCGCCGTTGCGCAGCAGATGCACCGGCACCAGCTCAAAGGACAGCCCCTTGAGCTGCAAGGCGATGCGCACGCGATACGCGGCGGAACTGCGGAAATACGAATACAGCTTCATGGCGTGTTGCAGAGCGACCGTTGCGCCGGCATTGTGCGCCGCGCCCGGCGGCCGCGCTGCAGCTTGCGCCGCAGCTTTCGCACGTGCGGCGTTCAGCGCCGCACCACCACCGGCCAGTCGGGCAGATCGTTGCGGCTGGGGTCGGGCGGGCCGGCGTGCTGCGCGAGCAGCGCGCTGATTTCGCGCACCCCCTGCATCACCGCGTCCTCGAACCGGCCCTGCCGCAGCAGCGGCTGCATGTGCGCGCAGATCGCCTGCCATTGCTCCGGGCCGACCTTGCGGGCGATGCCGCGGTCGGCCACGATTTCCACCGCGCGGTCGGCCAGCAGCAGGTAGAGCAGCACCCCGTCGTTGTTCTCGGTGTCCCACACCCGCAGCTGCGAAAACAGCTCGACCGCGCGCTGCCGTGGTGTGAGCCGCCGCTGCAGTTCGGGCCAGTCCAGCGCGCCTTCGATCGCCACGCGGATTTCGCCGCCGTGCTGTGCTTCGGCCGCCTTCACCGCCTGCGCGATGGCTTTGAGCGCGCGGTGCGGAAAGGCGTGCCGCACCCGCAGTGGCGGGTGAAACAGATGTCGCAACTGTCGCAGCCAGTGTCGCGTCGTCATCACCAGTCTCCCGATGCGCCGCCGCCGCCGAAGCCGCCCCCGCCGCCGGAAAACCCGCCGCCGCCCGAGTCGCCGCCAAAGCCTCCGCCACCGAAACCGCCGCCGCCCAGGCCGCCGCCGAATCCGCCCAGACCGCCAGGCCCGCCGCTGCTCCAG
>CAYMDM010000117.1:0-4699 GCA_964389235.1 uncultured Burkholderiaceae bacterium
CTGAACAATGTGCTGTTGCGCAAGTTCGCCGCGGCGCCAGCCGCGGCGCGCGGGCTGGCGATGTTCATCGGCGGCGCGGTGGTACCGGCCGCACTGGGCGCGGCGCTGGTCGGCGCTGGCGTGGCTGGCTGGCCGGCCGCCTCGGCAGTAGCGCACTGGGGGCCGCTGGTCGCGCTGTTGGCGCTGGCGTTTCTCGCCGCCAACTTCGGCCTGCAGTTCGGCGCCGGGCTGCTGCCCTCGCACCTGACCGCGGTGATCATGACCACCGAAATCGTCATCGCCGGGGTCAGCAGTGTGCTGATCGGCGGCGAGCCGCTGACCCCGCGGCTGCTGCTCGGCGGCGCGCTGATCATCGGCGCGGCGCTCGGCGGGGAACTGCGCTGGCGCCGGCGCGGTGCCGTGGCGGGCTGAACGCCGCGGGGCGCATCTGCCGGCCGATCTGGGTCGTGCCGGCATCTGGATGGACGATGGTGGGATAACCCCACGTTGTCCTAGACAATAATCCCCGTCTTCGGCTGTTTGCACACGGCCGTTGCACGATTGCCCGCATGGCGACTCTGGCTCTGGTGTGGCTCAAGCGCGATCTGCGGCTGGCAGATCACGCGCCGCTTGCGGCCGCTGCGCACGCAGACGGTGCGGCGGCGCTCTACGCCGTTGAGCCGCAGTGGCTCGCCAGCGCGGAATGCGACGCGCAGCATCTGCACTTCGCCCGCGACAACGTGCTGGCGCTGCGGGCGCGGCTGGCCGAGCGTGGGCTGCCGCTGCTGCTGCGGTATGGCGACACGCTGTCTGTCCTGGACGAACTGCACCGCTGCTGGCCATTCACCCATCTGTTCAGCCACGAGGAAACCGGCCCCGGCTGGAGCTATGCGCGCGACCGTGCGGTGGCTGCCTGGTGCCGCGCACACGGGGTGGTGTGGAAGGAATGGCCGCAGACCGGGGTGATCCGCGGTTTGCGCGACCGCCGCGGCTGGGCGGCGCGCTGGCAGCGGCGCATGGATGCGCCGCAGGTGACGGCGCCCGAGCGGTTCCGCGCCGCCGCCGGCCTGCCGCCGGGCGACTGGCCGGATGAGGCGATCGCCGAGGCGGGATTCGGCGCGTCACGCCCACTCCCACCGGCCGGGGAGACAGCAGCGATGCAGACGCTATGCAGCTTTCTCGACCAGCGCGGCGCCGGCTACCGCCGCGCGATTTCCAGCCCGCTGACCGCCGAGTCGGGCGGCTCGCGGCTGAGCGCGTACCTGAGCTTTGGCGTGGTGTCGATGCGGCAAGTGCACCAGGCGACCGAGGCACGCATTGCGGCCCTGCGCGCCAGCGGTGACGCGGCCGACAGCGCCTTTGCCTACAACCTGCGCGGTTTCGCTGCGCGACTGCGCTGGCATTGCCATTTCATGCAAAAGCTCGAAAGCGAGCCGGACGTCGAGTTCAGCAACTTCTGCCGCGCCTACGACGGGCTGCGCGAGCCCGAGTTCGACCGCGCACGTTTCGACGCCTGGCGCGAGGGCCGCACCGGCTACCCGATGGTCGACGCCTGCATGCGGTATCTGAACGCCACCGGCTGGATCAACTTTCGCATGCGGGCGATGCTGGTGAGCTTCGCCGCCTATCACCTATGGCTGCACTGGCGCGAGCCGGGGCTGCACCTGGCGCGGCAATTCCTGGACTTCGAGCCGGGCATTCACTGGAGCCAGATGCAGATGCAGTCGGGCACCACCGGCATCAACACCCTGCGCATCTACTCGCCGGCCAAGCAGCAGCGCGAGCACGACCCGCAAGGCGAGTTCATCCGCCGCTGGCTGCCCGAATTCGGCACGCCGGACTACCCTCCGCCTATCGTCGACGAGCGCGCAGCGTTGCAAAGCGCGAAAGAACGGCTGTATGCGCTGCGCCGCCGCGCCGAGGTGCGCGAACAGGCGCAAGCGGTGGCCGAGCGGCACGGGTCGCGCAAAAGCGGGTTGCCGCAAAGCAGCCGGCGGCGCCGGGCTTCCGAGCGCAGCGAAGCCTCGCTGCAGCAGGAGCTATTCGAATGACCCGCGGCGGCAGCGATGCCCGCAGCGGCTGGAAAGGCAACAAAGCCGCGCTGCCGCGCAAGGTTTGCGCCGCCTGCGGGCGGGAGATGGTGTGGCGCCGCGCCTGGGCGAAAAACTGGCACGCGGTGCGCTATTGCAGCGACGCGTGCCGGCGCGCTGCGCGTCAAGCGCGCGCAGCGGCGGCTGACGCGACGGAGCGCGGCGATGGCTGAGGCGCGCGCAGTGCGGCAGCTGCTGCTGGTGCTGGGCGACCAGCTCGATGCCGATTCGGTGGTGTTCGACGGTGCCGACCCGGCACACGACGTGGTGTGGATGGCCGAGGTCGCCGAGGAGTCCACGCACGTGTGGTCGGCCCAGCCGCGTATCGTGCTGTTCCTCGCAGCAATGCGCCATTTCGCGCTGGATTTGCGCGAGCGCGGCTGGACGGTGCGCTACGTGCGGCTCGATGACCCGGCCAACACCGGCACCCTCGCGGGCGAACTGCGCCGCGCCGCCGCCGCGCTGCGCCCGCAGTCGCTGGTGCTCGCCGCCCCCGGCGACTGGCGGGTGCTGCAATCGCTGCGGCAGACCGCGCAAGACCTGTCGCTGCCAATGGAGTTGCGCGAAGACCGGCATTTCTACGCCGCGGTGCGCGACTTTGCCGCCTTTGCCCGCCGGCACAAAACGCTGCGGCTGGAGGTTTTCTACCGCGAGCAGCGGCGGCGCTTTGGCGTGCTGTTGGAGGGCGACCAACCCGCCGGCGGCCGCTGGAATTTCGACGCCGACAACCGCGCCGCGTTCGGCCCCGCTGGGCCGGATGCGGTACCGCAAGCCGCGCGGTTTGCGCCGGATGCGATCACCCGCGAGGTGCTGGCGCTGGTGCGCGCGCGCTTTGCCGACCACCCGGGGCAGCTCGACGACTTCGACTGGCCCCTCACCCGCGCGCAGGCGCAGCACGCCCTGGCCGAATTCATCGCGCAGCGCCTGCCGCAGTTCGGCCGCTGGCAGGATGCGATGTGGCCGGGGCAGGGCACGCTGTGGCATTCACGGCTGTCGGCGGCGCTCAACCTCAAGCTGCTGAATCCGCGCGAGGTGGTTGCCGCCGCCGAAGCGGCGTGGCGCGCCGGCGCGGTGGAACTCGCCAGCGTCGAAGGCTTCATCCGCCAGATCCTCGGCTGGCGCGAATACGTGCGCGGGCTGTACTGGACGCATATGCCGGACTACAAGCAGCGCAATGCGCTCGCGGCCACACTCGACCTGCCGGCGTTTTTCTGGAGCGGCGAGGTCGACATGCCGTGCCTGGCCGATGCGCTGGCGCAAACCTTGCGCCACGGCTACGCGCACCACATCCAGCGGCTGATGGTCATCGGCCTTTATGCGCTGCTGCTGGGTGTGAAGCCGCAGGCGGTGCAGGACTGGTTTCTCGCCGTGTACGTCGACGCAGTCGAATGGATCGAGCTGCCGAACGTGGTTGGTATGAGCCAGTACGCCGACGGCGGGCGCATGGCGAGCAAACCCTACATCGCCTCCGGCCAGTACATCCAGCGCATGAGCGGCGGCAGCTTCTGCCGGGCCTGCCGATTCGACCCGGCGCAGCGCAGCGGCCCGCGCGCCTGCCCGTACACCCTGCTGTATTGGGACTTCGTGCAGCGGCACGAGGCAATGCTCGCCGCCAATCCGCGCACCGCGCTGCAGGCGCGGAATCTGGCGCGGCTGGGCGCAGAGGAGCGGCGGGCGATTGCCGCACAGGCCGATGCGCTGCGCGCGCGAGGAGGGCGGCCGTGAGCGGGGCGGATGCGCGGCTGACCGCGGCTGCGTCCGAGCGGCGTTCCGGGGCGGCCGCGGGCGCGGCAGCCTGGCACGCGGCGGAGGCAGGTGGCGATGCGGGCTGTCGCGCTGACCGCGCCGAGGATGCTGCGGGCGAATCGGTGGCCAGCGTCATGTCGAGCGTGATGGCGGATTTCCCGCCGACCGTCGAAGCCGCCTGGGCGCGGCTGCGCGCGGTCGATCCCGCCGCTTACGCGCGCACCCGCAACCATCTGCACGGCGCGGTCAGCCGGCTCTCGCCCTACCTCACCCACGGTCTGCTGCCGTTGCATGAGGCGGTGCAGTGGCTCGCGCGCGAGCGCGGCCTGACCTGCCACGACAAGCTGGTGCAGGAGCTCGGCTGGCGGCAATACTTCCGCCATGTGTGGCAGCGGCGCGGCGACGGCATTCTGCGCAGCGTGCACGCCGGCCCCTTGCCCGATGCCGCTTACGCGCCGCAGCTGCCGCCCGACCTGCGCGCAGGCGCGACCGGCGTGCCGGCGATCGACCGCGCGGTGCGCGAGCTGTATGCGACCGGCTATCTGCACAACCACGCGCGGCTGTGGCTGGCCGCCTACGTGGTGCATGCGCGCAAGGTGCACTGGCGCGCCGGCGCGGACTGGCTGTATGCGCATCTGCTCGACGGCGATCTGGCGAGCAACCACCTGTCGTGGCAATGGGTTGCCGGCACCGGCAGCCACAAGCCGTATCTGGCCAACGCCGACAACATCGCGCGCTTTGCCCCGCGCGCCTGGCACAGCTTGGGCACGGCGCTGGACCGCAGCTACAGCGCGCTGGAGGCGCTGGCGCGCGCGCCGCAGGCGCTGCCGCCCGAGCCGGGCGAGCACGCGGCGGTGGACGAGCCGGCGTTGCTCGCCGCACCG
>CAYMDM010000118.1:0-4671 GCA_964389235.1 uncultured Burkholderiaceae bacterium
AGCGGCGCGCTCGCTGGGCCGCGCTGCGGCAGGCGGGGGACGCTGTGACGCTGCGCGACGCCTGGCTGGCGGTGCCGCCGCGGCGCGAACTGCCGCTTGCCGCAACGCTGGCGCAGTGGATCGACGCGGCGCAGCTGCCGCCGCAGCACGCGCTGCGCGACGCCGCCGAGCGACTGGCCGAAGCGCTGTATGCACCGCATCCCGTGCCGCTTGCCGGCGAGGCGTTCGCCACGCTGCGCGATACGGTAGCCGCTGCGCTGCGGCGCTGGCGCTGAGCGGAAGGCTGGTGCGGCGCCCGCGGCGAAGCCGCACTCCAGCGACGCGGCGCTCAATGCCGGTGCCGGTGGTGCAGATCGGGTACGTGCGGGTGGGCGTGGGTCAGTGGCGCGTGCACATGCCAGTGGGTGTGCGGCTCGCGGCCGTCCCACGGGAAGTCGTGCTCGTGCTGGTGGTGCGCGTCGTGGCGGTGCGGGTGGCTGTGCGCCATCGCCTCGTGATGGTGTTCGTGGTCGTGGCGTTCGCGCAAGTGCAGCCACACGCCCAGCGCCATCAGCGCCGCGGCCAGCCAGAACGTCCAGCCGGGGGATTGCGGCCACAGCAGCAGCGCGATGACCAAGCCGAACAGCGGCGCGGTGGAAAAGTAGGCACCGGCGCGTGCCGCGCCGAGTTCGCGCAGCGCGACGACGAACAGCGCCAGGCTCAGCCCGTAGCCGGCAAAGCCCACCGCCAGCGCGGCCAGCAGCGGCCCGATCGGCGGCAGCGCGGCGCCGCCGGCCAGCGCCAGCGCGGTGTTGCAGGCGCCGGCCGCCGCGCCCTTGAGCGCGGCCAGCAGCATCGCGTCGCTCGCCGACACTTTGCGCGTGAGGTTGTTGTCCACCGCCCAGGCTAGGCATGCGGCGGCGATCAACCCGGCGCCTGGCGCCAGCACCAGCGCCGCGCCCGGCTGCCAGGCCAGCAGCAAGCCGCCGGCGACGATGGCCACCATGCCCAGCACCAGCCAGCGGTCGGCGTTTTCGCGAAAAACGACCCAGGCGATCAGCGCGGTGAACACCGCTTCCAGGTTGAGCAGCAGCGCGGCGCTGGCCGCCGGGGTGTGCTGCAGCCCGAACAGCAACAGCACCGGGCCGGCGACGCCGCCGGCAGCGATCGCCGCGGCCAGCCACGGCCAGTCGGCGCGCGGCGGCAGCGCCACCGCCGCGCCACTTCGCCAGCGGCGCAGCGCCAGCAGCAGTGACAGCCCAGCGCCGCTGCCCAGATACAACAGCCCGGCGAGCAGCAGCGGCGGCATCTGCCCGAGCAGCGCCTTGGCCAGCGGGGTGCTGGCGCCAAACAGCAGCGCAGCCAGCAGCGCGAGCAGGACGGGGCGGCGGGGCATTTTCAGTTTCGGCTAAGCAACTTGGGCGCCCGCGCAACGTCGAACAACCCGGATGTTTTCGGCATCCGCTCCAACATTCCCTGAAACGTCATGGAGGTGATGGTGATGCTTCGACGCAAATGGATGTGGACCGCCGCGCTGGCGGCGTTGGCGCTGCCGGTGGCGGCTTTTGCCGCGCCGACCTGCGCACCCACGCAGCCGGTGATGGTGCGCTTCGATGGGCACATGCTACCGATGCAGCAGACCTCCCGGGTGGTGCAAACCGCCGCCGGGCAGGCGCAGGTGAAAACCTGGACCTGGCGCTCGCCCGGCGGCCACGAGCAGGTGATGATGCAGACCGTCTCCGGCCCCGGCGCGGTGGCGACGGTGGCGCCGCAGATGGCGCAGGTGCAAGCGCAGTTCGCCGCGCTCGACCGCACGATGGCCCAGCAGTTCGCGCAGTTGCAGCGGGTGATGGCGCAATTGCCGATGCCCGGTTTTGCGCCGGTGCTGCCAGCAATGGACTGGGCGCCGGTCGTGGTGTCGCCGCTGCATGGGGTGGTGTTGCAGCCGGCGATGCCCGAACCGACGCCCGAAACGGCACCGGCGCACCCCGCGCAGCCCCGGCTCGACCCGGCGCTGCCGCACGTGTGAGCAGGGTTTGAGCGAGGTTTGAGCTGGCTCTGAAGCGGCATTTCTAGCCCCGTTGAACCCGGTTTTTGCGGCCGGGCGAGCGCGCGGCCGGCGGGGTCGTCCGCCGCGGTCGTGCGTCACGATTGAGGACGAGTCGAGTGCGAGCAGGTTGCGGCGGGTCGTCGCTGCACCCCGCTCGTCGCCCGCGTCGCACCTCAGATTGCGCAATCGGCTCGCGCGGTCGGGCGGCGCTCAGCGCTTGTCGATGCGCGTCACCCAGTCGGTGCCGTCGCGCTGTTCGACGGTGAAATGCACCTTGTCGCCGACTTGCAGCCCGTCGGCCAGCTTGGCGTCGGCCAAGCGGTAGTTCATGGTCATCGGCCCCATGCCCAGCGCCGGAATCGGGCCGTGGCGCAGGGTGATTTTGCCGGTCTTGAGGTCGATGCGGCGCACTTCGCCGTCGGCTTCTGCCGTCTTCGCAGTGGCGCCGGCGGTGCCGGGCGTGCCTTGCATCATCTGCATGTGCTGCGCCATGCCCTCGGGGGTCGAGTGGTCATGGTCGGCATGACTGCCGGCGGCCCAGGCCGGGGCGGTGAGGGCGGCGGCCAGCAGCAACGCGGACAGGGTCTGGCGGGTCGGTTTCATCGGGTTCTCCTTGCGGTTGAGTCGGACAGAAAAAAGTCGGTTGAAGCGGGACGGCTTGAAGGACGCGTGTCGGCACGGCTCAATGGCTGTGGTGCGCGCCGGGCTTTTGCACCTGCAGGGTCTGCGGCGCGGCGGCGGGCGCGGACGCGCCGCCCGAGGGGGTTGCCGTCGGCGCCGGGGCATGCGGGTCGCGCGGTGCGGCAGGCGCCAGCGCTGCATCGACCGCGCGGGCCTGCGTGCCAGCAGGCATCGCGTACCAGCCGAACGCGTCCAGCGTCGCCCAGGCGAGTTGATCCGGGGTCTGCGCGGCCAGCTCGGGCAGGTGGTCGCGCACCTTGAGCACGCTGAACATGCCGCCCATTTCGATTGAGCCGTAGGGGCCGCGGCCGGTCATCATCGGCAGGGTGTTGTCGGGCAGCGGCATGTCCATCTCGGCCATTTCGGCCATGCCGCTTGACCCCATCGCCATGTAGTCGGGCAGCAGCTTTTGCAGCGCCGGGGTGAGGTCGTCCTGCGGCACGCCGATCATCGTCGGCACGCTGTGGCCCATCGCGTTCATCGTGTGGTGCGCCTTGTGGCAGTGGAACGCCCAGTCGCCCGGGTTGTCGGCGATGAACTCGATCGCGCGCATCTGGCCGACGGCCACGTCCACCGTCACCTCGGGCCAGCGCGCGGTCTTCGGTACCCAGCCGCCGTCGGTGCCGGCGACTTCGAACACATGGCCGTGCAGATGAATCGGGTGGTTGGTCATCGTCAGGTTGCCGATGCGGATGCGCACCCGCTCGCCGGTCTGCGCCACCAGCGGGGCGATGCCGGGAAACGCGCGGCTGTTCCAGGTCCACAGGTTGAAGTCCAGCATGGTGTTGACCTTGGGGACACTGGCGCCGGGGTCGATGTCGTAGGCGTTGATCAAAAACGCGTAGTCGCGGTCGACTGCGTGCTGCCGCGGGTTCTTCGGGTGGACAATGAACAGCCCCATCATGCCCATTGCCATCTGCACCATCTCGTCGGCGTGCGGGTGGTACATGAAGGTGCCGCTTTTGTTCAGCACGAATTCGTAGACGTAGGTCTGGCCGGGCTTGATCTGCGGCTGCGTCAGGCCACCGACCCCGTCCATGCCGTTGGGCAGCAGGATGCCATGCCAGTGCACCGTGGTGTGCTCGGGCAACTTGTTGGTGACGAACAGCCGCACGCGGTCGCCCTCGACGGCTTCGATGGTCGGCCCGGGGCTGGAGCCGTTGTAGCCCCACAGCCGGGCGACCATGCCGGGGGCGATTTCGCGCTCGACCGGCTCGGCGACCAGGTGGAATTCCTTGACGCCGTTGTTCATGCGAAACGGCAGGCTCCAGCCGTTCAGGGTGACGACGGGGTTGTAGGGGCGGCCGCTGCCGGGGTGCAGCGGCGCGGCGGTGTCGGCGGCGGCGCGATGGTGCGGCTCGGGCGCGGCGGCCAGGGCGTTGCGGCTGGCCGCTCCGGCGGCGAGCAGCCCGGCGGCGGCGAGAAAGTTGCGGCGGGTATTCATGGCGAGGTCCAGCAATCAATGCCCGGCCGCGGCGGTGGGCAGCGCGGCAGCGGGAAGGTCAGAGAGGGAGGTGGGGGCGGCGGGCAGACCCAGGCGGGAGTCGTCCCACGCCAGTTGCGCCAGCCACGCATCGCGTTGCGCGGCCAGCGCCGCGCGTACCGCCTGCACCTGCGTCTGCGCGGCGGCGACCAGCTCGAAGGTGCCGATCAGCATGCCGTTGTAGCGAAGCTGGCTCTGGTCAAGGACGGTCTGCGCCAGCGGCAGCAGTTGCGCGCGCGCGGTCTGCCAGGTCTGCAGCGCCTGCTCGCGCCGCGCCTGTGCCTCGCGCAGTTGCGACGCGGCAGCGCGTGCGGTGGCGATCGCCCGCGATCGTGCGGCCAGCAGCGCGTCGGCAGCGGCGCTGCGGCGGGCGTCGCCCAGGTCGAACAGCGGCAGGGTGAGGGCCAGACTCGGCCCCTGCTGCGGCACGGCGTCGCTGTAGGTGTTGCGGGTGTAGCCGAGCTCGATGTGCTCGACC
>CAYMDM010000119.1:0-4641 GCA_964389235.1 uncultured Burkholderiaceae bacterium
AAAGCCAATGCTGGCGCGGGTTTCGGCCTCTCCTAACTTCCCTAACTTAAATTCTCTAACTTTTAGTAGAAGCGCCGCGCCTCGGTGGACAACCACCACGCGGCACGAAAAGCAGCAGCAACAGCCGGGCTTTCCAACGCGGAGGGCCGGGCCATGATCGTCGCGCTGCTCAACCAGAAAGGCGGCGTGGGCAAGACCACGCTCGCCACCCACATCGCTGGCGAGCTGGCGATGCGCGGCCAGCACGTCGTTTTGCTGGATGCCGACCCGCAGGGCTCCGCGCTGGACTGGACGCAGCGCCGCAGCCAGCAAGGTTTGCCACGGCTGTTCAGCGCCGTGGGCCTCGCACGAGAAACCCTGCACCAGGAAGCGCCGGAACTCGCCAGGCGGGCGGATCACGTCGTCATCGACGGCCCGCCTCGCATCGCGGCGCTGGCGCGCTCCGCGCTGCTGGCGGCCGAGCGTGTGCTGATCCCGGTGCAGCCGAGTCCCTACGACTTGTGGGCCAGCGCCGAGATGGTGGCGCTGATCCGTGAGGCGCAGGTGTTCCGGCCTGCGCTGCGCGCGGCCTTTGTCATCAACCGGCGAGTCAGCACCACCGTGATCGGGCGCGAAGCACGGCAGGCGCTGGCCGAGCAGCCGCTTCCTGCGCTGCGCTCGGAAGTGCATCAACGCATCGTGTTCGCCGACAGCGTGACCGCTGGGCGGCTGGCACGCGAGACGGCGCCTGACAGCGCCGCCGCGCGCGAAATCACGGCGCTGGTCGATGAATTGCTGCGGTGGCCGTCATGACGGCGAAGCCGCCACCCAGCAGCAAACGCGCTGCCAGGCGCGTAGGCATCGGTGCGCGTCCGCCCGCGAATCCGCACGCCGAGGCGTGGATTCGCCAGGGCGATGCCGATGCGCTCAACAAGGGCGACCTCTACACGGCTCGCCTCACGCTCGACATCACGCCCGCCATGCGCTCGCGCATCAAGGTGTCGGCCTTCACGCAGGGCGTGACGGTGGCCGACCTGCTGCGCGCGCTGCTGGAGCGGGAGTTTCCTGAACACCGCAGAGAGAACACACCATGACTGCATCCGCTTCACCTGCCGCTGGCGCGGCGACGGCTGCGCTCGCAGCGCCTTCCGTGCAGCCTGCCAGCACGCCGCTGACGCGCGTGGCGCTGGCCTACATCGAGCCGCGCTTCAAGCTCTACCTGCGCTTCGGCGAACCCGCGTGCACGCTGCGGCTTGACCGCTGGCGCAGTCTCGCCGTGTTCATGCCGAACACCGTGTTCTGCCGCATTCGCTGGCAGGCCAACGACTACGGCACCGTGCGTTGGCAGCTCATGGTGATACAGGCTTGCACGCCGCTGGACGCGGCGCAGCGCATCCCCGGCGTGCAGCCCGGCGCGCGCTTGCTGTTGCACGCCGAAGGTGAGCAATCGGTGCGCGCCGTGCTGGAGCGTATCGACGCCATCAAGGCGCTGGGCATTGCACCCGCTGCCGCTTCGCCCGCGTACTGGCGCACGCTCGCCAACCGGCTCGCTGTGCGCCTGCCGCTGCCTGACTACAGTGCCGAGCGGCACGCCGCCTGGCTCATCGGGAGGGCGCTGCCATGACCGCCGTTTCGACTACCGGCACCGCGCCGCGTCCTCGCTCGCGCCTGCGCGCTCGCATCGTGCTGGCGGGCCTGTCCGCCTGCGGCCTCGCTGCGCTGGCCTGGGCCTCCTTCGTGCATCCGCTGCCGCGCCTGACCTACAACCCGTCCGACAGCGTGGCGGTCGGTTGGTATCGCGTCGATCCGTTCGACCATCGCACCAGCTCGCCACCGCGTCCGCTACCGCCTTCATTGCACGTGGGCAGCATGGTGCTGGTGCCGCTGCCTGCCGAGGCTGCCGCGCTCGCTGCGCAGCGCGGCTACCTGCCGACGCGCATCCCACTGCTGAAGCGCGTGGGCGCGGTCGCACCGCAGGAGGTGTGCATCGCTGACGGCAGTGTCCGCATCGACGGCGTGCCTTCGGCTGCCGTGCTGCGTGCCGACCGCTGGGGCAGGCCGCTGCCGTCCTGGCAGCAATGCCGCCGCCTTCGGCCCGGCGAGCTGTTTCTGCTCAGTGTCACCAATCCGGCGTCGTTCGACAGCCGCTACTTCGGGCCGGTCAGTGCAGCGGCCGTGATCGGCGTTGCGCGTCCGGTCTGGCTGGAGTCGCGCCCATGATGGCCGCCGATTCGCTGCACGCTGCCGTGCATCTCATCGTGCCATCGGGCGTGTCGTGCTGCTGGCCGTCGCTGTGTCGTTGCGCGTGCAGTGCGAGCGCATTCGCGCTGCACTTCGCGCCGCCTCCGGCGCAGCCGTCCCACGTGCAGGGGTCTTGCCTCGAACACGGCTGGCCTGCGGCCATTGCCGTGTTCGCCGGTGCGCTGGCTGCTGGTGCAGCCTTGCCACCGGGCCGCAGTTGCCGGGAGCGAGAACCTGTGGTGCCAGGGGAGGCAAATGCGGAAGGCAAGACAAAAGGGGGCGGCACCTGTCGGCCCGCAAAGCCAGTCTGCACGTGGGGGTGGCGCGGCACGCAGCGGCTTCGCCACCGTGCCGCTTGGGGCGCGAGGCCCGCGCCAATGCAGACATGTCTGCGTGCTTCGCACGACCGGACACGCTGGAGCTTGCGGGGAGCACAGCCATGACTGACCGCCACGACGATGATTTCCGCATTCGCCCCAGCGCTCCGAAGAACCGGGGAAAAGGTCAAGGCCAGAGCTTCGTTTCCAAGGTGCTCAAGCAGGCGGGCAAAGCCAGCAGCGGCAAGTCGGCGGTGCGCCGTCCTGCCGCTGGCGGCAACGGCCAGCGCCCCGGCTCGCGCCTGGGACGCGGCCACACGGCGGCGCAGTTCGCGGGCACGAAGCTCACTCCCATGTCGCGGCGCGTGACCATCAAGACGCTGCTGGTCAATCAGCAGCGGGCCAGTCCGCAGTCGCTCGCCAAGCACCTGCGCTACATCGAGCGCGATGGCGTGGGCCGCGATGGCGAGCCGGGCCAAGCCTACGGGCCGCAGACCGATGCTGCCGACCTCGACGCCTTCAAGGAATGCTGCGCCGACGACCGACACCATTTCCGCTTCATCCTCTCACCCGAGGATGGCTCCGAGCTGGAAGACCTGCGCACCTACACGCGGCACCTCATGGGGCGCATGGAGGCCGATCTGGGAACGCGGCTGGAATGGGTGGCGGTCGACCACTGGAACACCGACAACCCGCACACCCACCTGATCGTGCGCGGGCGCGACGACACCGGCAAAGACCTCATCATCGCGGGCGACTACATCGCCGATGGATTCCGCCATCGCGCATCAGAGCTGGCGACCGAATGGCTGGGGCCGCGCACCGAGCTGGAGATCCAGCGCACCCTAGCTCGCGAAGTGGAACAGGAACGGTGGACGAGCCTGGATCGCACCTTGAAGCGTGAGCTTGGCGACGATGGCCGGTTGCAGATCGAACGCTTCAACGAACCGAAGCTGCAACGCCAGCGCCTGCTGCTGATCGGCCGCCTGCAGCGCTTGCAGCGGCTGGGCTTGGCCGACGAGGTGCAGCCCGGCACCTGGGCCGTTCATGCCGATGCCGAGAAGACCCTGCGCGCCCTGGGCGAGCGTGGCGACATCATCCGTACCATGCAGCGTGCCATGAGCGGCGAGCCGCGCGAGCTGGCTGTCTTCGAGCCGGGCGATGATGGCCGCACGGTCGTCGGGCGTGTTGCCGCGAAAGGGCTGGCCGAAGAACTGCACGACCGGGGCTATCTGGTCATCGACGGCGTGGACGGCAAGGCCCACTACGTCGCGCTCAATGCCCGCGACGAGCTGGCGAACTATCCCACCGGCGCCGTGGTAGAGGTGAAGGGTTCGGCCGACGTGCGCGCGGCCGACAGGAACATCGCCGCGCTGGCGAGCGGTGGCCTGTACCGCACCGACCATCACCTTGCTATCGCCCAGGGCCAGGCCGTGTCCGGCCGCGACCCGCAAGAGGTGGTCGCAACCCACGTCCGCCGGCTGGAAGCCTTGCGCCGCGCCGGCATCGTGGAACGGGTGGCCGAGGGTCTATGGAAGGTGCCAGACGATTTGACCGAGCGTGGCCGCCAGTACGACGCGCAGCGCCTGGGCGGCGTTGCCGTAGAGCTGAAATCGCACCTGCCCATCGAGCGGCAGGCCCGAGTCATTGGCGCAACCTGGCTGGATCAGCAGTTGATCGGCGGCGGCTCGGGCTTGGGCGATCTGGGCTTTGGTGCAGAGGCCAAGCAGGCGATGCAGCAGCGCGCCGACTTCCTGGCCGAGCAGGGGCTTGCTGAGCGACGCGGGCAGCGCGTGATCCTCGCGCGCAACCTGCTGGGCACGCTGCGCAACCGGGAACTGGCGCAGGCCGCCAAAGACATCGCTGCGGAAACTGGCTTGGAGCACCGCCCGACGGCGGACGGGCAGCGCGTGGCAGGCATCTACCGGCGTAGCGTGATGCTCGCCAGCGGGCGCTACGCCATGCTCGACGACGACATGGGGTTCAGCCTGGTGCCTTGGAAGCCTGTCATCGAGCAGCGGCTAGGGCAGCGGCTCGCCGCGACGGTGCGCGGCGGTGGGGTGTCTTGGGAAATTGGACGGCGGCCTGGGCTGTCCCGAAGTTA
>CAYMDM010000120.1:0-4626 GCA_964389235.1 uncultured Burkholderiaceae bacterium
CGCGCCGCCGGCCGCGCGCGGGCGTCGCTCCACAGCAGCGCGGCCCACAGCGCCAGCAGCACCACCGACCCCGCGCCGAACTGCGGCCGGCCGAAGGTCTGCGCCAGCAACGCGCCGATCGGCAGGCTCAGCCACGGCCCGACGCGAAACGGCAACCCGGCAGGGCGATGGCGCGGCAGCGCGGCGGTGCGGGTGGACATACCGTCGATCGAGGATGGAACAGGGCAGCGCAGGGCCAGCCCGCTCTCAGGCGCCGGGCATCGGCGTGCCGTCGGCGTAAGGGTTCGGGAACCCCAGCTGGGCGAGGATGGCGATTTCCGCCGCTTCCATCGCCTGCGCTTCGGCTTCGGTCTGGTGATCCCAGCCGGCGGCGTGCAGCACCCCGTGCACGATCAGGTGCGCGTAGTGCGCCTGCAGCGGCTTTCCCTGCGACTGCGCTTCGGCTGCCACCACCGGCGCGCACAGCACCACATCGGCCTGCGGTGGCCAGTGCGAATAGTCGAAGGTCAGCACATTGGTCGCGTAGTCCTTGCCGCGATAGGCGGCGTTGAGTTTTTGCCCCTCGACCTCGTCGACCACCCGCACGGTGATCTGCGCCGACGCGGCGGGGTCGCCGTCCAGCCCCGCTTCGGCATACGACGCCGGCCCCAGCCGCATCGCCGCCAGCACCCAGCGGCGCACGCGGTGGCGCGGCAGCAGCTCGCGCGCGCGGGCGTCGGCGAACTGCAGCGACAGCTGCAGCGGCGGCAGCGCCGCGCTGGGCAGAGGCAACAACGGCAGGGGATGGGTCGGCGGGGTCATCGTGCGGATTCTGCGCGCCGGCGGCGCGGCGGTTCGGTTGCTGCTGGGGCCGATGCAGACGGGGCAGAGGCGGGGCGGGACGAGGCTGCGCGATCATGCGCTGCGTAGGCGTCGACGATGCGCGCGACCAGCGGATGCCGCACCACGTCGCTGCTGTCAAAGTGGCTGAACGCAATGCCGCGCACCCCGGCAAGCACCTGCACCGCTTGTGCCAATCCGCTGGTCGCGCCACGCGGCAGGTCGACCTGGCTGGTGTCGCCCGTGATCACTGCGCGCGAGCCGAAGCCGATGCGCGTGAGGAACATTTTCATCTGCTCCGGCGTCGTGTTCTGTGCTTCGTCGAGGATCACAAACGATTCGTTGAGGGTGCGCCCGCGCATGAACGCCAGCGGCGCGACCTCGATGGTGCCGCGCTCGAACAGCTTTTGCGTCTTGTCCATGCCGAGCAGGTCGTACAGCGCGTCGTACAGCGGGCGCAGGTAAGGGTCGACCTTCTGCGTCAGATCGCCCGGCAGAAAGCCCAGCCGCTCCCCTGCCTCCACCGCGGGGCGGGTCAGCACCAGGCGGCTGACCGTGTGCCGCTCCAGCGCGTCGACCGCGCAGGCCACCGCCAGAAAGGTCTTGCCGGTGCCGGCGGGGCCGACGCCGAAGGTCACGTCGTGGCTGAGGATATGGCGGATGTATTGCACCTGATGCGGGGTGCGCCCGTGCAGGCTTTCGCGCCGGGTGTAGAGCACCGGCTCGTCGTCCTCGGCCGACAGCTTGGGCCGTAGCCCGCGCGCGGCCTGCACCAGTTCGAGCTGGATGTCGGCCAGATCGAAGCGCGCGTCGGCCCGCTCCCACAGATTGCGCAGCAGATCGCGCGCGTGCGGCGCGGCGTCGCCGCTGATGGTCAGATGCTCGCCGCGGCGGGCGATCTGCACATCGAACGCGACCTCGATCTGCCGCAGATTTCCGTCGAGCGGGCCGCACAGCGCTGCCATGCGCGCGTTGTCGACGGGTGTGAAGGAATAGTGGATTTGCAAGACTTGAGTCGCTCGGTTACGGCCGCGGGCCGCAGCGCTGTTGATAGTATCGGCGAAGCGAATGTCGCCGCAGCGCCGTGCCCTCACGCCGCGCCCTTTGGAAGGTTGGCCGAACCATGAGTTCCCTGCAATGCGCCCTGGTCGTCGATGATCTGCCCGCCGTGCGCGCGGGCTTTGTCGAGTTGCTGCGCGAGAACTACCCGCAGACCCGGGTGTTCGAGGCCGGCCGCATGGCCGACGCGCTGCACATCATCCAGACCGAGCCGGTCGATCTGCTGCTGGTCGACCTTGGTCTGCCCGACGCCAGCGGGGTCGAGCTCATCCGCGCGCTGGCCGAGCGGCGGCCGCAGGCGCGCTCGGTGGTGGTGACGATTTTTGACGACGACGATCACCTTTTTCCCGCGTTGCAGGCCGGCGCTTTCGGCTACCTGCTCAAGGACCGGCCCAAGATAGAACTGCGCGCGCAGCTGCGCCGCATCCAGGACGGCGAACCGCCGCTGTCGCCCAGCATCGCCCGCCGCATGGTGCAGCACTTCACCCGCATCCACGCCGCTCCGCCGCCGGCCACCCCCGACCTGCCGGCCGAGCAGATCGCGCTGACCGAACGCGAAAGCGAGGTGCTGCAACTCGTCGGCAAGGGCTACACCCTGCCGGAGATCGCGGTGCAGCTCGGGCTTTCGCGCCATACGGTGGCCGATTACGTCAAACAGATCTACCGCAAGCTCAACATTTCCTCCCGCGCCGAGGCCGCGCTCGAAGCCGTGCGCCGCGGGCTGGTTCGCTGAGCGGCAGCGAACTCGGCGCCGTTTCAGGCCGAATGGCACCCCCGAAGAGGATGTGAGCCCAGTTGTCGTGCCGGTCACGCGCCGCCCGAGCGCCCGGCTCGCTGCTTGCCGCGAGACCGGCGGGGTCCGTGTGAGGTCGCTACCCTCTGCCCAGTTCCGGCCCTGGAAAGCTCAACACGGCCCGAACCCGCAACAGGAGACCCGAATGACCGCCTTGCCCGATTCCCAGTGCTATCTCAACGGCACGTTTCAACCACTGTCCGAATGTCGCGTTTCGGTGCTCGACCGCGGTTTCATCTTCGGCGACGGCGTGTATGAAGTGATCCCGGTCTATGGCCGCCGGCTGTTCGAGGTCGACGCCCATCTCGCCCGCCTGCAGCGCAGCCTGGCCGCAGTCGGCATGACCAATCCGATGGCCGCCGGCGACTGGCTGGCGCTGATTCGCGAAATCGTTGCCCGCAACGATCCCGACGATCAGTGTGTCTATCTCCAGGTCACTCGTGGCGTCGCTCGCCGCGACCACGCCTTTCCCAAGGGCGTCGAGCCGACGGTATTTCTGATGAGCTTCGCTTTCCCGCATCTGTCGGCGGAGCAACGTCAGAACGGGCTGGTCTGCATCACCCTGCCGGACCAGCGCTGGCGCATGGCCCACATCAAATCCACCTCGCTGCTCGGCAATGTGCTGGCGCGGCAGGCTTCAGTCGAGGCCGGCGCGGCCGAGACGCTGCTGATCCGCGACGGCTGGCTGACCGAAGCCTCGGCGTCCAATGTCTGGGTGGTGCGCAACGGCGCGCTCGCAGCGCCGGCACGCGACCACGACAAACTCGAAGGCATCCGCGTCGGACTGATCGAGCGCCTTGCCAACCACGTCGGTCTGCCGCTTCGGTTTCGCGGCGTAGCCGAGTGGGAACTGCGCGCAGCCGATGAAATCCTTCTCAGTTCGGCCACCAAGGAAGTCGTGGCCGTCACCCAGCTCGATGGACGCCCTGTTGGCGATGGCGCGCCCGGCCCGGTCTACCGTGCGCTGTACGCCGCCTATCAAGAGGCGAAAGCGCGCCAGGCCGTCTGAGTTGGACAGACCCTGCGCGGGCCCGCGCCCATTCCTCAGAGATCGCCTCAACGGACGAGCCTTGCATGGAGGCGGCCTGCCGCCTCGCCTCTTCCGCGCCCTTGTTCGGCTCGGTCCCGCGCGCAGGAACCGTGGAAGCTCTGAGTACTCCGTGCCATCTCCGAGGCAACATGCCCAGGGGGAGTCCGCGCAGTCACCCACCGGTAAGGAGTCGAGCACCGTTTCTCGATCTCCCGAGGGTTCCCCCGCCCTGATCGCATACAGGTGTTGACATCGACTGAAAAGTCCCGCACAATTTCACCTTTCGCTGCACGACGGCCTCGCAACTGAGTTTGAGGCGCGACGCCGAGCCGATGACAAGCCGGGGCGAAAAACCAGTCGACTGACCGCGAGTTACGAATAACCCAGCAGTTGACAAGGTTTTAAAAACAGTGCAATAATTTATGTCTTCGCTGCTTGAGCAGCAAACGCCAAAACAACGGCGCGATCCTTAAGAAACAATCAACCGATAAGCGTGGGCGCTTGGCGATCTGCAAAGAAACCAAGTGCTCATTGAAGTACGGAAATTTTCCGTAATTCCTTGAGTCTGCATTGTTCGCAATGCAACAACGATCGAACTATAGAGTTTGATCCTGGCTCAGATTGAACGCTAGCGGCATGCTTTACACATGCAAGTCGAACGGCAGCGCGGGGCAACCTGGCGGCGAGTGGCGAACGGGTGAGTAATACATCGGAACGTGCCCAGTGATGGGGGATAACAACGCGAAAGCGTTGCTAATACCGCATACGACCTACGGGTGAAAGTGGGGGACCGCAAGGCCTCACGTCATTGGAGCGGCCGATGGCGGATTAGCTAGTTGGTGAGGTAAAGGCTTACCAAGGCAACGATCCGTAGCTGGTCTGAGAGGACGACCAGCCACACTGGGACTGAGACACGGCCCAGACT
>CAYMDM010000121.1:0-4488 GCA_964389235.1 uncultured Burkholderiaceae bacterium
TGGCGGAGAACGCCCCGGTGCTGTCGCTGGCCGAGCTGGCGCGCGAGCAGGCCGGGCGGCCGGTCGGCGCGCTGGCGGGCATCGGCCACCCGGGGCAGTTTTTCGACATGCTGCGCGGCGCCGGGCTGAAGGTGCAGCCGCGGGCGCTGCCCGACCACGGCCGCATCACCGCGGCCGACTGGGCGGCGATGCCCGCCTCCAGCCCGGTGCTGATCACCGCCAAGGACGCCATAAAATCGGTTGATCTGCCGCTCGCATGGCGCGAGCGGCTGTGGGTCGTCGGGCTGGAGGTGGAACTGCCCGCGGACTTCATCGACTGGATCTGCCGCCGTCTGGAGGCTTTGCGTGGACGCCCGATTGCTTGATCTGCTGGTCTGCCCGATCTGCAAGGGCCCGCTGCAGTACGACCGCGCCGCGCAGGAGCTGATCTGCCCGCGCGACAAACTTGCCTACCCGGTGCACGACGACATCCCGGTGCTGCTGGTCGAGCATGCGCGCGATCTCGAACCCGAGGCGCCGCTGGTCACCCTGCCGCCGGCCGACCCGCCCGCCGCCGACGCGCGGCCATGAGCAGCGGGTCTGCCGCGCCGGCGCGCCCCGCCGAAGTTGCCCCGCCGCCGTTCTGGGTGCTGATCCCGGCGCGGCTGGCGTCGACCCGGCTGCCCGACAAGCCGCTGGCCGACATCGCCGGCAAGCCGATGATCGTGCGGGTCGCGCAGCGGCTGGCTGGCTGCGGCGCGCAGGCGGTGGTCGTCGCCTGCGACCATCCCCGCATCGCGCAAGCCTGCGCCCAGCACGGGGTGCGCGCGGTGCTCACCGCCGAGACTCACGCCAGCGGCACCGACCGGCTGGCCGAGGCAGCGCAGGTGCTGGGGCTGGCTGACGACGCCATCGTGGTCAACGTGCAGGGTGACGAGCCGCTGATCGACCCCGCCTGGCCCGCGGCCTGCGCGGCGCTGCTGGCCGCTCGCCCACAGGCCGAGATGGCAACCTGCGCGCACCCGATCGACGATGCGCAGACCCTGTTCAGCCCGCATGCGGTCAAGGTGGTGTGCGATGCGCAGGGGCTGGCGCTGTATTTCTCCCGTGCGGTGATCCCGTGGCAGCGCGACGCGTTTGCCGCATCGCCGGGCCGGCTGCCACCTGCCGGCAGCCCGGCGCTGCCATTTCTGCGGCATATCGGGCTTTACGCCTACCGCGCCGGTTTTCTGCGCCGGTTTGCCGCGCTGCCAGCGGCGCCGATCGAGCAGGCCGAGGCGCTGGAGCAGCTGCGCGCGCTGTGGCACGGCCACCGCATTGCGGTGCTGACCGTGGCCGAGGCGCCAGGCCCGGGGGTCGACACGCCCGAAGATCTGCAGCGGGTGCGCGCGCTGTTCGCCGCAGGCGCGGCGGCGGACTGAGCGGTCGCTGCCGCCTCGCGGACGGCGGGGGCTCTGGTATTCTGAGCCGATTCGATCCCAAGGCATAAAAGCCCGGCTGCCCCCAGCTGCCGGCCGTGCGCGGGTGACGCCGCGACGACAAGACATCGACGAGACAAACGACTATGCGCATGATTCTCCTGGGCGCCCCGGGCGCCGGCAAAGGCACGCAGGCTGCGTTCATCACCGAGCGTCTGGGCATTCCGCAGATATCCACCGGCGACATGCTGCGTGCGGCGGTCAAGGCCGGTACCCCGCTGGGCCAGCAGGCGCAGAAAATCATGGAAGCCGGCCAGCTCGTCCCCGACGACATCATGATCGGCGTGGTGCGCGAGCGGCTGGCGCAGCCCGACTGCGCGCGAGGCTTTCTGCTCGACGGCTTTCCGCGCACCATTCCGCAGGCGCAGGGGCTGGACAAGGCTGGGGTGCGCATCGACGCGGTGCTGGAATTCGACGTGCCCGATGCCGACATCATCGAGCGCCTGAGCGGCCGGCGGGTGCATCCGGCGTCGGGGCGTGTGTATCACCTCAAGTTCAATCCGCCCAAGGTCGCCGGGGTCGACGACGTGACCGGCGAGCCGCTGGTGCAGCGCGCTGACGACCAGGAGGACACGGTGCGCAAGCGCCTGGACGTCTACCACGCCCAGACCGAGCCGCTGGTGCAGTATTACGGCGATCTGCAGGCGCGTGGCGTGCCCGGCGCGCCGAGGCTGGTGCGGGTGTCGGGTGTCGGCGCGGTCGATGCGGTCAAACAGCGCATCTTCGCCGCGCTGGGCATCTGATCGAAAGCAGGAGCAGGCGATGCAGACGCAGACTCAAACCCAGACCCTTTCCGCGCTGCGGCTGGACGGCTGCAGCGCCGTGGTCAGCGGCGGTGCCTCCGGACTGGGCGCGGCCACCGCGCGGCGGCTGGCCGCACGCGGCGCGCGGGTGGTGGTCGCCGATGTGCAAGACGCCGCGGGCCAGGCGCTGGCCGCGGAAATCGACGGACGGTTCGTGCACTGCGACGTCACCAGTGAGGCCGACGTGCAGGCGGCGGTGCAGGCGGCGCAGCAGCTGGCGCCGCTGCGGGTTGCGTTGGCCTGCGCCGGCATCGCCCCGGCCGCGCGCACCGTCGGCAAGAACGGGCCGCATCCGCTCGATCTGTTCGCCAAGGTCGTGCAGGTGAATCTCGTCGGCACCTTCAACCTGGCGCGACTGGCCGCCGCGGCGATGGCGGCGCAGCCGGCATGGGACGCCGACGGCCAGCGCGGGGTGCTGGTGCACACCGCCTCGGTGGCGGCGTTCGACGGGCAGATCGGCCAGGCCGCCTATGCCGCGTCCAAGGCCGGGGTTGCCGGCATGACCTTGCCGCTGGCGCGCGATCTGGCGCGCGACGGCATCCGCGTGGTCACCATCGCGCCGGGGATTTTCGAGACGCCGATGCTCGCGGCGATGCCGGCCGAAGTGCAACAGTCCCTGGGCCAGATGGTGCCGTTTCCGCCACGGCTCGGGCGGCCGGAGGAATACGCGGCGCTGGTCGAGGCCATCGTCGCCAATCCGATGCTCAACGGCGAGGTCATCCGCCTGGACGGCGCGATCCGCATGCAGCCCAAGTAAGCCGGGGGCCGCCTCGCCGCGGCCGCAGTGACATGCAGCAGCGCATTCCGCCGCAGTTCATCCAGGAGCTGCTCGCCCGCGCCGACATCGTCGAGGTCGTCGGCAAGCATGTCGAGCTCAAAAAGTCGGGCAGCAACCTCGTCGGCCTGTGTCCATTCCACGGCGAAAAAACGCCGTCGTTCACCGTCAGCCCGAGCAAGGGCTTCTACCACTGCTTCGGCTGCGGGGCGCACGGCACCGCCATCGGCTTTTTGATGGAGTACGCCGGGCTGGGCTTTGTCGATGCGGTCAAGGAACTGGCCGCGCACAACGGCATGACCGTGCCCGAGCCCGACCTCGACCCGGCGCAGCAGCGGCAACTGGCGCAGCAGCGCTCGCTGCAGGCCGCGCTGGTGGAAGCGCTGTCCACCGCCGATCAGTTCTATCAGCACCGGCTCAGGCACTCGCCGCGCGCCAAGGACTACCTGATCGACCGCGGGCTGCAGGGCAGTGTGGCCAAGCGTTTCGGCCTGGGCTATGCGCCGGACGACTGGCAGGCGCTGGCCGGCGCCTTTGCCAACTATCAGGCCGACGTGCTGGTGCAAAGCGGGTTGGTGGTCGCGCGCGACGGCAACGACGAGGTCATCGACCCGCAGGCCGCCGATTTTTCAGCGGCCAAGCGCCGCTACGACCGGCTGCGCGACCGCATCACCTTTCCGATTCGCAACCTGCGCGGCGAGGTCATCGGCTTCGGCGGCCGGGTGATCGACCAGGGCGAACCGAAGTACCTCAACTCACCAGAGACCGCGGTGTTCCACAAGGGCGAGGAGCTCTACGGCCTGTTCGAGGCGCGCAGCGCGGTCGCCCGCACGGGCTACGCGCTGGTGGTCGAGGGGTATATGGACGTGGTCGCGCTGGCGCAGTTCGGCATCGAACACGCGGTGGCCACGCTGGGCACGGCCTGCACCGCGCAGCAGTTGCAGAAGCTCTTTCGCCAGGTCAGTCAGGTGGTGTTCAGCTTCGACGGCGACGCCGCCGGCCGCCGCGCCGCGCGGCGGGCGATGGAGCAGGCGTTGCCGCTGTTGTCCGAAACCCGCAGCGTGCGCTTTCTGTTCCTGCCGCCCGAGCACGACCCGGATTCGTATGTGCGGGAAAAAGGCGTGGACGCCTTCGAGCGCGAGGTGGCCCGGGCGCAGCCGCTGTCCACGTTTCTGATCGACAGCGTGTGCGACGGCCTGCCGATGCACACCGCCGAGGGGCGGGCGCAGGCCATCCACGCCGCACGCCCGTTGCTGGCGCAGATCCAGGCGCCGGCCCTGCTCGGGCAACTGCTGGCGGCGTTCGCCCGCCAGCTCGACATGCCGGCGGCGGATCTGCGTGAGCAACTGCAGCTGCAGCAGGCCGCGCGCACCGCGGCGCGGCCGGCTCGCGCCGGGTTGAGCTTCGGCGTCGACCCCAGGGCGATTGCCGCCGCCGCCACACCGCGGGCCGC
>CAYMDM010000122.1:0-4444 GCA_964389235.1 uncultured Burkholderiaceae bacterium
CGGCGGCGCTGCCGCTGGGCGCGGCGGTGCAGGTGGCGGACCGCGGCGCCGCCGGGGATCTGGTCGCCAAGGCGCCGGCGCTTGGCGCCGGGCAGAGCGTGACCCTGCGGGTGCATCTGCGCCAGCCCGGCAACCTGGTGGCTGGGGAGACGGTGAAGGCGCGCATTGCCGTGCCGGCGCAGCCGGGGCTGTGGCGGGTGCCGCCGGCCTCCGTGGTGGACATGGGCGGGCAGACGGTGGTGTTCGCCGCCAGTGCCAAGGGCTTTGCCGTGGTGCCGGTGACGGTGCGGGCGCGGCTGGATGACGCGGTGCTGGTGCAGGGCGCGCTGCGCGCCGGCCAGCAAGTGGCGGCCAGCGGGGTGGTGGCGATCAAGGCCGCCGCGGGCGAGGAGGCGCCATGAACCTGCTGACCCTCACAAGGCTGGCGCTGAGCCAGCGGCTGCTGGCGGTGGCGGCGACGCTGGCGCTGGTGGTCGCCGGGCTGGCGGCCTGGCGCGCGATGCCGATCGACGCGTTTCCCGACGTGTCGTCGCCGCAGGTGAAGATCATCATGAAGGCGCCGGGCATGACCCCCGAGGAGGTGGAAACGCGGGTGGTGCTGCCGATCGAGCAGGAACTCCTGGGCATTGCGCACAAGCGCATGGTGCGCTCGGTGTCCAAGTTCGGCATCGCCGACGTGACGGTGGACTTCGAGGAAGGCACCGACGGCTACTGGGCGCGGCAGCAGGTGTCGGAGGCGCTGGCCAATGTGCGCGGCGACTTGCCGGCCTCAGCCAGCGGCGGGCTGGCGCCGATGACCACGCCGCTGTCGGACCTGTTCATGTTCACGGTGGACGGCCCGGCTTCGCTGCAGGAGCGGCGCAGTGTGCTGCAGTGGGTGATCCGCCCGGTGTTGCGCACCGTGCCCGGCGTCGCGGACGTGAACCTGCTCGGCGGCGATGTGCGCACCTTTGAGGTGCAGCCCGACCCGGCCAAGCTCGCCGCCTGGGGGCTGTCGCTGAACCAGCTGCGCGCCGCGCTGCAGACCAACAACAGCAACGACGGCGCCGGACGGATCGACGTCGGCGAGGAAACCCGCATCGTGCGGGTGCAGGGCGCGTTCAGCCGCGCCGAGGACATCGCCAACACGGTGATCGCCAATGTGCGCGGCACCCCGGTGCGGGTGGGTGACGTGGCGCAGGTGGCGGTTTCCAGCAGCACGCGCTACGGCATCGTCACCGCCGACGGCAAGGGCGAGGCGGTCGAGGGCATCGTTCTCGGCTTGCGCGGCGCCAACGCGGCGCAGGTGATTGCCGGCGTGAAGGAAAAGCTCGCCGAGCTGCAGCCGCGGCTGCCGCAGGGCATGACCCTGCGGGTGTTTTACGACCGCAGCCAGCTGGTCGAGCGCGCGGTGGGCACGGTCACCCGCGCGCTGGCCGAGGCGGTGGTGCTGGTGGTGGTGATGCTGCTGCTGTTCCTGGGCAACTGGCGCGCGGCGCTGGTGGTGGCGATCACCCTGCCGCTGTCGGCGCTGGCGACCTTTGTGCTGATGCGCTGGGCCGGGCTGAGCGCGAACCTGATGAGCCTGGGCGGGCTGGCGATCGCGCTGGGGATGCTGGTCGACGCGGCGGTGGTGGTGGTCGAGAACCTGGTCAACCACATGGCGCACGACCCAGACGCCGACCCGCAACCCGGGCACGACGGGCCGGCCGAGCGCATTGCGCGCATTCTGCGCGGCGTCGGCGAGGTGGCCGCGCCGGTGCTGTCGGGCGTGGCGATCATCGCCATCGTGTTCCTGCCGCTGCTCACCCTCGAGGGGCTGGAGGGCAAGCTGTTCCGGCCGGTGGCGCTGACCATCGTGTTTGCGCTGGCGGCGTCGCTGCTGATTGCGCTGACCGTGGTGCCGGTGTTTGCGTCGCTGCTGCTCAAGCGCATGCCGCACCGCGACCCCTGGCTGGTGCGCGGGCTCAGCGCGGGCTACCAGCGGGTGCTGGACTGGAGTTTCGCCCACGCCAAGACGGTGTTCGCGCTGGCGCTGGTCGGGCTGCTGGTCGCCGGCTACGCCTACACCCGAGTCGGCAAAACCTTCATGCCCACGCTGGACGAAGGCGATGTGATCGTGCAGCTGCAGAAGCTGCCGTCGGTGAGCCTGGGGGCCACTGCGGCGCTGGACCTGCGGGTGCAGCGCGCGCTGCTGGCGCAGGTGCCGGAGATCCGCGCCATCGTCGCGCGTAGCGGCTCGGACGACCTGGGCTTGGACCCGATGGGGCTGAACGAAACCGACACCTTCCTGGTGCTCAAGCCCGCTGCGGAGTGGCGGCCCGGCGGCAAGGAGGCGGTGATCGACGCGATGCGCAAGGTGCTCGAGCAATTCCCCGGTGTGGACTTCGGCTTCACTCAGCCGATTGAAATGCGGGTGTCGGAAATGCTCACCGGCGCGCGCGGCGATCTGGTGGTGAAGGTGTTCGGCCCGGACATCCCGCAGCTCGGCGAGCTGGCGCAGCAGGTCGCGCAGGTGCTGCGCAGCCTGCCTGGGGCGCAGGAGGTCATCGCCGCGCGGCCCGAAGGGGTGCAGTATCTGAGCGTGGTGGTCGATCGGCTGGCCGCCGGCCGCGCCGGGTTCGACGTCGACACCTTGCAGCAGGACCTGCGCGCGCTGATCGAAGGCCAGCCGCAGGGCATGGTGCTCGAAGGCGCGCGCCGCACCCCGCTGCTGCTGCGTGCCGGCGCCGATCTGCGCAGCAACCCGCAGGCGTTCGAGCAGGTGACGATCACCGCGCCCGACGGCACCGCGTATCCGCTGACCGCGCTGGCGCGCATCGAGCCCACGCAAGGCCCTGTGCTGGTCGCGCACGAAAACGGCAGCCGCTTCGCCGCGGTGCAGGCCAACGTCGGCGGGCGCGATCTGGTGGGCTTCGTCGCCGACGCCAAGGCGGCGGTTGCGCGTCAGGTCAAGCTGCCCGAGGGCGTGCGGCTGGAGTGGGGCGGGCAGTTCGAAAACCAGCAGCGCGCCGCCGCCCGCCTGGGGCTGGTCGTGCCGGTGGCGCTGGCGCTGATTTTTGCGCTGCTGATGACCACCTTCGGCTCGCTGCGGCAGACCGTTCTGGTGTTCGTCAACATCCCGTTCGCGCTGGTCGGCGGCATCGTCGCGCTGTGGGCCAGCGGGCTGTATCTGTCGGTGCCGGCGTCGGTCGGCTTCATCGCGCTGCTGGGCATTGCCGTGCTCAACGGCGTGGTGCTGGTCAGCCATTTCAACGAACTGCTGCGCAGCGGCTTGCCGCTTCAGCAGGCGGTACGGCAGGGCGCGCTGCGGCGGCTGCGGCCGGTGATGATGACCGCAACCATCACCGCGTTCGGACTGGTGCCGTTGCTGTCGGCCACCGGGCCGGGGTCGGAAATCCAGAAACCGCTGGCGGTGGTGGTGGTCGGCGGGCTGATCACCTCGACCGCGCTGACCCTGGTGCTGCTGCCGCTGCTGTTTGCCCGCTTCGGGCTGCCGCGCGCGGCGCGTGTTCAACCTTCCGGCGAATCGGAGGCCGCACGATGAAGATCCACACTATTCGTCCGCTGGCGGCGGCCGGCGCGGTTGCGCTGCTGCTGATCACTTCTCCCGCTGGAGCGGCACCCGCATCGCCGACTGCCGCGGCGGCGTTGAACCCGGCCGACGCGCTGCCCGATCTGGGCGCGGTGGCCGCGCCGCGGCTACCAACCGGCACGGCGCTGGCGCAGGTGCTGGAGCAGGCGCCGCTGCTGCGCGCGGCGCAGTCGCAGCAGCAGGCCGCGCAGCACAGTGCGCAGGCCTTGATCGCCGGCAGCAACGAGTTCACCGCGCAGGCGCAGTTGCAGCAGCGGCGCATCGAAGACGGTGCCGATTCCGGCCGCTACGCCGAGTGGCAGGTTCTGTTCAACCGCCCGCTGCGGCTGCCCTCGCAGGCCGCGGCCGACCGCGACCAGGCCGATGCCACTGTGGCTGCGGCCCGCAGCGAGCAGCGCGCGGCGCAATGCATGCTGCTTGCCGAAGCGATGCAGCAATGGTTTGCCTGGCAGCGGGCGCAGGCGCAGGCCGAGCTGGCTGCGGCCGATGCTGACTTGCTGCAGCGGCAACTGGCCGCGCTGCAGCGCCGGCAGCAACTGGGCGACGCCAGCGTGCTCGAGGTCGAGCAATTGCAGGCCGAGGTCGCGCGCGCGCGCTCGGCGCTGCTGCTGGCGCAGGGCGAAGCGGCAAGCAGCCGCGCAGCGCTGGCGCGGCGCTACCCGGCGCTGGCCGAAGTCGGCGCGGCCACTGGCGAGGCGGTGACGCTGACCTTGCCGCCGCAGGCCGATGCACGGCTGATCGACGCGATGCAAAGCCACAGCCCCGAGGTGCTGCGCGCCGAGGCGGCCTGGCGGCAGGCGCAGGCCAGCGCGGCGCAGGCCAAGGCGGCGCGCACCCCGCAGCCGACCGTGGGCGCTTACCTCGGTTCCG
>CAYMDM010000123.1:0-4062 GCA_964389235.1 uncultured Burkholderiaceae bacterium
CAACTTTCCAATGGACCGGAAATCACCGGGCAGGTCAGACACCGCTCCGCCACAGTCAGGCTACCCATGCCCAGCCAACTTCCCGAGTCGTCCGTGAATCTTTTGCCGCGCGGACTGCGGTTGAACGTTGCGGCGGTGGCACTGGCGAACCTCGGCTACTTTTTCATCGAGTTCGCGGTTGCGCAACGCATTGGGTCGGTGTCGTTGTTTGCCGACAGCATCGACTTTCTCGAGGACGCCGCGATCAATTCGTTGATCTTCGCGGCGCTCGGTCTGGGCTTGCGGTGGCGGGCGCGGGCTGGGCGGCTGCTGGCGTTCACGGTTCTGGTGCCGGCGGTTTTTCTGTTTTGGACGGCCTGGCAGAAATTCCTCCATCCGATCCCGCCCGAGCCGGGGGCGTTGTCGTTGACGGCCCTGGGCGCGCTGGCGGTGAACTTTGGCTGCGCGCTGGCGCTGGCGCGGTATCGACGGCAGGGCGGCAGTCTGAGCCGCGGGGCGTTCTTGTCTGCCCGCAACGACGTGCTGGCGAACGTGGCGATCATCGCCGCCGCGGCGGTGACGTGGCGCTGGCCGTCAGCCTGGCCGGATCTGATCGTTGGCCTGGGCATCGCTGCGCTGAACGTGGATGCGGCGCGCGAAATCTGGGAGACGGCAGACGATGAATCCGATCTGGCGCGCAGCTTGACCCAAGTCGCCGGGGCCGACACCGACATCAGCGCGGCGAGCACGGATTCAGCCCATCGGGGGCCGAGGCCATGAAGACGTTTTTGTTGTTTGCGCTGACCGCGGGGTGCGAAATCGGCGGCTGCTATTTGCCCTACCTCTGGCTCAAGCAGGGTGGCAGTGCCTGGTTGCTGCTGCCAGCGGCGGTGCTGCTGGCGTTGTTCGTCTGGCTGCTGACCTTGCATGACACGGCCGCCGGCCGCGCGTATGCGGCGTATGGCGGGGTTTATATCGGCGCGGCCATCGTCTGGCTATGGGTGGTCGAAGGCGTGCGACCGACGGGCTGGGACTGGTTGGGCAGCGCGTTGGCGCTGCTGGGCATGGCGATTGTGATGTTCCAGCCAAGGTGAGATCGTGGCTCATCGCGGTGTCATGCGGCGTTGAAAGAATGCCGGCGGCCGTTTGCGTTCGGCATGTCCGCTGCGCAGGCGCAGTGTGGCGAGGCGGGGCGCCGCCGCGTGAAAAATGTCACTGCCCAGCGCGTTCCACCCACTCGGGTGCTTGCTGCGAGCGGGGTGCGGCCTCTAAGGTTCGGCAATAGGCTGAGCATCGATGGCGAAGGTTTGGGAGGCTTCATCCGCCCGACGCGCTGCCGAAGTCGATCAGCCGGGCCGCGGGATGGCTGGCGGCCCCTCCGATTTCTCTTTCTCCTTGATAAGGTCTGTCATGAGCGTTGTCGCAGTGGTGGGGTTGGGCTATGTGGGGCTGCCGCTGGCGGTCGAGTTTGGCAAGAAATATCGCACCATCGGGTTTGATCTGTCGCAGCCGAAGATCGAGGCGTATCTGAAGTGTGTCGATCCGACTGGCGAGGTCTCGAGCGAGGATCTGCAGGCAGCGACGCAACTGGAGCCGACGACCGACGCAGCGCGGCTGCGCGAGGCGGACTTTGTCATCGTCGCGGTGCCCACGCCCGTGGACGCCGCGCACAACCCCGACTTCTCGCCGCTGGAATCGGCCAGCCGCTCGGTCGGCCGCAACCTCAAAAAAGGCGCGACGGTGGTGTTCGAGTCCACGGTCTACCCCGGGGCGACCGAGGAGGTGTGCGTGCCTATCATCGAAAAGGAATCGGGGCTGCGCTGGAAGACCGATTTCTTCGTCGGCTACTCGCCCGAGCGCATCAACCCCGGCGACAAGGAGCACACCCTCACCCGCATCGTCAAGGTGGTGTCGGGTGACACGCCGGAAACCCTGGAGCGCGTGGCACAGATGTATGGCAGCGTGATCACCGCGGGGGTCTACAAGGCGTCGAGCATCAAGGTCGCCGAGGCGGCCAAGGTGATCGAGAACACTCAGCGCGACCTCAACATCGCGCTGATGAACGAGCTGTCGCTGATTTTTCACCGCATCGGCATCGACACCCTCGAGGTGCTGCAGGCCGCGGGCACCAAGTGGAACTTCCTTCCGTTCCGCCCCGGTCTGGTCGGCGGGCATTGCATCGGCGTCGATCCCTACTACCTCACCCACAAGGCCGACATGCTGGGCTATCACCCGCAGGTCATCCTCGCTGGCCGCCGCATCAACGACAGCATGGGCACCTACATCGCCGAGCAGACGGTCAAGCAGATGACCCAGGCGGGCTTCCCGATCCGCGGCGCCAAGGTCATCGTGCTCGGGCTGACCTTCAAGGAAAACTGCCCCGATCTGCGCAACTCCAAGGTGATCGACGTGATCCACGAACTCCGCAGCTACGGTGTGGACGTCGTGGTGCACGACCCGATTGCCGAGCCGGCCGAGGCGCAGCACGAGTACGGCGTCGACCTCATGCCGTGGGAAAAGCTGCCGCGGGCCACGGCTATTGTCGCCGCCGTCGCACACGACGCCTACCGCAAAATGCCCCAGAGCACGATGCTGGAAAAGCTCGAACCGCGCGGGGTGTTCATGGACGTCAAGTGCGTGCACGATGCCGACAAGCTGCGCGCCCAGGGCGTGACGGTCTGGCGGCTGTGAGGGTGCAGCGATGAGTGCATTCAACCTGCCTGAACTCTCCCCCGATTTCTCTCTCGACCGCGCGCTGCAAACGCCACAACGCTGGCTGGTGACCGGCAGCGCCGGGTTCATCGGCTCGCATCTCATCGAATATCTGCTGCGTGCCGGGCACACCGTCGTCAGCCTGGACAACTTCGCCACCGGGCATCGCAGCAACCTCGACGAAGTGCGCCAAGCCGTCGGCGAAGCGGCCTGGGCGCGGCACACCTTCATCGAAGGCGACATCGTCGATCTGGCCATCTGTCAGCGCGCCTGCGAGAGCGTGGACATCGTGCTGCACCAGGCCGCACTGGGCTCGGTGCCGCGGTCCATCGAAGACCCGCTGCGCACCCACGCCGTCAACGCCACCGGCTTTCTCAACATGCTGGTGGCTGCTCGCGACCAGGGATGCAAGCGCTTTGTGTTCGCCGCGTCGAGTTCCACCTACGGCGACCACCCCGGTCTGCCCAAGGTCGAAGACCGCATCGGCAACCCGCTGTCCCCGTATGCGGTGACCAAGTATCTCGATGAGCTGTACGCCAGCGTGTTCACCCGCACCTACGGCATGCAGACCATCGGGCTGCGCTATTTCAACGTCTTCGGCGCGCGGCAGGATCCCAACGGCGCCTATGCCGCGGTCATTCCGCGCTGGGCCGCACGTATCGCGCGCGGCGAGGTCTGCGAAATCAACGGCGATGGCGAGACCTCACGCGACTTCTGCTACATCGACAACGTCGTCCAGGCCAACCTGCGCGCCGCCCTTGTCCCTGCACAAGGGCCGATCTATGAGGTGTTCAACGTCGCCTTCGGCGAGCAGACCACCCTCAACCAGTTGCATAGCCTGCTCGGCGAAAACCTTCAGATTCTGATTCCGGGTCTGGCGCTAAAGCCGCCGCATTACCGCGATTTCCGCAAGGGCGACGTCAGACATTCCCTCGCCGACATCTCCAAAGCCCGCAGACTGCTGGGCTATACCCCCCGGTTCAGCGTGCGCGCCGGGTTGAAGGAAGCAATGCGGTGGTATGTGAGCTGAGCCGCTTGCCAGAATTCCGGCATCAAGACACGGCTTGTCTGAGCAATTGAATTTTGGGATGACTGAGTTGGCCAGTTCTTGGAGTCCATCATTTCGGCGAAGCGTCTGCAAGGGGCTGCTTGCGCTGGCCATCGGGCTGCCGGGCTGTAGTCAAAGTGAGCAAAGGGGCCCAGCAGACAGACCAGTGCATGGCGCCAGCGGCTCCGCTGCGGCGGCCATGGTGTCTGCGCCCGTGCCAGCATTTGCCGCCGGCGTGTTCAAAGGCGTGGCCTTGCCGTGGAAAGTCTGGCAACCCCAGACCCCCACGACCCCGCCCTCGACCACCGGCAAGACCTACTACG
>CAYMDM010000124.1:0-3972 GCA_964389235.1 uncultured Burkholderiaceae bacterium
AGATTAAAAGGGGCGGCGAAAATGGCCGACCAATCCGACGTCGCGCAGGCGCTCAAGCCGGGGGAGATCCTGATTTTCGGCCGCACCCGCAGCGGCAAACGTTTCCGTCCCAGCGACTGGGATGAACGGCTGGCCAGCCTGATGGCTCCGTTTCGCCCGCCCGGCAGTGGCCGCGCCGGGCATCTGGGGTATTCGCCCTACTGCGTGCCGGTGGTCGTGGGCGGCGAGCGCTGCGTGGTCGTTCGCCCCGAGCTCGAGGTGATCGAGCCGCGTGCCTGGCGCTTTGTGCTGGGCTTCGCCCGCGACAACGACCTGGAAACCGTGCAGGCCTGTGTGATCGACCCCTCCTCGGACACCCCCTCCTCGGACACCCCCTCCTCGGACACCCCCTCCTCGGACACCCCCTCCTCGGACACCCCATCTTCGGCCACCGCCTCGCCATCCTCCCTGCCGCCCGGCGTGGGCAGCGCTTCACCGCGCTGAGGGGCTCGCTCCAGACCCACTGACGCGGCGGTCACGCGCTGCGCGGCGATGGGGGGTTCTGCCCTCAGCGGCGGCGCCCGACGCACCGTCTCGTTTCCGGCGCGTGAGTACCGCTAGCCGCGCGCTTACCTTCATTCGCCGACTACCGGGCGCGGCGCCCTGCCCGCGCCTTTTCGCGCGCCCGGCGACGGCGGCTCGACCTGACCGCCCCACGCAAGGCTAGCATTTGACGAGTTGATACGAATCGTTATCATTTGAATCTTTCCAACCCCTTCGTCCCGACCAGCCCGGCGCGGTCGCCAAAGCGACCCGACAGCTCAGCCAGTCAAGGACTTGTTCAACCCAAGTCTTTGCCTCACAGGAGAGCTGTTCGATGCCGCGATGCCGCAAACCGCCGTTTTTTCCCGCCCGCAACATCCATCCTTCCGCCCCGCCCCGCGCCGGGCTGCGTCGCACCCTCGTTCCCCTGGGCGCGCTGGCTGCCGGTCTCGGCTGGGCCGGGTTGACGAATGCGCAGACTGCGCCGCAACCCGAAGTCCAGGCGCTGCCGGAGATGACGGTCAGCGACCGCAACGAGCGGCAGGACGCGCCCAAGGACAACCTACGCGTCTACCGCACCGGGGTGGCCAAGGGCGAGCAGGAGCTGCGCGACATTCCGCAATCCATCACCGTGCTGACCGAAAAGCTGATCGAGGAGCGCAACATCGACAACCTGCGCGAAGCGCTGCACGCGGTCGGCGGGGTGAGCTTTCTAGCTGGCGAGACCGGCGAGGAGGACATCCGGCTGCGCGGCTTTTCGCTGCAGCAGGCTGGGGACATTTACGTCGATGGCCTGCGCGACGCCCCGCTCTACGACCGCGACACCTTCAACGTCGAGCGCATCGAGGTGCTCAAAGGCCCGGCGTCGATGCTGTTCGGCCGCGGCTCGACCGGAGGCATCGTCAACCTGGTGAGCAAAAAGCCCTTTCTCGCCGACCAGAACGAAGTCGAGGCCACCGTTGGCTCGGGCGACTTCAAGCGGCTGACCGGGGATTTCAACCTCGCGCTGTCCAAGACCTCGGCGTTGCGGCTCAACGTGCTGCGCGAAAAGGATGGCAACTGGGGCGCGAGCGTCGACAAGACTGGCTTCGCCCCCAGTCTGAGCTGGGGCGTGGGCACCCAGGATGCCTTCAACCTCAGCCTCTATTACCTGGAAACCAAGACCCGCCCGCTCTACAACCACCCGTGGCTGCTGTCGGGCGGGCCTGCGGGCTCGACCCAGCACATCCTGCCCGTGCTGCCGGCGAAAAACTATTACGGCATGGCCAGCGACAAAAACGACAGCTCGGCGCATTACGGCACCTTCGAATGGGTGCATGCCTTCGGCGGAGACGCCAGGCTCAAGACCACCGTGCGCTATGGCGAGTACCAACGCGACCTGTGGGCCAGTGTGATTCGCTTCGCCCCGGCCGCGCAGCAGCCCGGCGGCATCGCCATCACCCGGCCCGATCAGATCACCGGCGCGACCGTGCTTAGCCGCACCGGCAAGGGGCGGTATGGCGACAGCCGCATCGCCATCGCCCAGTCCGAATACACCGACAAGCTGCAACTGGCGGGGCTGTCGCACGAGCTGCTCGCCGGGGTCGAATGGAGCCAGGAACACGCCGCGCGCAACAACAACATCCCCGGCACCGCCGCGCGGCACAACACCGCAGTCGGCACCCCGAATGACGGCGCGTGGATTGCCGACAACCGGGTGATTCCGCTGGCGCATTTCGACACCCGCAACCTGTCGCTGTACGGGCAAGACGTCGTCGGGCTGACCTCGCAGTGGAAGTTGGTCGGCGGTGTGCGCTTCGACCGCTTCCGCGCCGACTACCGCGACGTCAACGGTGCGGGCAAGCCGGTGGACTACGACTTGTGGAGCCCGCGCCTGGGCCTGCTGTTTCAGCCCAGCGACTGGGCCACCTATTACGCCTCTTACGGCTATTCGTACAACACCTCGGGCGACACCTACGGCTACGCGGTCAACACCACGCTGAGCAACAGCAACCTGCGGCTGCTCAACACCCCGCCGGAGAAAACGCGCAACGTTGAAGTGGGCAGCAAGTTCGAGCTGCTGGGCGGCAATCTGTTCGCCGGTGCCGCTCTGTTCTACACAGAAAAATACAACGAGCGCAACACCGACCCGGACTCGGCGGCCACGCGCGAACTGCTCTCGGGCAAGCGCCACGCCGCCGGATTGGAGCTGGACATCGCCGGGCGCCTGACCCCGCGCTGGGATGTGTTCGTGTCCTACACCTTCATCCCCAGCGCCAAGGTCGATCAGGCCGCGCCGACCACCAGCACCACCGCGATCCGCCAAGGCGACCGCCCGGGGCTGACGCCGCGGCACAGCGGCTCGGTGTGGACTACTTACGCGCTGCTCGACCGCCTGCGCGTCGGCGCCGGGGTGAATTTCCGCAGTTCGGTCACGCCGCTGCTGCGCCGCGACGTCGTCGCCCCCGGCTACGCGACGGTCGATGTGATGGCGCAATACCTGATCGACGCCACCTGGACGGCCAAGCTCTACGTCAAGAACCTGGCCGACAAAACCTATGTGGACAGCCTTTACAACGGCTTTTACGCCCCCGGCGCGCCGCGCACGGTGCAACTGAGCCTCACCGCCTCGTTCTGACCGCGATGTTGCTGCGCCTGCCCCAGGTTCTCGACTCCGCCGCGCTCGCCCGTGCCACCGCGCTGCTGCAAGACGCCCCGTGGCAGGACGGGCGGGTGACCGCCGGGGCGCAGGCGCGGGCAGTGAAAAACAACCAGCAACTGCCAGCCGACCACCCGGCCAGCGCGGAGCTGCGCACCCTGGTGCTCGACGGGCTGCAACGCCACCCGCTGTTTTTCACCGCTGCTCTACCCAAAAAAATCCTGCCGCCGCGGTTCAACCGCTACAGCGGCGCGAGCAACGCGTATGGTGCGCACATCGACAACGCCATCCTGCACGACGCCAGCGGGCTGCGGCTGCGCGGCGACTTGAGCTGCACCCTGTTCCTCTCCGACCCCGCCAGCTACGACGGCGGCGAACTGGTCATCGACCACGGCTTCGGCCAAGAGCGGGTCAAGCTGCCTGCGGGCGACGCCGTGCTCTACCCGGCCAGCCACGTACACCGCGTCGAGCCGGTGACGCGCGGGCAGCGGCTGGCGAGTTTTTTCTGGATCGAAAGCCTGGTGCGCGAGCCCGAGCAGCGCCGCCTGCTGTTCGAGCTGGACATGAACCTGCTGGAACTGCGCCGGCAGCACGGCGAGTCGGCGCTGGCCACCGCGCTGACCGGCCACTATCACAACCTGCTGCGGCTGTGGAGCCAGCCATGAGCGCCGCGCAGCCGCTGACAGCCGCCGCGCCCGCCGCGGTGAACCTGGCCGACTACGAGCAGGCCGCGCGCCAGCGGCTGGACGCCGCGACCTGGGCGCGGGTGTTCGGCGCCGCGGCCGACGAACACACCGCGCAGGCCAACCGCG
>CAYMDM010000125.1:0-3959 GCA_964389235.1 uncultured Burkholderiaceae bacterium
CCGGCGACGAGCAGGCCGCCGGCGGCCCAGACGCCGCCGCGCAGCAGGCGGCGGCGCTGCGCGTCAGGCGCGATGCGGGCAGCGGCTGCTTCGGATGAATCGGGCGTGTCGGCAAAATCGGTCATATCGAAATCTCCTTGGGTTGGTCTGGAAAAACACCACCCCACGCCGCCCGCGCGGGCATGCTCAAAAAAGCGTGAGGTGGGGAGAAACTGGGCCGCAGCGCTTCAGGTCTGCGGCGGCGGCGTGGCCGGCGCCGGGGCGGGCGGATCGGCCGCGGCGGATGGGGCGGAGGTGTATCGGGTGTAGAGCGCGTGTGCGGCGTCGAGCAGTTGCTGGCGCGGCACGTCGCCGGTCAGCGCGTAGCCCCAGTTGCGGTCGACCCAGTACAGCGTGGTGGTGCCCCCGGAGGCGACGATGCGGAATGCCGTGGTCGCGGTCGGCCGCGCCATGCCGCGCAGGTAGACGGTGACGCGCCGGCCCTGCGCGTTCTGATACATCAGCTGTGCCGCCGGTTTGCCCGGCATGCCGGGCAGCAGCCGCCCGCCCATCAGTTCCAGCCCGCCGGGCAGGCTGTCGGGGGCGACGATCGGGCGATCGAGCCGGCGCGACAGCCAGGTGACCAGATCGCTGCCGTTGCGCACTTCCACCGGCCGCCGCGCATCCGGGGTGTAGACCGCGTACGCGAGCTGCGCCTGCTGCACGAAGTGCTGCATGCCTTCGGCCTGCGCCACTGCGGCCGGCGCGCTGCCGCGCCATTGCGAAGTGAGCACTCCGCCGGCGACCGCGCCGACGCCGATCCACAGCAGCACCGCCGCGGCCCGCGCCCACACTCGCTGCGGCGGAGCGGCCACGCGCTGCAGCAGCCGCGCGGGCACCGGCTCGTCGAGCAGCGGGTCGAGCGCGGCGCGCAGCGCGGCATTCTGTTGCTGCAGAGCCTGCGCCTGCGCGGCCAGATGCGGGTCGGCGTCGATCGCCCGTTGCACCTGCGCGGCGCGCGTGAGGTCGAGCTGGCCGTCGACAAAGGCCATCAACGTGTCGCGGTCGGGGCGGGGGGTCGTGCTCATCGGCCCATCCTTTCGCGTTCGACCACCCGCAGCGCCGGCCGCGGCGCCGCGCCCTCGCCCGCGGTGAGCTGCCAGAGCTGGGTGCGGGCGCGCGACAGCCGCGACATCACCGTGCCCTGCGGCACGCCCAGCGCGCGGGCGGTGTCGGCATAGCTCATGTCCTCCACCGCCACCAGCAGCAGCACTTCGCGCAGCGGCACCGGCAGGCGCTGCAGCGCGGCCAGCAATTGCAGCGCTTCGAGCCGCTGCTCCTGGTCGGCGGGCTGCTGCGGGTGCAGCGGCTCGGGCAGATCGTCGAGCGCCGTGGTGGCGGCGCCCAGCGCGTAATGATCGACGAACAGGTTGTGCATGATGGAAAACAGCCAGGGCCGCACGCTGCCGCTGCCCCGCCACAGCCCCCATTTCAGCAGGGCGCGCTCCAGCGTGTCCTGAACCAGATCATCGGCGTCGGCCTGGCGGCCGCCGGTCAGCACCCGCGCGTAGCGGCGCAGGTGCGGAATCTGCTCGGTCAGCAGGCGCTGGCGGTCAGCCATGATCGGGCGGTGGCGAGCAGGCGGGCAGGCGGATCAGTAACCGCTCTTCTGGGTCAGCGCCGGATCGACCTGCCAGATCTCGGCAACGATCTTGCCGTCACGCCAGGTCAGCACGTAGCGCACCGGAATCGCCGCCTTGCCCTGGAACACCACATCGGCGCTGACCGTCGCGCCCTTGGGGTTCGCCGCTTCGCGCAGGTCGGACACCTTGGCGGTCAGATCGGGGTTGGCCTTGGCGAACTTGGCCCACACCTCGGCCAGCGCCTGCGGGGTGGCGTAGCGGCCGTCGAGCGGCCCGCCCACCCATTCCAGCACCGCGCCCGGGGCGTAGGCGCCGGTGATCGCGGCTTCGTTACCCTTGGCAATCGCGTCGATGCGTGCCTGAGTGGCATCGCCCGCCGGCCCGGCGTGCGCCAGCGGCATGGCCAGGACGAAGGTGGCGGCAACCGCCGCGGAAGACAGCACCGCGGCGGCGCGGCGGGAAAGGGGTGAAACGGCTGGGGACATGGCACAGACTCCTGCGGGAAGGGGGACGGTCGGGATCGAGGTCTGCCGCGTTCTCGGCGATCAGACACGGCATGGACGCCGCCGCTGCACGGTTTATTCCCGCGCTCGTTTTTCTCCCTTCGCCCGCGCAGCCGTTCAATCCGCCGGCACATCCGGCAGTTGCAGGGTGTCGGTGAAGCCGAAGCGGGTGAAGTCGGTCATGCGCATCGGGTAGAGCTTGCCGATCAGGTGGTCGCACTCGTGCTGCACCACCCGGGCGTGAAAGCCCTGCACCGTGCGGTCAATCGCTTGGCCGTGCGCGTCCAAACCGGTGTAGCGAATGCGGGCAAAGCGCGGCACCACCCCGCGCAGCCCCGGCACCGACAGGCAGCCTTCCCAGCCCTCTTCCATGTCATCGGCCAGCGGGGTGATCTGCGGATTGCACAGCACGGTGAACGGCACCGCCTCGGCCTGCGGGTAGCGCGGGTTGTGCTCGAAGCCGAACACCACCACCGCCTGATCGACCCCGATCTGCGGCGCCGCCAGCCCGGCGCCATCAGCCGCGTGCATGGTGTCGATCAGGTCGCGCACCAGCGCGTGCAGTTCAGGCGTGTCGAACGCGGCGACGGGGCGCGCCACGCGCAGCAGCCGCGCATCGCCCATTTTGAGAATCGGTCGCACAGGCATCGCAGGAATCCTCGGGTGTTGGATGGAAGGGGATGGTCATGGCGATTGTGCCGCGCCGCCGGCCTCCCTGGCGGGTGCGCGCACGGCAGGCCGTGTCGGACAATGCCGCCCCATGCCCGACCCTTCCGCCTCACCCGCCCCGCCCCCTGCTGCCGATCTGCCGGCCGGCCTGCCCGACACCCCGTGCGTGGGCATCTGCTCGACCCTGTTCGACCCGGTGTGCCGCGGCTGCCTGCGCGCCGCCGAAGAAGTGGGGCGCTGGATCGAGATGAGCGAGGAGGACAAGCGCCAGGTGTGGCGGCGCATTCTGGCGCAGGGCTACGTGCCGCGGCGCTGAAGGCGCCCGGCGCGCGCTGCCCGCGCATTCAGGCGAGGCCTGAGCCGACTTCGGGCCGCGATCAGGCCGGCGCTGGCAAGGTCGGCGCGCCGCTGTCCAGCCAGCGGGAAAAGGCGTCCAGCGGCATCGGCCGCGCCAGGCCAAAGCCCTGCAGCTCGTCGGCGCCGAGTTCGCGCAGCAGCGCGATCTGTTGCGGCGTTTCCAGTCCCTCGCAGGTCACGGCCAGCCCCAGGCCGCGCGCCAGCCGCAGCATGCCGCGCAGCAACTGCGCGTCGTCGGCGTTGTCCGGCAGCCGGGCGACGAATCTCCGGTCGATTTTCACCCGCTGCACCGGCAGGCGCTGCAGCGCGGCGAGGGAGGAAGCCGCCACGCCGAAGTCGTCCAGCGCCAGGCCCACGCCCAGCGCCTGCACCTGCCGCAGCGCCTGCGCGCAATCGGCGCCCAGCGACTGTTCCTCGGACAGTTCCAGCTCCAGTGCCGCGCCGGGCAGGTTGCGCGCGGCCAGCGCCGCGGCCACGCGCTGAACGAAGCCGGGGTCGAGCCAGTCCTGCCGGGTCACGTTCACCGCCACCCGCATCTGCGGCTGCAGCTTGCGCCACTGCGCCACCGCGTCCAGCGCGCGCGGCAGCACCCAGTCGGTCAGCCGCGGCAGCAGGCCGGCGCGCGCCAGCAGCGGCAGGAATTCCTGCGGGCCGACCGCCCCGAACTCTGGGTGTTCCCAGCGCACCAGCGCTTCGGCGCCGACCACCCGAGCGTCGGCCGCGGCGAACTCCGGCTGCGCCGCCAGCCAGAGCTGGCCACCCGCCAGCGCCGCGGGCAGATCGCTGCGCAGCCGCAGGGTGCGCTGCA
>CAYMDM010000126.1:0-3956 GCA_964389235.1 uncultured Burkholderiaceae bacterium
GGCTCCGGCTGCGGTGCGCAGCGCCAGCCGCCGCAGCGCAACCCGCTCGCCTTGCGCCAGCCGCGTCCATTCCACCCGCCCGGCCAGCGCCTGCAGCGCCAGCGGCGCGGCCCCCGCGTGAGTTTGCACCCGGGCATCGCGCAGCGCCAGATCGGCGGTGAGCTGCTCGGGCTGGCCGCGGTCGATCTCCAGCCATGCCCGCAGCGACCCGGCGCCCGCCTGCACCGGCCACGGGTTGCGCAGCGGCACTTGCTTCTGCACCGCCGCCAGCTGCGCGTCGGGCAGCAGCGCGTAGACCTGGCCGCGCCATTGCTGCACATCGCTGGGGTGGCGGGCGAGCAGCGGCTGGCGGAAGTCCGCGCGCAGGTCGATCGGCCCGGAAAACGCCGCAGGTGGGGTCGCGGTGAGCGCGGCGCGGTGGCGGATGAAGCCGTTGCGCATCACCAGGTTGACCCTTGTCAGCGGCAACGGCGGCGCGCCGGCGGCCCGGTCGATCCAGGTGATGCGGCTGTCGAGCAGCGCGACCTCGCGCTGCCGCAGCAGCCAGTCGGCGAACGGGCGGGCGGTGTCGCCGCTGCCGCCGGTGAGGGCAAAGCGCAGTCCGCCGAGTTCGAGGTGATCGGGGTCGGGGCGGGTGAGGGTGAAGTCGGCGCCGCGCACCACGATGCGGTCGAACATCGGCGCCAGCCGCGGCAGGCTGGTCCACGACGGGTCGGCCTGCACCTCGGCCAGCTTCAGCGCCGGCGTGCCGTCGGGCGCATCCACCCGCACGTCGCGCAGGGTGAACTGGGGCATCAGCCCGCTCCACTGCGTCTGCACCGCGCCGATGTGCAGCGGCAGGCCGATGGCCTGCCCGACCTGCTGCTCGATCCACGGCCGCAGAGTGTCGGCCTGCGGCAGCAGCACGTAGCGCAGCGCCAGCAGCGCGACGATGAGCACCAGATAGACGCCCACCACCAGCGCAATCGCCGTCTCCCAGATGCGCGTGGCCACGCGCAGCGACACATGCAGGGCAGACACGGCGGAACGACGGGCGGGAGACGAGCGGGGAAAGCTCGCGATGGTAGGGCTTCGCCCGGCCCAGTCGGATGCTGCCTTGGGGCGAACGCGGGGTTATTCGCGCCGCGCCACGCCCGGCTCGCCACACGATTTGCCGGCGCGCAACACTGCCGCCGCATTGCCAGCGCGCCCGGCTCGGGTTTGCCCGGAGCTTGCGCGCGTCGCCCCGGCGGCGCCTCTATGCTGGGCGCCATCGGGGATTGCGCTGAGCCAATCAATGGAGTTGCAGGAGTTTTCGCGGTTTTACCGTCGGCAGCACGGGCGGTTCGACGAGGTGCTGGCGCTGTGGCCGAGCGCCGCGATTCCCGACCGCACCAATATCGACGCCGCGATCGCCACCCGCCGCGCTGCCGGCGAAACCCTGGCGACCGCGCTGCGCCGGGTGCGCAACGCGCTGATGCTGCGGCTGATCGAGGCCGACGTTGCCCACGGCGCGGCTTTAGAGGCTGTCACCCGCGGCATCAGCGACTTGGCCGAGGCGGTGATCGCCGCGGCGCTGGCCGATGTGCAGGCCACGCTGGCCGAGCGCCACGGCCAGCCGCGCACGGCCAGCGGCGCGCCGGCGCAGTTTCTGGTCGTCGGCATGGGCAAGCTCGGCGGCTACGAGCTCAACGTGTCGTCCGACATCGATCTGGTGTTCGTCTACGACGAAGATGGCGACACCGACGGCCCGGTGCCGCTGTCCAACCGCGAATACTTTGCGCTGCTGGTGCGGCGGCTGGTGCCGCTGATTTCCGACGTCACCGAAGCTGGCTTCGTGTTCCGCGTCGACACCCGGCTGCGGCCCAATGGCGACAGCGGCCCGCCGGTGGTCAGCCTGGCGATGCTCGAAGAGTATTTCCTGGTGCAGGGGCGCGAGTGGGAGCGCTTTGCCTGGCTCAAGGGCCGGGTGGTGTCGCCGCTGTCCACGCCCGAGGCGCAGGCCGCGGCGCGCGCGCTCGAAGCCATCGTCACCCCGTCCGTGTGGCGGCGCTATCTGGACTTCGGCATGCTCGAAGCGCTGCGCGCGCTGCACCGGCAGATCCGCGCCGAGGCGGCCAAGCGCGCCGCCGCCCGCCCGGAAAAGGCCAACGACGTCAAGCTCGGCCGCGGCGGTATCCGCGAAATCGAGTTCATCGTGCAGCTGATGCAGATCGTTCGCGGCGGGCGCATGCCGCAGATTCGCTGCCGCGCCACCCTGCCGTCGCTGGAGTTGCTGGTATCGAACGGGCTGATGCCCGCGGCCACCGCGCAGCGCCTGGCCGACAGCTACCGTTTTCTGCGCCGGCTGGAGCATCGCATCCAGTATCTGGACGACGCGCAGACCCACAGCCTGCCGGTGGACGACGCCGATCTGGCCGCGCTGGCCTGGGCGATGGACTTTGCCGACGACCCGGCGCGTCGCGGCGCCTGCCCCAAGGGCTGCAAGCTGCTGCGCGAGTTGGATGCGGTGCGCGAATTCGTCGCCAGCGAATTCGACACCCTGCTCAACCACAACGCCCCGCAGTGCACCGGCTGCGCCAAGCCGCCGGAAAGCCTGGACGCAGTGCGTCACAGCCTGGCCAAGGCCAGCCTCGCGGCCGATTCCACCGTTGCCCGGCTGCGCGCGCTGGAGCAGTCGCCGCGGTTTGCCGCGCTCACCGACAACGGCCGGCTGCGGCTGCTCAAGGTGCTCGACCGCGGCATCGGCATCGCCGCCGGGTTGAGCCAGCCCACGGTGGTGCTCGACCGGCTGATCGACCTGCTCGAAGCCATCGGCCGGCGCGAAACCTATCTCGCCTTTTTCGCCGAGCAGCCGGCCGCGCTGGCCCGGCTGTGCGCGGTGCTCGAAACCTCGGCCTGGGCCGCGGACTACATCCGCCGCAACCCCGCGGTGATCGACGAACTCATCACCCCGCCGAGCGAGCGGTTCGATGTCCGCGCCTTTGCTGCCGCGCTGGACGCGCAGCACGCGGCGCTCATCGAGCGCGGGCAATGGGACGCCGGCGAGGGCATGGACGTGCTGCGCCGCGGCTTTCATGCCGAGATGTTCCGCACCCTGCTGCGCGACCTCACCGGGCAGATCCGGGTCGAGCAAGTGGCTGACGAACTCTCGGCGCTGGCCGACGAGACCATCGCCCACGCGCTGCGCTGGTGCTGGGCCGAACTGCCGCAGCGTCATCGCGAGCAGCCGGCATTCGCCGTCATCGCCTACGGCAAGCTCGGCGGCAAGGAACTGGGCTACGGCAGCGACCTCGATCTGGTGTTTCTGTTCGACGACGCCGACGAGCGTGCGCCGGAAATCTACGCCACGTTCGCGCGCAAGCTGGTGTGGTGGCTCACCGCGCACACCGCCGCCGGCCGGCTGTTTGAAATCGACACCCGGCTGCGCCCCAACGGAAACGCCGGGCTGTTGGTCACCAGCCTCGCCGCGTTCGAGCAATACCAGCTCGGCCGCGGCTCCAACACTGCGTGGACCTGGGAGCATCAGGCGCTGACCCGCGCGCGTTTCTGCGCCGGCGACGCCGCGATCGGCGCGCGTTTCGAGGCCATCCGCACCGCGGTGCTGACCATGCCGCGCGACCCGGCGGCGCTGCGCGAGGAGATCCTGGCGATGCGCCGCCGCGTCGCCGAGGGCCACCCCAACCCCGGCGCCGACTTCGACGTCAAGCACGACGAAGGCGGCATGGTCGACGTCGAGTTCGCGGTGCAATACCTGGTGCTGGCGCACGCCGCGCAATATCCCCAGCTCATCGCCGACGTCGGCAATATCGCGCTGCTGGGCATGGCCGAAGCGCTCGACCTGCTGCCGCAGGGCGTAGGCCGCGCCTCGGCCGACGCCTACCGCGAACTGCGCCGCGCCCAGCACCGCGTGCGTCTGGCCGGGGCCGAGGCCGCGCGCGTGCCGGCCCAGAGCATGGCCGCGCAGCGCGAGGCCG
>CAYMDM010000127.1:0-3905 GCA_964389235.1 uncultured Burkholderiaceae bacterium
GCGCCGCCTGCGCGTCGGCCGCGGCGTCGAACACCTGCAGCGCCACCGGCAGGCCGCTTGCGCGCAGATGCAGCGCCGCGGCCAGCCCGACCGGGCCGGCGCCGATCACCGCGACACGCAGCGGGCGGCGGGAGACGAGGGAAGCGGCGGCAGACATGGCAGCGTTGGCGGGTTTGGCGAGAGCAAACAGGGCGGCGGCACGCGCCGTCAGCCGCGCATCAGCGCCTCGATGTCGGCGGCGGCCTTGGGCACGCCCGGGGTCAGCACCTCGCAGTCCTGCCCGCCGGGGCGGATCGCCACATCGTCCTCGATGCGGATGCCGATGCCGTGGAACGCTTGCGGCACATCGTCGGCCGCGCGCACATAAAGCCCCGGCTCGACGGTCAGCACCATGCCCGCACGCAGCACCCGCGACGGGCGCTTTTTGCCGCCGTCGGACTGCGGCTGCGCCGGCTCGCCCGGCTCGGCGTAGTCGCCGCAGTCGTGCACGTCCATGCCCACCCAGTGGCCGGTGCGGTGCATGTAAAAACGCTTGTACGCGCCGGATTCGATCGCCGCGTCGACGTCCGGCGCGGCGTTGCGGTCGATCAGCCCATAGTCCAGCATGCCCTGCGCCAGCACGCGCAGCGCCGCGTCGTGCGGGTCGGAAAAGCGCCGGCCTTCGCGGCAGGCGTCGATCGCCGCGGCCTGCGCGGCCAGCACCACCTCGTACAGATCGCGCTGCGGCGCGGTGAAACGCCCGTCGGCGGGAAAGGTGCGGGTGATGTCGCTGGCGTAGCCGTCGAGCTCGCACGCGGCGTCGATCAGCACCAGGTCGCCAGCGCGCACCGGCGCGTCGCTGGCGCGGTAGTGCAGCACGCAGGCGTTGGCGCCAGCGGCGACGATGGACCCATACGCTGGCGACTGCGCGCCGCCAAAACGAAACGCGTGAAGCAGCTCGGCTTCGAGGTGGTATTCGCGCAGCCCCTCGCGCGGTGGCTGGCGCAGCAGCCGGGCGCTGGCCTGCATCGCGCGCACATGCGCGGCGGCGGAAATCGCCCCGGCGCGGCGGATCAGGTCCAACTCGACCTCGTCCTTGAACAGCCGCATGTCGTCGAGCTCGGCACAAAGGTCGCGCTGCACCGCGGGCGCGACCACCCCGGCGCGCGCCTGCCCGCGCACCGCTTTCAACCAGCCCTCGATCCGGGTCTCGAACCCGGGGTGCACGGCAAACGGCCACCACGCAGCGGCGCGGTCGGCCAAGAGCTTCGGGATTTCGGCGTCGAGGTCGGCGATCGACCGCGCCTCGTCGACGCCGAAAGTCTGCTGCGCCGCGGCCGGCCCGTAGCGAAAGCCGTCCCAGATTTCACGCTCGGCGTCCTTGTCGCGGCAGAACAGCACGCTGCGCGCGCTGCCGTCGGCATCGACCGCCAGCGCCAGCAGGCTCTGCGGCTCGGGGAAGCCCGTGAGGTAGTAGAAGTAGCTGTCCCAGCGGTAGGGGTAGTCGCTGTCGCGGTTGCGCAGCGCTTCCGGCGCGGTCGGCAAGAGTGCCACGCCACCACCGGCGGCGGCGATGCGGCGGGCGAGTTCGGCGCGGCGCGCGGCGCAGCGGGCGAGGTAGGCGGGGTCGATGGACATGAAACGGGAGCGAACGGTAAGAGCGTGGCAGCGGCGTCGGCACGGCGGATCCGCGCTGGCGGCTGCTCAAAGCCTGCACTTTACGGCGCGGCAGCTAGTTGCGCCGTGCGCGGCAGCGAGCAACTGTTGACCGCGCGCGGCGATTTGCCGGTCAGCGCCCCGAGGCCGACGCGGCGCGCAGTCGCGCATCGAGCGCGGCGAGCTGCTCGGGGGTGCCGACGTTGTCCCACTCGCCGCCGAACCGCTCGCCGCTGACCCGCCCGGCATCGACCGCGTGGTACAGCCACGGAAACAGCTTCCAGCGCTGCCGCGCCGGCTGGCCGGCGAACAGCAGCGGGTGAAACACGCCGATGTTGCCGTAGTTCAGCCGCGGCCCGTCGCGGCGGATGCGGCCATCTGCAGCCAGCGCCATGTCCCCGCCCGGGTTGTGCCCGGGGTTGGGGGTGAGCACCAGATGCGCCGCGGTGGCCTGCGGGTCGGCGGCGATGCGCGCGGCGGCCGCGTGCAGCCGGGCGTAGTCGAAGGTGGTGTAGATGTCGCCGCTGACCACGACAAACGGCGCCGGCCCCAGCAGCGGCAGCGCAGTCGCAATGCCGCCGCCGGTCTCGAACGCCTCGGGCGGCTCGGGCGAATACCGCAGCCGCGCGCCAAAGCGCGCACCGTCGCCCAAGGCTGCGGGGATCTGCTCGCCCAGCCAGCCGGTGTTGATCACGATGTCGGCCCAGCCCGCTACGGCCAGACGCTCGATCTGCCAGACGATCAGCGGCTTGCCGGCCACCGGCAGCAGCGGCTTGGGGGTGCGGTCCGACAGCGGCTGCATGCGCTGGCCGCGGCCGGCAGCCAGGATCATCGCGGTCGGGCGCGCAGCCACGGCGCGGTCAGAAGGTGTAGCCGATCTGCGGGCTGCGCTGCTCCACCGCGTCGAGCAGCTTGAGCAGCGGCGCGAACGCGCCATAGCGCTGCGCCACCAGCCGGGTGTGCTTGAGCACCTGCGGCAGATCGTCGAGGTATTGCGCCTTGCCGTCGCGGTGCCACAGCCGGGCGAATATGCCCAGCACCTTGAGCGCACGCTGCAGCCCCATGTAATCCAGGTCGCGGTAGAACTCGGCAAAGTCCGCGCGCACCGGCAGACCGGCCTTGCGCGCGCGCTCCCAGTAGCGGATCGCCCAGTCGATCTGCTGCTCCTCGGGCCAGTCGATATAGGCGTCGCGCAGCAGCGAAACCAGGTCGTAGGTGATCGGCCCGACCACCGCGTCCTGAAAGTCCAGCACCCCGGGGTTGCGCTCCGGCGTGAGCATCAGGTTGCGGCTGTGCCAGTCGCGGTGCACCAGCACCAGCGGCTGCGCCAGCGCGGTGTGCACCAGCTGTTCGAACAGCGCGTGCAACTGCTGCCGCTGGGTGTCGCTGAGCTGCAAGCCGTGGTGGCGGGTGAGAAACCACTCGGGAAACAGCTCCATCTCGGCCCACAGCCGCGCCGAGTCATAGGGCGGCACGCCCTCGGGCGCAACGCCCTGCAGCCGCACCAGCGCGTCGTGCGCCTGCATCACCCGCTCGTGCACGGCCTGCGGCTCGGCGCGAAACGCCTGCAGATACGTGGTGTCGCCCAGGTCTTCGAGCAGCAGAAAACCCTGCGCCGCGTCCTCGGCCAGCACCTGCGGCACATGCACCCCGCCTTCGGCCAGCAGCCGGGCGATGCGCACGAACGGCCGCACGTCCTCCTGCGGCGGCGGTGCGTCCATCACGATGCGCGGCCCGTGCGCGGTCTGCACCCGGAAGTAGCGGCGAAAACTGGCGTCGCTGCTGGCTGCGGCCAGGGTGTCGGGCTGCACGCCGAGGTCGGCGGGCAGCCGCTGCAGCCATTGCTGCAGCGCGCCTCGGCGGGCCGCGGCGGCGGGGGAGACGGTGGGAGCGGTCATCGGCAACGGGGCAGGGGGCAGGCGTGGGGCGGCGGGTCGGTGCCTGGTGGATTCGGATGCAAAAGCGGCAGCGCTGGCGTCGCGGCAACCGGGCGAACCGGCGGCGCGGACGCCGCGCTCAGCCCGTGGTTTCGGGCGCCGTTCCGGCGGGGCAAAACCGACGAGAAACCGGGTGCCAGCGGCCCGGCTGCTGCAGGGGCGCTGCCTATAATCCGCGGGCATTTTAGGCGCCGTACCGCGGCCGGCCCGGCTGTGGCGCCCGCGGCGGCCAATCCCGCCGCTCCCTTGTCTTTGCCTCCCACCGTGTTCTCCGCCGCCTCGCCCGCCGCCCGACCCCGGCGCCGCGGCGAGCCGGTGTTGCGCCGGCTGCCG
>CAYMDM010000128.1:0-3851 GCA_964389235.1 uncultured Burkholderiaceae bacterium
CGGCGGCGCACGCCTCATCGGCCGGCTCACCGTTGGCTGCAACGGCGGCTTGCGCCTCGCGTGCGGCCTGCGCTTCGCGCTCGGCCTGTTCGCGCTCGCGCCGGGCTTCCTCGGCACGTCGCGCTTCCTCGGCGGCCCGCCTGGCGGCGAGTTCCTCGGCCTGCCGCGCCAGCAGCTCGGCCTGGCGGCGGGCGTCTTCCTCGCGCCGCTGCAGTTCCCGCTCGTCCACACTGGGCGCCGCGGGCTCGGCAGCCGCCGCTTCGGGTGCCGACTCGTCGCGCTTGACGAACACCCGCTTCTTGCGCACCTCGACGTGAATGGTGCGCGCCTTGCCGGTGGCGTCGGCCTGCTTGATTTCGCTGGTCTGCTTGCGCGTGAGGGTGATTTTCTTGCGCTCGGCGCCGGCCGAACCGTGCGCGGCACGCAGATGATCGAGCAGCCGGGCCTTGTCGGCCTCGCTGATGGCGTCGTCGGCGGAACTCTTGCGCACTCCGGCCTGCCCGAGTTGTTCGAGCAATTGGGCAACGGGCTTGCCGAGTTCTGCGGCGAATTGGGCGACGGTGTTACTGGCCATTGATGCGGTGTCCTTGCTGCTGCAGCGGGCGGGGGGTGTGGCGGAGGCGTCGGGTCAGGGCGCGCGGCGTCAGGTCGAAGGAGCGGCGGGCGCCGCGCTCGGGGTATCGAACCAGTGCGCCCGCGCCTTGACGATCAGGTCGGCGGCGCGCGCCGGCTCGGCGTGCAGGATTTCGGCCAGTTCGTCGGTGGCCAGGTCGCCCAGATCGTCCAGGGTGCGCACACCGGCCTCCGCCAGACGGGCGAGGTCGTCGCTGCTCAGACCATCGAGATGCTTGAGGTCTTCGGCCACTTCCTCGACCTTTTGTTCGCGGGCGATGTCCTGGGTGAGCAGCGCATCGCGGGCGCGTTCGCGCAGTTCGTTGACGGTATCGGCGTCGAAGGCCTCGATGTCCATCATTTCCTGGATCGGCACGTAGGCCAGCTCCTCCAGGCTGGTGAAGCCTTCGGCGATCAGGATGTCGGCAACCTCCTGATCGACGTCGAGCTTGTCCATGAACAACTGGCGCATCGCCTCGGTTTCCTGCTCCTGCTTGGCCTGCGACTCCTCGGCGCTCATGATGTTGATGTGCCAGCCGGTCAGCTCGGAGGCCAGCCGCACGTTCTGCCCGGTGCGGCCGATGGCCAGCGCGAGGTTTTCCTCGTCGACCACCACGTCCATCGCATGCTTTTCCTCATCGACGACGATGGACTGCACATTGGCCGGCGCCAGCGCGCCGATGACGAACTGCGCCGGATCGTCCGACCACAGCACGATGTCCACCCGCTCGCCGCCCAGCTCGTTGGTCACCGCGGTGACGCGAGAGCCGCGGATGCCCACGCAGGTACCGATCGGGTCGACGCGGCGGTCGTGCGACAGCACCGCGATCTTCGCCCGCACGCCCGGCTCGCGCGCGCACGACTTGATTTCCAGCAGCCCCTGCTCGACCTCGGGCACCTCCAGCCGAAACAGCTCGATCATGAACTCCGGCGAGGTGCGCGACACCTCGATCTGCGGCCCGCGCGCGGTGCGATCGATTTTGGTGATGACCGCGCGCACCCGGTCGCCGACTCGCCAGTTTTCCTTCGGAATCATTTCCGAGCGGCGCAGCCGCGCGTCGACCTTGCCCGATTCCAGAATCAGATCGCCCTTGTCGATGCGTTTGACGGTGCCGGCAAAGATCTTGTCGTTGCGGGCGAGAAAGTCGTTGAGGATCTGCTCGCGCTCGGCATCGCGGATTTTCTGCAGGATGACCTGCTTGGCTGCCTGTGCGCCGATGCGCCCGAACGCGATGCTCTCCACCGGCTCCTCGATGTAGTCGCCGACCTCGATGTCCGGAATCTGCTCGCGCGCCTCGAACAGCAGAATTTCGGCGTCGGGCTGCTGCAGCCCCGCCTCATCGGGAACGACCAGCCAGCGGCGGAAGGTTTCGTACTCGCCGGTGTGCCGGTCGATCTGCACGCGGATGTCCACCTCGCCCTCGTACAGGCGCTTGGTCGCCGAGGCCAGCGCGGCCTCAACCGCGCCGAACACCACATCCTGATCGACGTTTTTTTCGCGCGCCAGGGCATCGACCAGCATCAACAGTTCGCGACTCATTTCCGACCACTCCCAAAATCGACCACCGGCACCAGCCGCACTTCGCGGACTTCGGCCAGACTCACATTCAGAACCGTCTCCACCGCTGCATCCCCCGCCGGCGCCTTGGCCGGCGCCGCAGGTTTTGCGGGCGGTTTTTTCACGCCCTTGGCCCGCCCCGGCCCGCGCGTCGCTGCGGACGAATCGGGCGGTGGCGACAGCCGCAGCGAAAAGCGATCATCCGGCTCGCCTTCTTCCCGCGGCAGCAGAAAGCCGCGGTATTTCTTGCGCCCCTGAAAAGGCAGCCGCAGGGTCACGTCCACCTCCAGCCCGGCGAAGCGCTCGAAATCCTGCGGCTTGCGCAGCAGCCGGTCCAGCCCGGGCGAGGACACCTCCAGCCGGTCATAGTCGATGTTCTCGACCTCGAACACATACTGCAACTGCCGCGTCACCCGCTCGCAATCTTCCACCGTCACCGGCGCGCCATCGGGGTGGTCGATGGTCACGCGCAGCAGCCCGCGCGGCAGGTGTTCCACCTCCACGACTTCCAGCCCCAGCGCGGCCACCGCCGCTTCCACCGCATCCGTGCGCATCGCGCGATCTCAACCTTCCCAAACTTCTCTCGGCTCCGGCCGCCACCTTTGTGCGCCGCACAAGGGCAACGGCCCGAGCAAAAAAAATGGGCGATGAAGTCGCCCACTTTGCTGCGTTCGGCACAACCGCCGCCCGCTTTGTTGTGTTGCATGACCGAATCAATCGCCTGAACCCGTCGCCACTCGGGCTCACGCAGCTCTTGCCATTGATCGAAGATGAGATTATAAGCGCACGCCTTTTCGCTTGGCAATGCGAGCGGGGCGCGACCCGCCCGGCTCGTGTTAACGCGGGCAAGGCAGCGGTGCCGGGGCGCACGCGCCGGCAACCCCTCACCCCGCGGCCGCCGTTTCGCCCCAGTCCGCCGCGGCCAGCAGCTCCCGGGTGTAGGGCTGCTGTGGCGCGCGCAACACCGTGTCCACCGGGCCGGATTCGACCACCCGCCCACCGTGCAGCACCAGCACGTCGTGCGCCAGCGCGGCGACCACCGCCAGATCGTGGGTGATCAGCAGATACGCCAGCCCGCGACGGTGCTGCAGCGCGGCCAGCAGCTGCAGCACCTGATCCTGCACATTGGCGTCGAGCGCGCTGGTCGGCTCGTCGAGCACCAGCAGCTCGGGCTGCACGATCAGCGCCCGCGCCAGCGCGATGCGCTGCCGCTGCCCGCCGGAAAACGCGTGCGGGTAGCGCTGCAACTGCTCGTGGGTCAGCGGCAGGCCGACTTCGGCCAGCACCTGCTCGACCGCGGACAGACGCTGCGCCGCGCTCAACTGCGGACGGTGCACTTCCAAGCCTTCGCCGACGATTTGCGCGATGGTTCGCCGCGGCGACAGGCTGGAAAACGGATCCTGGAACACGATCTGCGCCTTGCCGCGCAGCGCGCGCAACGCCGAGCCGCGCAGCGCTTGTGGGTCGGCGCCGGCCAACTGCACGCTGCCGCCGCGCCGCCGCAACAGGCCCAGCAGCGCCAACGCCAGCGTGGACTTGCCGCTGCCCGACTCGCCGACCACCGCCAGCGTACGCCCGGCCGGCACGTCCAGATCGATGCCGTCGAGCACCGGCCGCCATTCGCGCCCGAACACCCCGCGCGGGCGGGCAAACGCCACCTGCACCCCGCGCGCCTGCAGCA
>CAYMDM010000129.1:0-3619 GCA_964389235.1 uncultured Burkholderiaceae bacterium
GGCCGGCCGCGCCCAGCGCCCAGAACAGCGGCAGCAGATGCTCGTCGCTGGGGTGCGCGCGAGGGGCGTGCGGTGCGCGGCGGCGGTAGTCGAGCAGCGCCGCGGTGTCGCCGCGGTCGATGTGCTCGCGCATCCACGCGGTGAACGCCTGCACATAGGCAGCGGGCGGGTCATCGGTGTGGGCCGCCGGGTGAAATTCATGCAGGTTGTGGGTCAGGCTGCCCGTGCCCAGCAGCAGCACGCCCTGTTGCAGCAACGGGGCCAGCGCCGCCCCGAGACGGTAGGCGCCCGCGGCGTCGAGCGGCCAGGGCATCGCCAGCGGCACCACCGGCACGTCGGCCTGCGGGAACATCAGCCGCAACGGCACCCATACCCCGTGGTCCAGGCCGCGGTGCGGGTCGTCGTGCACCGTCCAGCCGGCCTCGCGCAGCCGCGCCGCCACCTGCGCGGCGACCTCGGGCGCGCCCGGCGCCGGGTAGCGCAGGGCGTAGAGCGCCGGGTCGAAGCCGCCGAAGTCGTGCAGCGTGGGCGGCTGCGCGCTGCTGCCCACGGTGGGCTGCCGCGCCATCCAGTGCGGCGAGAAGGCGACGATGGCCTGCGGCCGCGGCAGGCTGGCGCCCAGCGCCTGCAGCATCGGCGCGGCCGTGCCCGGCTCCAGCGGCAGCATCGGTGAGCCGTGGGAGACGAACAGCGCGGGCATCACGGCAGCGCTCACGGTTCAGCCACCGGTTTTCACGCCTTCGACATCCACCCGCACCTTCACCTCATGGCTGAGCCCGGCGGGAAACGCCGTCATGCCGAAGTCCATGCGGTTGATCGTTGCGGTGGCGACGAAGCCGCTCAAGTACCCGCCCCACGGTTTGGGCAGGTAGGCCACGTCGCCGGCGCCGATCAGACGCACGTGAAACGTCACCGGCCGGGTCACGCCACGCAGCGTGAGATTGCCGTAGAGCGTGCCGCCGTCCTTGCCGTTCGGCACGTAGCGGGTGCTGACGAAGCGGATGTCCGGGTGTGCGGCGGCGTCGAAAAACGGTGCGGCCAGCAGGTCGGTGTCGCGCTGCGGCATGAAGGTGTCGAGGCTCTTGGCGGCGATGGTTATGTCGGCCTTGTCCTGCGCCGGATGTTGCGGGTCGAAGGTGTAGGTGCCGCTGATCTGCTTGAACACCCCGGTGAACTCGCCCACCCCGGCATGGCCGATGGTGAACTGCACCCCGGAGTGGTCGGGGTCGATCTGATAGCTGCCGGCGGGGTTGGCGTGCAGGTGGGCATAAGGCTGGGGAGCCGCGGTCTGTACCGCCCAAGCGGGAGACACGGCCAGCGCTGCCGCCAGGCAAGTGGCGGAGAACAGCGAAGACAGACGTAAGGTTTTCATGATGAGCCTTTCAGGGAGAGAGTCGAGCAACAAAATCACGGAGCGACGACGAGGTGCACCTGCACCGGAATCGCCGCGGCCACCACACTGGTGTCGGCCCACGAGCCAGTTCCCAGGCCGAAGGCGGTGCGGTCGAGGGTGAAGGCGGCGTCCATCGCCAGATCGGCGCCCGAGGGGTGGGTCGTGACGAGCACGCGCAGAGGCTGGCTGTGGCCTTTGACCGTGAGCGTGCCGCTGACCCAGTAGCGCCCGGGGCCGTCGGCGGTGAACTGGGTCGAGGTAAAGCGTGCCTGCGGGTCGGCCTGGGCCGCCAGCCAGTCGGCGCCGGTGAGCAGCGCATCGGTCTGCGCGCTGCCGGCGTCGATGCTCGCCGCCTGCACCGCCACGCTGACGTGCGACCTGGCCAGATCGCCCGGCAGGAAGTCCACCTGCGCGTCGACGGTCTTGAACCGGCCATGCATCGGCACGCCCATCTGCGTGGCGCTGAAGGTCACGCTCGATGCCGGCAGCACATGGGTGTAGGCCGCCGGCTGGGCATGCGCCGCCGCGCTGAGGGCCACGGCGCCGGCCAACCCGGCCCATCTCGTCCAACTTGCAATACGCATGATCGGTGCTCCTTACGGTTTGCGCCCCGGCAGCATGCGTTGCAGCACGCCGTCGTGGTCGATGAACTGGTGCTTGATCGCCGCCGCGACGTGCAGCACGACCAGTGCAGCCAGGGTGTAGTTCAGCGTGGCGTGCACGAGCACGAGCAGATGCTCCGCCGGCTGGCTCGCCGGCAGCAGGTTGGGCAGCGGCAGCACGCCCCACCACACCACGGGCACCCCGGCAGCCGAGCTCAGCGCCCAGCCCGACAGCGGGATGAACAGCATCAACAGATAAAGCCCCTCGTGCATCCACTCGGCAGCGGCCTGCTGCCAGCGGGGGATGGACGGCGGCAGCGGCGGCGGGCGGTGCGTCAGCCGCCAGCCGATGCGCAGCACCACCAGCAGCAGCACGGTGATGCCGAACCACTTGTGCCAGGAGTACAGCTCGATTTTTTCCACCGACAGCGGCAGGTCGTGCATGTACAGCCCGAGCGGAAACAGGCCAAAGATCAGCAGCGCGACCAGCCAGTGCAGCGCCTGCGCGGTAAGGGTGTAGCGGGCCAGCGGCGCACGGGCGGGCGCATTCATGGCTGCACCTCAGCGGCCTGATGGTTGTGGCGGTGTTCAAGCGCCTGCCGCACGCGGCGCAGTGCGGTTTCCGCCGCCGCCAGTTGCTGCGCGTCCAACTGCGCAAACGCCTGCCCGAGGTGTTCACCGTGCGCCGGGAACACCTGCTCGAACAACCCCTGCCCGGCAGCGGTGAGTTGCACGATCTGCCCACGGCCGTCGCTCGGGTCGGGCAGGCGGCGCACCAGCCCCTTGGCCTGCAGCCGGTCGATCACCCCAGTGAGCGTGCCCTTGGTGATCAGCGTCTTTTGTCCGAGCTGTTTGGGGTTCATCCCCGCGGTGTTGCCCAGCGTGGCGATGACGTCGAACTGCGCCGCAGTCAGCCCCATCTGCTGCACATGCGCCGCCGAGTAGCGCTCGAACGCCTGATAGGTGCGCACGAGTTCGCGCAGCAGCGGCAGGAATGGATAGGCGGGGTTCATCACAATCACTGTTGGCCTGAACTAAACACGCCACCAATTTAGTTCTTATAAGAACTATCTGTCGCAACAGGGGCTTTGCAGGGAACGTAGCCACCGAAGTCGTCGCCACCCTCCCAGTCGGCCCACCTCCGGGGCACAGGGGCCTTATCCCGCGATGAGGGGCCGACCGCGGCCTTGTCCAGAACCGGGCCCGACCTCTCGACGTTCGGTCGGGCTTGAGGCTGCCGCGGCGCTGCGCTGGCGGCGCCGGCGTGGGGCTGCCCTGCGGGCGCCCGGTTGAGGCTGCGGCTGCGCCGCGCCGGGGTGTTCGACCGCCTCGTAAGTGCTTCACATCAGGGGTCGCGACGGGTGGGCCGCGTTCGCTCGACTCGTGAGCCCAAGTTCAGACCGCCGAATTGGACCTGGCCGCGGCCTGGCCTCCACGATCAGGGGAGAGGGTGCTCGGGCGCTGGTGTTGTCGCTGGGTTAACTTTACCGACGGGCTTGCGGTGAGGTGCCACTCTCACCCGCCTCCGCCAGCCGCTGCAGATCGGACCAGCGGTAGCGCCGCAGGCGGCCGAGACGGATGGGTTTGAGGGTACCGCGGCGCTCCAGCCGCCACAGGGTGGTGC
>CAYMDM010000130.1:0-3532 GCA_964389235.1 uncultured Burkholderiaceae bacterium
CACAGCCGCGCAAGGTCAGCGTGATGTCCACCCGCGACGGCCAGACCGTGACCGGCACCAATGCCGGCCGCAGCGTCGCCGTCACCGGCAACGAGGCCGGATCGACCCGCGCGGTCACCGGCAACCAGTATTTCAACGCCAAGGACTTCGGCGGCGCGGCCCAGCCCGGCCCGGCCAAAGTCAGTGCGATGCAGACCCTCGGTGGCCGCACCGTCACCGGCTCGGAAGTCGCGCCTAGCCCAAAATTGTCCGGTGACGAGTCGTACGGGTGCCAACCCGTCACCGGCGTCGATTACATCGGCACCCAACAGCTCGGCGCCGTGTGCGCGGCGCCCCCGGCGATCGCCCCGGTGGCCAAGGTGAACGTGGACCAGACCTGGCGCGGCCTGCCGGTCACCGGCAGCCTTCCCGCGCCAAGCGCCAAGGTCACCGGCGCCGAGGCCGGGGTGTGCGCGCCGATCAGCGGCGACACCTACTTCGGCCAGGGCCAGTACGCCGCGGCCTGCCCGGCGCCGGCGCTGACCGCGCAGCGCAACCGCGTGCCCGACAGCGCCACCGTGTCGGCGCGGGTGCTCACCGGCGACCGCCCCGGCGCGGGGGGTTCGGTGATGACCGGAGACGAGCGCGGCGCCTGCGAGCCGGTCACCGGCACGCCTTACGTCGGCGCCGACAACATGCCCTCGACCTGCGCGACCAGCGGGCGCTTTCTGCAACGTGCGCGTCCGGTGGACGAGCCGCAGCGCGCCGCCGCGCCGCAGGTGTTCAGCATCCTCACCCCCGGCCATGCCTCGCTCGGGCGGGATCGCGGCAATATCGTCACCGGCAACGGCATGGGCGCGGAGCGCATCACCGGCCCGATCAACAAGGCCGACGGCCTGATCACCGGCACGCCCGAATTCCGCAAGGCCGATCTGCAGCGCTACCAGGCGCAGCAGCAGGCGCTGCTGCAGGCGCAGCAGGAGCAGAAAGAAGCCGCGCTGCGCGCCGCGCAACGCGTCAGCGGCGAGGGCAGCACCCAGGGCCCGCGCATTTCCGGCGATGTGTGGCTGGAAAAATCGCGCGTGACCGGCACCGAGGGGCCGTTCAGCCAGGTGCGCAATCCGTCGATGCGCGGCGATCCGCGCGGTGAAGGCCGCAGCGCCGTGACCTACCGCGAACTGGAGCGTCCGGACGTGCCGATGTCGCCGATCACCGGCTCGTCGGGCAACAGCGGGCGTGGCGCCACCGTCACCGTCTCCGGCGGGGCGCGGGGCTGAGCCGGTAGATCGCAGGAACGCGGGCGATGAACACCCTCAAACGCCGAATCGCGCTGCAGGCCAGCGGCGCCTACCTGCCGGCCGAGGCCGTGCAGGGGCGGGTGCTGGCGCGGGCGATGCAGCAGGCGGCGGTCGACCCGGCCAATCCCGCCTGCGTGATCGGCCCGGGGCAGCGCTGCGAACACGCGCTGGTCGACGCCGACCTCAACCGCCGGCTGTTCGTCTACGAGCAAGGGGTGCGCGCGCGCTTTGCCACCATCGTCGATACCCTCAAGCAGATTTCGGCCATCCAGCACGAGACCGATTTCGTCGCCTGCGCGCAGCGCATCGCCCTCGACCGGCTGGACTACACCCTGCCCGAGGCGCTGCTCGGTCGCGCCTGGGTCGGTGGGCTGGACATGCGGGCGCTGCATGCGCACTGCCAGTTCAACGCCGCCCAGCAATGCGTGCGCCTGGCGCCGACCGAGCAGGCGCCGTGGCACGAGCGCCTGCCGCTGCAGCCCGATCTGATCGCCGCCTGCGGCTTCCACACCGTGGACATCACCCCGTGCGCCGACGGCCGGCTGCAGGGCGTGGTGCCGTATGTGTTCCGCATGGCGCAGTCTCCCAATGTGTGGGTCAAAGCCTATGCCGGCGCGATGTTCGACATCGAGACCGACATGGCCGACTGGGCGCAGCGTGAGGTCGAGCGCCTGTCCGGTGCGTTCGACAACCTGCCCGGCGCCAGCGGCGAGCTGAACTATCTCAAGATTGCCGTCTACCACTTCAGCAGCGCCCACGCCCACGAGCAGGGCTGCGCCTTCCACGCCAGCAACGACAAGCAGGCGGTCGAATCGGCGCAGGCGCGGCTGGACGAACTGCGGCTGGCGATCGAGCGCACCTACGGCCGAGGTGCGGCGCCGGCGGTGCTGCTGATCGGCGTCGATACCGATCTCGACTCCCTGCGCATTCACCTGCCCGATGGCGATGGCGACGTCAACGCCTACCGCTATGTCGACACCGCCGAGCTTTACCGCGACACCGTGGGGCTGTCCGCGGCGCAGGCGCGTGAGCTGATTGCCGCACGGGTGGACGACGCGCAGGCGATGCAGGGCTGGGGCCAGGGCCGCGGCCAGATGGGCGCGGGCATGCGCCGGCTGGTGCTGGCGCTGGCCGAGGCCAATCTGTCGCAGATCGAATACGTGATCCATCACCACGCGGGCCGCTACCAGACCATCGGTCACGACGAGGAATTCATCTGCGCCGGCGAAGCGATCCCCGACGTGCAGCTGCGCAACCTGTTCTATTTCGCCCACCTCGACACCGTCGAGGAAGGCGTGGCCGACATGGACGTGGGCATCAAGATTTTCAGTGGCCTGAATGTGCGCAACGGCCTGGCCGTGCCGATTCTGGTGCACTTCTGCTATTCCTCGCGGGTGCCGGGCAGCCGCGACCGCGCGGTCGCCCGCGCCCGTCGCGTGCGCGACGCCATCGTCGCCCGCTACGCCGATCTGCACCAGCGCGGTTTCATCGCCTGCCAGATGGCGGTGAGCGACCGCCACGGCGACGAGCGTTGCGCTTTCATCGACGATCAGCCCGCCGACAGCGGGCATTGAGGAGCCGAGTCGATGCGCATCATGCGAGTGGAAAAAACCCTGGTCTCGACCAACCGCATCGAGCAGTTCGGGCATCGCCCGCTGCTGGTGGTGCAGGACAAGCCGGGCGGCACGCGCAGCGTCGCAGTGGACGCCGTCGGCTGCGTGCCCGGAGACTGGGTGATCTGTGTGGGTTCATCGGCCGCGCGCGATGCGGCCGGGGCCAAGGATTTTCCGTCCGACCTGACCATCGTCGGCATCATCGACCACTGGAATCCGGAGGGCTGATGGAAATCTGGCGCGTCAAGGACGAACTGGTCTGCACCCGGCGCGTGCCCGGGCTGAAGACCGCGTCGTTGCGCGTGTTGCAAGGGCAGAAGGGCAATATCGAGGTCGCCACCGATCCGGTGGGCGTGCCGGTGGGCAAATGGGTGTTCACCACCCTGGGCAGTGCAGCGCGGCTGGCGATGCCCGACCCCACCGTGACCACCGATCTGACCATCTGCGGAATCATCGATGGCTGGGAGGAGTGAGGCCATGGGCCTGTTTCTCACGGTCGCGAGCAGGAGAGCACTTCGGGCGCGGGCTCGGTGCGGTTGGGTGTGCAGTCAACTTTTCGACAAGGAGTGACAAATGGCTGAACGGATGGGCATTGCCCTGGGCATGATCGAGACCCGCGGTCTGGTTCCGGCGATCGAAGCG
>CAYMDM010000131.1:0-3509 GCA_964389235.1 uncultured Burkholderiaceae bacterium
CGCGGCGGCCAGCGGCAGCCAGGCGGCGCGGCGGGCGCGGGGCGGGACAGAGGGGCTGGAGCGGAGCTGGCGCATGGTTGGCGAGGCGGCCGGCGAGCCGGCGCAGGGAATTGGGGTGGAGCGCTGCAGGGCAGGCCGGGGGCGGGGTGCACGGTCGCCGCAGTGGCTGCAGCGGCGAGAAGGCCGCCCGATTCTAGGAAGCAACTGCGGCCGTGTTGCGACCCCTGCGCCCAAGCGGCAGGCCAAGCATTCTCCAGCGCGCATGCTAGGCAGCCCCGCCCTGTCCGCGTTGCGATACGATGCCAAAAAATATCGCGTTTGCGCCAAATGACCTCGACACCCGTGCTGCGATGACGAAATCCCCGCCTCTTCCCACCCCGCCGCAACCCGCCGCGATGTCCTCTGCCGCCGGCAGCGAAGGCCGCTGCGGCGAGGCGGCGCACGCGGCGCTGCGCCTGCTGCTCGACCGCATCGACGGCGCCGAACTGGTCGCGGTCAGTGTGCGCAACGCGGTCGCGCTGGAAACCGAAACCAAGCGCCACCGCCGCGGCACCCTGTTCTGGCTGACCGAGGGGCTGGTCGCGGTGGAGACGCCGGCCGGCCGCTTCGTCGCGCCGCCGCGCAGCATCGGCTGGATGCCGCCGGACATGCCGCACACCGTGCGCTCGTATGGGCCGACGGCCGGGGTCGGCGCGTTTCTGGTGCCCGATCTGTGCGGCGACCTGCCGGCCGAGCCAGCGAATTTTCCGCTCAGCCCGCTGATGGCGCTGGTGCTGGAAAAGGCGCTGCACTGGCCGGCCGACCAGCCGCTGGACTCGGCGCGCAAGCGGCTGCTGCTGGTGCTGTTGGATGAGCTGCGGCAGACCCCGGCGCAGCCGCTGCAACTGCCGTGGCCGGCCGATGCGCGGCTGCTGGCCATCGCCCGCGCGCTGCAGCAGCAGCCAGCCAGCGGGCGCACCCTGGCGCAATGGGCGCGCTGGGCCGGCATCAGCCCGCGCACCCTGAGCCGCCGCTTTGTGCAGGAAACGGGCATGAGCTTTGCGCAGTGGCGGCAGTGGGCGCGGCTGACGCGGGCGCTGGAGTGGCTGGCCACCGGCCGCGCGGTCAAGGACGTGGCGCTGTCGCTGGGCTACACCTCGGTCAGCGCGTTCATCCAGGCGTTCCGCCGCACCCTGGGGGTGACGCCGGCGGCCTACTTCCGCCGCCTCGGCGCGGAGCCGGCTTCGATGCCGCCCACCGCCGCGGCGGCGGCCGCTGCGCCGGCCCGGGTATAGCGGCGCGCATCGGCGCGGAATCGCCGGAATCGTCCGCGGCGCCAGGGTTTGGCTGACGGATGGCGAGCCGGGCACGCTGGCCGCCGGTTTCGGCTTTGCGGGCCATGCGCCTCGTTCGTCGGGCATGTGCTCATGCCGAAAACATCGTTTGCGGCCGGGCCACGACGGGCTAGGCTTGCGGCAGTTGCGCCGATGGAGCGCGCACCCGTGCAGCGATACCGAGGAGACCCTGATGCGCTTTGAAACCCAGGCCGTTCACGCCGGCTATTCGCCCGACCCGAACACCCGTGCGGTGGCGGTGCCGATCTACCAGACCGTGTCGTATGCGTTCGACGACACCCAGCACGGCGCCGACCTGTTCGACCTCAAGGTTGCCGGCAATATCTACACCCGCATCATGAACCCGACCAACGCGGTGCTCGAAGCGCGCGTGGCCGCGCTCGAAGGCGGGGTCGCGGCGCTGGCGCTGGCGTCGGGCATGGCGGCGATCACCGCGGCGATCCAGACCATCGCGCAAGCGGGCGACAACATCGTCTCGGCCAGCACGCTCTACGGCGGCACCTACAACCTGTTCGCCCACACCCTGCCGCGGCAGGGCATTGAGGTGCGCTTTGCCGACCCGCGCCAGCCCGAGGGCTTCGCCCGGCACATCGACGCGCGCACCAAGGCGGTGTATTGCGAGACCATCGGCAACCCGCTGGGCAACGTCACCGACATCGCCGCGCTGGCGGCCGTCGCCCATGCGCACGGCGTGCCGCTGATCGTCGACAACACTGTGCCGTCGCCGTATCTGTGCCGGCCGATCGAGCACGGCGCGGACATCGTCGTGCATTCGCTGACCAAATACATCGGTGGCCACGGCAACAGCGTCGGCGGCATCATCGTCGACGCCGGCAAGTTCGACTGGGTCAAACACCGCGACCGTTTTGCGCTGCTGGTCGAGCCCGACGTCAGCTATCACGGCGTGAGCTACACCGAGCAGTTCGGCGCCGCGGCGTTCGTCGCCCGAGCGCGGGTGGTGCCGCTGCGCAATATGGGCGCGGCGCTGTCCCCGCTCAACGCCTTTCTCATCCTGCAAGGGCTGGAAACCCTGCCGCTGCGCATGGACCGCATCTGCGCCAACGCGCTGCACATCGCCCGCCACCTGCAGCAGCATCCGAAGGTCGCGTGGGTGCGCTATGCCGGGCTGATCGACCACCCCGACCACGATGTCGCGCAACGGCTGATGCACGGCCGCGCCTCGGGCATTCTGAGCTTTGGCGTCAAGGGCGGGCGCGAAGCCGGCGCGCGCCTGCAGGACGCGCTCAAGCTGTTCACCCGCCTGGTCAACATCGGCGACTGCAAGTCCCTGGCCTGCCACCCGGCCACCACCACCCACCGCCAGCTCGGGCCCGCCGAGCTCGCTGCCGCCGGGGTGAGCGAAGACATGGTGCGGCTGTCCATCGGCATCGAGCACGTCGACGATCTGATCGCCGACCTCGACCAGGCGCTGGCCGCGGCCTGACGCCTCTTTGGCGCACCGGCCCACCCGCGCCGGCCAACGACCCGCCCGCGCGGGTGGGTGGCCGGCGCGGTTTGCAGCATCCGTCTTCTCGCGCCAGGCGCTTTGCACCCCGCGCCCCGCTGCGGGTTCGTCGACGGCGAAGGGCTTGCGGCGCTCGGCACAGCCCCGGCTCGTTGCTGGGCATCGACCCGCGAACCCCGCAACCGCATCGCGTGCCTTGCCGCGAGCAACTGCCGCAGAAGGCCCACGCCCGGTTGCTGGGTCCGGCAGGATCGGGCAAACGGACAGCCTGACGAGGCGACATTACCCCGCGCCGTTGCTTTCATTGCGAAGCATTCTCATTTATAGTTTGGCCACCGCTTTCCACCGACTGTCCCGCCCCAGCCGCCGCCAGGGCGCATCTCCGCAACGAGCATGCGCTTGTCCTCGCCCTGGTTGCCGCCGATTCCCACAGCCGCTGCCTCAGCGCCGACCACCCGCGTCGACGTGGGTGTCCACACCGGCGCGCGCTGCCTGCCACCGCGCCGTGGCTGCGTCGCGGCCATCGGTGCAGCGGTGCTGCTGCTGCACCTGGCCGTGCTGGCCACGCTGGGTCGGCTCGAGCCGAATACGCCCGCCGCGGCACCGCCCCCCGCCTTGCTCGCGGTCGAATGGGTCACGGCGACGCCGGCGCCAGCGATCCCGCAGACGCCCGCTGCCGCTCCGACGCGGCCATCCCCCTCGCCGCCGTC
>CAYMDM010000132.1:0-3362 GCA_964389235.1 uncultured Burkholderiaceae bacterium
CGCGGTGCAGGCGCAGCGCCAGGCCAGCACCCGGCTGCTGCGCGGGGTGCAGCTCGGCGAGCTGGGACTGGCGGACTGGCTGCTCGCCCGCCGCGCCACGCTGGAGGCGATGCGCCAGTTGCTTGCCGCCCGGTTCGACGCTGCACAGTCGCTGCTGCAGTTGCGCTTGCAGTCGGGCGAGCCGGTGGCCGCCGGTGGCCCGGGGTGCGACACGCAGCAGTGAGGCGGGCCGATCCGCAGCATCGCTGTGGGTCGGCGCGATGAGCGCGCGGGGCCGAGCCCGGCAGTCGGCGCCACCCGGGCGCGGTGGCGTCAGCGCTGGCTCAGCGCGTTGCTGACCAGCCTGGCGGTGATGTCGACGATCTGGATCATGCGGTCGTAGGCCATGCGGGTCGGGCCGATCACGCCCAGCGTGCCCACCACCTTGCCGTCCTCCTCGAACGGCGCGGTGATCACCGACAGTTCCTCGAACGGCACCGCCTCGCTTTCGCCGCCGATGTAAATGCGCACGCCCTCGGCACGGGCCGAGGCGTCCATCAGCTTGAGCAGCTGCGCTTTCTGCTCGAACAGGTCGAACAGTTGCCGCAGCTTGTCCAGATTGCCCGCCAGTGCATCGACCCCGAGCAGCTGCTGCTGCCCGGCAATCAAGACCTGCTCCTGCGCCGATGGTTCGGCCTCGCTGCCGGCGCGCACCCCGGCCTGCATCAACGCGACGATTTCGGCGCGCAGATCTTCGACTTCGCCGCTCAGCGCCTGCGACACCTCCTCCAGGCTGCGGCCGGAAAAATGGGTGTTGAGGTAGTTGGTCGCGGCGTTGAGTTCGGCCGTGGTGGCCGGATGCGGCCAATCGAGCAGGCGGTTCTGCACATCGCCTTCGGGGCTGACGATGATGACCACGATGCGCCGCTCGCTCAGCCGCAGAAACTCGATGTGGCGGAACACCCCGCTGCGCTTGGGTGCGAGCACCACGCCGACGAACTGCGACAGGCTGGACATCAGCTGCGCCGCACGCGCCATCACCTGCTGCGGCGGCGCCGCGCCGATCTGCTCGCGCAGCGCGTCGGCCAGCGGCGCCGGGGCGGGCAGCGGCTGCTGCGCGGTGAGCATCGCATCGACGAACATGCGGTAGCCGCGCGGCGTGGGCACGCGTCCGGCCGAGGTATGCGGGCTGGCGATCAGCCCGGCTTCTTCCAGGTCGGCCATGACGTTGCGGATGGTCGCCGCCGACAGCGCCAGGCCCGAGGCCTTGGACAGGGTGCGCGAGCCCACCGGCTGGCCGTCGGCGATGTAGCGCGCGATCAGCGTTTGCAGCAGCAGGCGGGAACGGGCGTCCATGCGCAAAATTTTAGGGCGCGGGCCGTGCCGCGGCGGCGCGCGGTGGCAAAGGGCTGTGCTGTAATGCCGCGCGTCCCGCCGCGACGATTGTTCACCCCGCCCGATGACTGCTCCCGCTTTCGCGCACGCTCTGCTGATCGGCAAGTATCAGGAGCCGCAGGCCGCACGCATGCTGGGCGAAATCGCTGCCGATCTGAGCCGCGCCGGGGTCGAGGTGTATCTGGACGCAGCCACCGCGCAGCATGCCGATCTGCCTTACCCGGCGCTGGCCGCGGCCGAGCTGGAGGCGAAGGCGGCCGCCGGCGGCTGGCTGGCGGTGGTGCTCGGCGGCGACGGCACCATGCTGGGCGCGGCGCGCTGGCTGGCGCCGATGCGGGTGCCTCTGATCGGGGTCAACGCCGGGCGGCTGGGGTTCATGACCGACATTGCCGCCAGCGAATGGCGCGAGGCGCTGGCCGCGGTGCTGGCCGGCGATTTCGAGCGCGAGGAGCGGGCGATGCTCGCCGGCGAGGTGCTGCGCGGCGGCGAGTCGCTGTATCGCGCGATTGCGGTCAACGACGTGGTGGTCAATCGCAGTGGCACCTCGGGGCTGGTCGAGCTGAAGGTGGAGGTCGACGGGCGCTTCATGTATGTGCAGCGCGCCGACGGGCTGATCGTCGCCACCCCGACCGGGTCCACCGCCTACGCGCTGTCGGCCTACGGCCCGATCCTGCACCCGGCGCTCGACGGCCTGGTGCTGGTGCCGATCGCCCCGCACACCCTGTCCAACCGCCCGATCGTGCTGCCGGGGTCGGTGGAAATGGTGATCGAGGTGGTCACCGCGCGCGACGTCGCGGTCAACTTCGACATGCAGAGCTACGCCGAGCTGATCGGCGGCGACCGCATCCGCATTGCCGCCGCGCCGCACCGCTGCGTGTTCCTGCACCCGCCGGGCTGGAGCTTTTTCGCCACGCTGCGGCGCAAGCTGCACTGGCACGACGTGCCCGAGTGGCACTGACCCCGATCGCCGCCATGCTGCTGCATCTGCATCTGCGCGATTTCGTGCTGGTCAGCGAGGTCGAGGTCGACCTCGGCCCCGGCTTCACCGTGCTCACCGGAGAAACCGGCGCGGGCAAATCCATTCTGGTCGATGCCCTCAAGCTCGCGCTGGGCGAACGCGCCGACGCCGGGGTGGTGCGCGCCGGCTGCGCCCGCGCCGAAATCGCCGCCGAGTTTCGCGCGACCGCGCCGCTGGCGCAGTGGCTGGCCGAGCAAGGGCTGGACGCCGACGGCGACAGCGTGCTGCTGCGCCGGGTGATCGACGCGCAAGGCCGCTCGCGCGGATTCATCAACGGCAGCCCGGCGACCGCGGCGCAGCTCAAGGCTGCCGGCGAATTCCTGGTGGACATCCACGGCCAGCACGCGTATCAGGGGCTGGTCCGGCGCGAAGTCGTCACCCCGCTGCTCGACGCCTACGCGGGGCTGGCCGCCGAAACCCAGGCGATGCAGCAGGCGTGGGCCGCCTGGCGGCAGGCCGAGCAGGCGCTGGAACAGGCGCGCAGCGACGCCGACCGCCTGGCCGCCGAGCGCGACCGTCTGGCCTGGCAGCTCGAGGAGCTGGACCGCCTGGCCCCGCAGCCCGAGGAATGGGCGCAGCTCGAAGCCGAGCAACACCGCCTGGCCCACGTCACCGAGTTGCGGCAATACCTGGAGCAGGCCGCCGCCGCGCTCGACGGCGAGGAAGCCGCGGCGCTGCCGCTGCTGCTGCAGGCGGCGCAGGCGCTGGGCGGCGCAGCCGAGCTCGACCCGGCACTGCAGACGCAGTGTCAGCAACTCGCCGCCACTGTGGCCGAGCTGCGCGAACTCGCGCACGACCTCGCCCGCGCAGCCGAGCGCACCGAGGCCGACCCTGAGCGGCTGGCCGAGGTCGATGCCCGGCTGTCCACCTGGGTGCGGCTGGCGCGCAAGCACCGCGTGCCCCCGGCCGAGCTGCCGGCCGCGCATGCGGCGCTGCGGCAGAGCCTGTCCGAGCTGGACCGCGCCGCCGA
>CAYMDM010000133.1:0-2964 GCA_964389235.1 uncultured Burkholderiaceae bacterium
CGTTCAACCAGTTCGCAATACCGCTGCTGCTCGGGCCCCACCGTGTCGAAGCGGCCGACTGGCCCGCGCAAGCCGAGGCGATCGACCCCGACGGTGCGCTGGCCACTGGCGGCAACGCGGCGCCTGCCTCTCCTCTGCCCGCAGACGGCGCCGGCGCCGCTGAGGCGCTGGCCGCCGTGCTGCCGATCGACCGGCGCGATTACTGGCTGGCGCGCAGCGCCTCGGCCGGGCTGCTGTGGGTGTTCCGCGCCCCGCCCGACGCCGAGCCGGCGCGCTGGTATCTGCACGGGGTGTTCGCGTAAAGCGCGCGCAAACCATGTCGAAACCCTGTTCAACCTGCGCTCGCCAGCTCCGTAAAACGCGATGAAAAGCGCTCCGGCCACCACCTCGCCCGCCGCCGCGGCACAGCCCGCCGATGCGCCCGAGGCTGATCTCGGCCCCCTGCCCGAATACGCCGAGCTGCACTGCCGCAGCAACTTCAGCTTTCTGCAGGCGGCCAGCCACCCGCACGAACTGGTGCAGCGCGCCGCCGAGCTCGGCTACCGCGCGCTGGCGATCACCGACGACGCGTCGCTGGCCGGCATCGTGCGCGCGCACCAAGCCGCGCGCGAGGCGGGGCTGGCGCTGATCGTCGGCAGCCAGTTCACGGTGCACTGGCGCAGCGCAGCCGGCCAGCCGCAGCCGCCGTTCACCCTGGTCGCGCTGGCCGCTGACGCCAGCGGCTACGCCCGTTTGTGCGAGCGCATCACCCGCCTGCGCCGCGCCGCGCCCAAGGGCCAGTACCGGCTGGACTGGGACGCGATCGACCCGGCCGAATGGGCCGGCTGCCTGCTGCTGGCCGCGCTCCCCCGCAGCGTCGACGACGCGACGCTGCAACCGCTGGCGCAGCAACTGGCGCAGCGCTTTGCCGGCCGCTGCTGGCTGGCGGCAGGGCTGTACCGCCGGCTGGACGACGCAGCGTGGCTTTCGCGGCTGCGCGCGCTGTCCGCCGACTCCGGGCTGCCGCTGGCCGCCGCTGGCGACGTGCGCCTGCACGACGCCAGCCGCCAGCCGCTGCTCGACGTACTCACCGCGATTCGCCTCTCCCGCCCGCTGGCCGACTGCGGCCATGCGCTGCCGCCCAACGCCGAAGGCCGGCTGCGCTCCCGTGCCGAGCTGGCGGCGGTTTACCCGCCCGAGCTGCTGGCCGAGACGGTGCGCATCGCCGCGCGCTGCAACTTTTCTCTGGCCGAGCTGTGCTACCAATACCCGCGCGAAACCGTGCCGGCGGGCGAAACCCCGGATGCGGCGCTGCGCCGCCTCACCTTCGAAGGTGCGCGCCAGCGTTGGCCGCAGGGCGTGCCCGAGCGGGTGCGCGCGCTGCTGGAGCACGAGCTGGCGCTGATCACCGATCTGGGCTACGCGCATTACTTTCTCACCGTCTACGACCTGGTGGACTTCGCCCGCCGCCGCGGCATTCTGTGCCAGGGCCGCGGCTCGGCGGCCAACAGCGCGGTGTGCTATTGCCTGGGCATCACCGAAGTCGACCCGGCGCGCATGAGCGTGCTGTTCGAGCGCTTTATCAGCCGCGAACGCAACGAGCCGCCGGACATCGACGTGGACTTCGAGCACGAGCGGCGCGAGGAAGTCATCCAGTACCTCTACGCCAAATACGGCCGCGACCGCGCCGCGCTCACCGCTGCGCTGATCACCTACCGCCCGCGCAGCGCGGTGCGCGACGTCGGCAAGGCGCTGGGCTTCACCCCGGAGGTCATCGACCGCCTGGCGCGCAACCTCGGCTGGTGGGACGGCCGCACCATTGCCGAGCCGCGGCTGCGCGAGGCGGGGCTAGACCCGCACGCCCCGGCGGTGCGGCGCTGGATGGCGCTGGTGCAGCAGCTGCTGGGGTTTCCGCGCCATCTGTCGCAGCACACCGGCGGCTTTGTGCTCAGCGAAACCCCGCTGTCGCAACTGGTGCCGATCGAAAACGCGGCGATGCCCGACCGCACCGTCATCCAGTGGGACAAGGACGACCTCGACGCCGTCGGGCTCATGAAGGTCGACGTGCTCGCCTTGGGCATGCTCAGCGCCGTGCGCCGCGCGCTGGCGTTCATCGCCGCCGAGCGCGGAGTGTCGTTTGCGCTGCAGGATATCCCGGCCGAAGACCCGCAGACCTACGCGATGCTGTGCCAGGCCGACTCGGTCGGCGTGTTCCAGGTCGAAAGCCGGGCGCAGCAGAGCATGCTGCCGCGGCTGCAGCCGCGCTGCTTTTACGACCTGGTGATCGAAGTGGCCATCGTCCGCCCCGGGCCGATCCAGGGCGGCATGGTCCACCCCTACCTCAACCGCCGCCAGGGCCGCGAGCCCGTGGTCTACCCCAGCGAGGCGCTGCGCGCGGTGCTCGAGCGCACCCTGGGCGTGCCGGTGTTTCAGGAACAGGTGATGCAGATTGCCATCGTCGCCGCTGGATTCAGCCCCGGCGAGGCCGACGGCTTGCGCCGCGCAATGGCCGCATGGCGGCGCACCGGGCAGCTCGAACGCTGGCGGCAGCGGCTGATCGACGGCCTGCGCCGCAACGGCTACGCCGACGACTTCGCGCAGGCGATTTACGCGCAGATCCAAGGCTTTTCCGAATACGGCTTCCCCGAAAGCCACGCCGCTTCTTTTGCGCTGCTGGTGTATGTGAGCGCCTGGATCAAGCGCCACCACCCGGCGGCCTTTCTTGCCGCGCTGCTCAACAGCCAGCCGATGGGCTTTTACACCCCGTCGCAACTGGTGCAGGACGCGCGCCGCCACGGCGTGACCGTGCGCCCGGTCGACGTGCAGCAGAGCGACTGGGACTGCACTCTCGAACCGCTGAGCGCCGCGGCGGAGCGAGCGCCAGCCGCGTCTGCTGCGTCCTCCGCCCCCGCCGCAGCGCCGCCCTGCCCCGCTGCCGCTGTCGCCCCGGCCGATGCCGCAACGGCCGCAACCGCGCCCACAGCG
>CAYMDM010000134.1:0-2856 GCA_964389235.1 uncultured Burkholderiaceae bacterium
TCGAGCGCCAGCGCCGCAGGCAGGCTGCGCGGCCGCGCCGCGGGGCGGGCGGTGGCGTTCCACGCGGCGAGCTGCTGCCGTTGCTCGGGCGTGAGCAGCGAGTGGCTGGCCAGCGGCCGCTCGGGCGCAGCCAGCACCGACTGCAGCAGTTGCAACAGGCTGTCGAGCCAGCGGCGGGCGGTGGCGGCGGTGTACAGATCGGAGGCGTACTCCAGGTGCACGCGCGGCCAGCGCTCAGTTTCGACGCTGAGTTCGAGGTCGAACTGGGCGGTGACGCGCTCGAAATCGAAGGGCGTCGCGGCCAGTCCGGCTTGCTGCGGCCAGTCGATCGGTGCGTTATTGACATTGAGCAGCACCCGCACCGGGTTGCGGCCGGTCGCGCCGGCAGCCTCGCTCAGGCGTTCGACCAGTTCGTCGAACGGCGCGTCCGGGTGAGCAAAGGCGTCCAGCGCCTCGCGCTGTACCTGGGCGACGAGCTGGTCGAAGCTGCTGGCCGGGTCGAGGCGGCAGCGCATCACCAGGGTGTTGACCAGGGTGCCGACCAGGTGCTGAGTGGCCGGGTTTTCGCGGTTGGCCACCGGCACGCCGATGCCGAGATCGTTTGTGCGGCAGACGCGCCCGAGCCACACGGCCCAGGCAGCGAACCAGAGCATGAACGGGCTGACACCGCGCGCGGCGCCGTAGTCGCGCAGCGCCTGCTGCAGAGCCGGGTCGATGTCTCGGCTGAGCCGGCTGCCGGCGAAGGTCGGCCGCCCGAGGCGGCGGAAGTCGGTCGGCAGCGCCAGATCGGGCAGCCCGCGCAGGTGCTGCAGCCAGTACTGCATCTGGGGCTCACGCTCGCGGGTGACGGGTCCGCTGCGCTGCCAGCAGGCATAGTCGGCGTAGCCCAGTGCGAGCGCAGGCAGGCCAGGCGCGCGGCCATCGCGCAGATCGGCATAGGCGCGCAGCAGTTCGCCGCAGAGCAGGGCGAGCGACCAGTTGTCGCTGATCGCGTGGTGTTGCGACCAGAACAGCACGTGCTCGTCGTCCTGCAGCCGCAGCAGCGCGACGCGGAACAGCGGGGGCTGGCTGAGGTCGTAGGGCTGCGCCGCGCGCGCCGCCAGGGCCTGCCGCGCGAGGCCCTCGCGTTGTTCAGCCGGAAGCGAGCGCAGATCCATTTCGTCGATCGCATACTCGACCGCTGGCACGATGACCTGCAGCGGCTCTCGGTCGCCGAGAACAAAGTGGGTGCGCAGCCCTTCATGGCGCTGCACCAGATAGGCCAGCGCGGCGCGCAGCGCGGCCGGGTCGAGCCGGCCCTGCAGGCGCAGCGCGATATTGACGTTGTACGCGGTGGAGTGAGGATCGAACTGCTGGATCACCCACATGCGCCGCTGCGACAGTGACACCGGCAGCGGCTGGCCGCGCGGCTGCACCGCGATGGCCGGGGCGGCGCTGGATTGGAGCGCGGGCTGCTGGTCGAGGTGCGCCGCGAGGCTGGCGATGGTGGGGTGGGCGAACAGCGTGGACAGCTCGACCGCGCCGCCGAGGCGGCTGCGCACCTGCACCAGATGCAGCGAGTGCCCGCCCAGCGCGAAAAAGTGGTCATGCACGCTGGCAGGAGCGGCGCCGAGCACCTCGGTCCAGATGGCATGTAGCCGGCGCTCGGTGTCGGTGCGCGGTGGCACTGGCTGGGCGGACTCGGGCCGGCGCGGCGCGGGCAGGGCATGGCGGTCGACCTTGCCGCTGGCGGTGAGCGGCAGCGCGTCAAGCCATTGCCACGACGCCGGGATCATGTATTCGGGCAGGGTCTGCGCCAGCGCAGCGCGCAGCGCGGCGAAGTCGGGCCGCGGCTGACCGGGGCGGGCAACGAGGTAAGCGCACAGCGCGGGCGAGCCGTCGCCGAAGTCATGCGCGGTGACCGCTGCCTGCGCGATGTCTGCGCGCGCCGACAGCCGGTTTTCGATTTCCCCGGGTTCGACGCGGTGGCCGCGGATCTTCAGCTGCTGGTCGTTGCGATCATGGCAGACCAGCTGACCGTCGGCACGCAGCCAGCCGATGTCGCCGCTGCGGTACAGGTGCGCGCCGGGGGCGGATGCAAACGGATCGGGGACGAAGCGCTCGGCGGTCAGCTCGGGCCGGCCGAGGTAGCCCAGCGCGACACCGGCACCGCCGATGCACAGCTCGCCGGGCACGTCCAGCGGCTGCACCCGGCCGTCCGCGTCCAGCACATGCACCTGGGTGTTGTCGACCGGGCGGCCAATGGGCAGCACGCCGTCTTCGGCCAGTGCCGCGGCGTCGATTTCGGCCGCGGTGCTGTCTTCGGTAGCCTCGCTGGGGCCGTAGAAATTGAGCAGCCGTGCCTGCGGCAGCGCCGAATGGATGCGCCGTGCCAGCGCGGCTTCGAGCGGCTCGCCGCCGAACAGCACGCAGCGCAGGGTGTGGCAGGCGCGCAGCTCGGGCAGGTTGGCCAGTGCGGCGGCGGTGGACGGCGCCAGGGTCAGGTGGGTGATGCCCCAGCGCTGCACGGTGCGCAGCAGCGCCGGCAGGTCGCGCTGCTGGCCGGGCGCAGCGAGATACACGCAGGCCCCGCTCATCCATGGCACGAACAGTTCCCAGATCGCAGCGTCGAAGCCGAGAGTGGTCTTATGCAGCACGCGGTCGTCCGGGCCGAAGCCCAGCAGCCGCGCGTTCCAATGCTTGTGGTTGACCAGTGCGCGGTGCGGTAGCAGCACGCCCTTGGGCTGGCCGGTGCTGCCGGAGGTGAAGATGACCATCGCCGGGTCGTCCGGGCTGGGCGGGCGCGGGTTGGCGCGCGGTTCGGCGGGGGCCGGTGCGTCGGCGCGCAGGCAGGCGCTGGCCTCGGGCAGACCGGCG
>CAYMDM010000135.1:0-2849 GCA_964389235.1 uncultured Burkholderiaceae bacterium
TGTGGGGGCGCTGCCGGACTTTGCCGCGCTGGCCGCGGCCGCGCCGCCCGACGCGCCCAACCATCCGTGGGCGGGGCGGCGGCCGCACGAACTGCCGCGGCTGCCGGGTCTGCTGCTTGCAGCCGGCATGGGCTCACGCGGGTTGACGCTCGCGGCGTTGGCCGCCGAAGTGCTGGCCGCGCAGATGGACGCTGAGCCCGCGCCGCTGACCGCCGACCTGCTCGCCGCGCTCGACCCGGCGCGGGCGGTGCTGCGGCGTTTACGCAAATTTGCAGAGGCCGAGTCAACGCCAGTGGCGCGCTAGAGTTTTGTTTGCGATGCACGCCTCGCCGACTCCACCGCAGACGCCCTCACCGGCCGCTTCCGACGCCGCGTCGGAGGCCGCGATCTACGACCGCCTGACCGACGCGGTGCTGGCCGCCGACACCCTGCCGGCACTGGTGCAGCCGCTGCTGCGCGCAGTGCAGGAGGTCTCGGGGCTGGAATCGGCCTACCTGACCGAAATCGACTGGGAGCACGGCCGCCAGCATGTGCTGTTTGCCGACAACCGAGGCGCGCTGCGGGTCGACGCCGGGCTGTCTGCGCCGTGGGACGACACCCTGTGCAAACGCGCGCTGGAGCAGGGCGTCATGGCCTGTGACGACGTGCCGGCGCGCTGGGGCGACAGCGCCGCCGCCCGCGCGCTGGGCATCCAGACGTATCTGACCGCGCCGATCCGCCTGGTCGACGGGCAGGTATTCGGTACCCTGTGCGCAGCCGGGACACAGCGGCAGACCGTGCCCGCCGCGGCGCAGCGGCTGTTGCGCTTTCTCGCGCTGCTGATCGCGCAGTTCATCGACCGCGACCGCCTCGCCCGCCGGCTGGCCGAGGAAAACGCGCGGCTGCGCCGCATCGCCCACACCGACGCGCTGACCGCGCTGCCCAACCGCCGTGCCCTCGAGCACGAGCTGGCGGCGCGGTTCGAGGCGGCGCGGCATTCGCAGGCGGTGCTGGTGGTCGCGTTCATCGATCTGGACGACTTCAAGACCATCAACGATCGCCACGGCCACGCGGTCGGTGACGCCTTTTTGCAGTTGCAGGGGCAGCGGCTGCGGCAGTCGCTGCGGCCAGCCGACTTTCTCGCCCGCGTCGGCGGCGACGAATTCGTCGTCCTCGCCACCCTGCCGGCCGACCACTGGCGCGAGCAGGCCGAGCACATCGCGCAGCGGCTGCGCGCGGCCACCACCGGGCGCTTCGACCTCGACGGGGTGCGGCTGGACTACGCCGGCGCCAGTGTCGGCTGGGCCGGCGCCGCCGCCGAAAGCCTGGACGTGCAGCAGCTGCTGGCCGAGGCCGACGCAGCGATGTACCGCGACAAGCTCGCGCGCAAGCCCGAGCCGCCGGCCCGCTGAGTCGAGCCGAATGCGCGCTGCCGCTGCGGCGCTACAGCTCGATCGCCCGCCACGCGGCGAACTGCTCGTCCAGCCAGTCCAGCATCGCCCGCACCTCGGGGCGCGCGGCGCTGCCCTGCCGCACCGCGAGGTAGTAGCCGAAGCCACCGTCCACCCGCTGTGGCAGCGGGGCGATCAGCGTGCCGGCGGCGAGCAGATCGCGGATCAGACCGATCTGCCCCATTGCCACGCCCTGCCCCGACACCGCGGCCTGGATCACCTGATAGGTGTAGTTGAAGCGCAGCCAGCGCCGCGGCTGCGGCAGCGCCAGCCCCAGCCCGGCATACCAGCCGGCCCACGACAGCGCCGCCATATTGCCGCGGGCGATGGCCGGCGCGGAGCTGGCACGCACATCCTCGATCCACACGCAGTCCGGCAGATCGTCCAGCCGCTGCGGCACCCGGCCGCTCTGCCGCAGCGCCGGGCTGAACACCGGGGTGATCTGCTCGCCGAACAGAAAACGCGTACCCGGCGCGGTAGCCAGCGGGTGGTCGGCGCGCAGCCGGCGGATGGCGATGTCCAGCCCGCTGATGTCGAGGTCGGACACGGTGTCGAAGGCGTCGACGGCGATGTCGATGTCGGGATACGCGGCCTGGAAATCCGCCAGCCGGGGAATCAGCCACTGGCTGGCAAACGACGCGAAGGTGGTGAACTGCACCCTGGGCCGCCCCTGGCTGGCGCGCAAGGTGTCCACCGCGGTGTCGAGGTTGTGCAGCGCCGCGCGCACCACCTCGGCGAAGCGCTCGCCCGCCGGCGAAAGCCGCAGCCGCGGCCCCTCACGCACGAACAGCGGCACCCCCACCCGCGCCTCCAGCGCCTGCACCTGGCGGCTGAGCGCCGACTGGGTCAACGCCAGCTCGGCCGCCGCCGCGGTCAGGCTGCCCAGACGCGCGGCCGCCTCGAAGCCGCGCAGCGGCCCGACGTCGAGCTGCCGGCTGCGCGGCGGCGTCACGGCCGCGGCCGGTGCTGCTTCATCATGCGTTTGGTTCATGCGGCGTGTTCGCAAATTGCGTTTTTTGCGTGGCGACTTTATTCCTAAATTTTGCCTCGTCCGCAGCGACATCGCGCGGACGAAATTGCCGAATCGTCATGCTAAAGGAGCCTGCCATGAACGCCGAATCCGCTGCCTTTCCCACCCGCTGGCTGACCCTGGAGGCCGGCGCGACGCTGCGCCTGCGCGATGCGCAGGGGTTGTGGGTCGAGGTCGCCGCGGTTTGCGGGCGAGCCGGGGCGCAGCCGCCGCGGCTGTGGCTGACCGAGCAGGGGTCGGGCGAGGACGTGTTTCTGCACCCAGGCGAGGGCTTTGCGCTGCGCCGGCCGGGGCTCGCGGTGCTCACGGCCTGGGCGCGGCTGCGGCTGTGGGTCGGGCCGACGCCGCCGCAGACCGCTGCGGAACCGGCATCGCGCCCAGTGGCCGCT
>CAYMDM010000136.1:0-2821 GCA_964389235.1 uncultured Burkholderiaceae bacterium
CACTCGGCGCGCCGATGCGCCGTGCGTCGAGCAGCCCGGCGTCCAGCCGCTGCCGCCAACGGGCGACCGCAGCGCGGAACTCGGGCGACTCGTCCAGCAGCGCGCGCGCGCGCCGCGCCGCTGCCGCGCTCATGCCGCCGGTGAGGTAATCGGCGGCCAGGCGGTCGAGCAGTTGCGGATTGCGGTAACGGGCCGGGGCGTTCATGCGGCGTCTCCCAGGCAGTCGCGCAGCGCCATCACGGCGCGGCGAATCACGGTTTTGACCGTGCCCAGCGGCATCGTTCGTTCGCGTGCGAGTTCCCCATGCGACTGACCCATCACATAAGCCGCGGTCAGCAGATCGCGCTGCCGCGGGTCGAGCTGATCGAAGCAGTCCTCGACACGGCTGCCGCCCAGGCTGGCTTCGAGCAGGGCTTCGGGGGTACGGTGATCGGCGACTTCGGGCGGGTCGCCCTCGTCATCGCGCGCATCGCTGCGATGCGCGCCTTCGCGCTGCAGGCTGCGCAGTCTGTCGCGGCAGGTGTTGCGCACCACCGTGGCCAGCCAGGCCTCGGCTTCGCCCAGATGCGGGCGGTAGCTGCTCGCCTGATGCCAGATCTTGACGTAGGCATCCTGCATCGCGTCTTCGGCCAGCTGGCGGTCGCCCAGCAGGCGCAGGCAGATCGCCCATGAGCGCGCGCGGGTCTGCGCGTACAGCTGGGCGAACGCCTGCTGGTCGGCCAGTGCGGTGTAGGCGAGCAGCGTGGGCAGATCGGTCATCGGCAGCGCGGGCGAAAAGCGCCGCCATGTTAAGACCTGCACCGTGACCCGATGCAAGCCCGCGCTGGCGGCCCAATTCACGCCCTTGCTCCGGCGCTCAGATCAAGCGCGGAGATCCGCGCTCAGGAAATGAACGCGGCCGGCACCGGATCCTTGCCCAGGGCGTTGAGCAGAATCGCCCAGTGCATGGTCTCGTCGCCCATGATGCTGGCCGCGGCCTTGGCCAGATCCTTGTTGTGGAACTGCGGTACCGCGCCGAGGTAGGCGCTGGCGGCGCCCTTCTCCAGCCCGGCGGCGAACTCCAGCACGTCGGCCTGGCTCTTGAGCTGGCTGACCGGGAAGCCGTAATCCGCCGGCGCCTTGGCCTTGACTGCGGTGCCGCCGAGTTTTTCGATGGTCGAGGCCAGCACCTGCGCATGCGCCTTGTGCTGGCTCTGGAATTTCACCGCGACGTCGAGCACCGGCTTTTGCAGCAGCCCGGATTCGGCACCGACCTGATACGCGGCGATCGCCTGATATTCCAGCCCGAGAGCGGTGTTGAGGATGGCGATGTCATCGGCAGTCGAGCCCGAAGGCATCGCCGCCCAGCTGCGCGACGGCGCCAGCGCGGTGGCCGCAGCCAGCCCGGCGGCGAACAGCCCGCCAGTGCGGAAAAAGTTGCGACGCTCGGCGCTCGGCTCGGCCACGTCGGCGGGGGTGGGGGAAGTCTTGCGGTCGTCCATCTCGATCTCCTTGCGAGGTTCGCAAAGCGCCCGATTGCGCCCTGCACCTCGCCTTACGCCGCCGCGCGCCCGGTGGATTCAACCTCGCGCACAAATCGCGTTTGGTCTGGATCAAGCGATCGCCACTCTGCCAAGCGCGCTCGGCTGAAATTGCGCCCGGTCACAAATCTTCCCCTCCCTTTCTCCGACCATGCCGCTTCGGGCCGCAAGCGCCCGTCTGCCTGCTTTGCCAACCCTGGGGAGGGTTCGATGTTGTTTCTTCTCTTACGCCGCGCCCCCGCGCCCGCGATTGCCGCGCTGATGCTGGCCGCGCTGTTCTCACCGCTCGCAGCGGCGGCCATCGCCGCACCCGCGTCGGCGCCGAGCGCGGCGACGGCCCGTGTCGACATCAATGCCAGCGCGCCGTTTCGCGTGATTCCGCGCGTGCCCACCGGCCCGAAGGCCACGGCCGACCACAGCAAGTTCAAGGAGCTGGCTGGCCCGTTCAAAGACGGGCGCGAAGTCACCGCCGCGTGCCTGAGCTGCCACACCGAGGCGGCCAAACAGATAAAGCAGACCATCCACTGGAAATGGGAAGCGGTGGAAGCCAGCACCCTGCGCACCGTCGGCAAGAACAAGGTGATGAACAACTTCTGCGTGTCGGTGCCGAGCAACGAGGCGTTCTGCACCGGCTGCCACGTCGGCTACGGCGACGCGCATCAGCACACCGCGTTTTCGCAGCGCCCCGACACCGATGTGGACTGCCTGGTGTGTCACGACCAGACCGGGCACTACAAAAAAGCCCCGTATCAGGCCGGCAACCCGGCGACCACGCGCATCGAAATGCCGCCGGGGTCAGGCAAGTTCATCGAGCCGATCGATCTGGCGCCGATCGCCCAGGCCGTGGGCGACCCCGGCCGCGGCAACTGCGGCACCTGCCATTTCAACGGCGGCGGCGGCGACGGGGTCAAGCATGGCGACCTCGACAGCTCGCTGCTCAAACCGAGCAAGGCGCTGGACGTGCACATGGACGCCAAGGGGCTGAACTTCCAGTGCCAGACGTGTCATGCCACTGGCGGCCATCAGGTCAGCGGCGGCCACTATCACCTCGACGCCAAGCACGTCGGCGGCGCCTTTGTGCGCGGCAGCCCGCACAACCTCGGCAGCGCCGCGAGCTGCCAGTCCTGCCACGGCGATACCCCGCACAAAAACGATCTGGCGCAGCAGCTCAACATGCACACCCGCACCGTGGCCTGCCAAACCTGCCACATCCCCGAGTTTGCCCGCGGCGGCGTACCAACCAAGCTAGCGTGGGACTATTCCACCGCCGGCCGGCGCGGGGCAGACGGCAAGCCGCTGGT
>CAYMDM010000137.1:0-2786 GCA_964389235.1 uncultured Burkholderiaceae bacterium
CTGATCGGCCGGCCGCTGGCAGCGGCGCTCGCCGTGGGTGGCGCGCTGGCCGCGGCGCACGCGCTGCGGCTGCTGCGCGACGAACTCGAAGCCGCGCTGCTGCTCACCGGCACCCCGCATCCGGCCGTAGCCAGCCGCGACCTGCTCGCCATTAGTGACGCGCCGCTGCCGCGATGAGCCGTCCATCATCCCATTCCCAGACCGCCGCGCCGCTCGCCCGCGGGGGTTGCTGCCACAACCGGCGAGTCGTCTGCTTTCAGGGAGTCTTGTCCATGTCCATCCGCATCCCCCTCGCTTTCGCACTGTCCGTGATGCTGGCCGCCACCGCCGCGCACGCCGGGCCGCGCTGCACCAAGGCACCGCAAAGCCAGTGGCTCGATCAAAAGGAATTTCAGGCCAAGCTGCGCGAGCAGGGCTACCAGATCGACCGCTTTTTGATTTCCGGGCCGTGCTACGAGATCTACGGCAAGGACAAGGACGGCCGCAAAGTCGAGATCTACTTCGACCCGACCGACGGCCGCATCGTCAAACAGGAGCGGCGCTGATGGCCGAGCCGCACGCGCCCGCGCTGCGCGTGCCGCTGGCGCTGCGGCTGTACCACTGGGCGCTGACCGGCTGCTGCGTCGCCGCTTGGGCGCTGGCGGCAGACTGGCGCGAGTGGCACGAATGGCTGGGCTATGGCGCTGCGGCGTTGGTGGTGTGGCGCGCGGCGTATGGCTGGTTTGTCGCGCCGCCGCCGTGGCGCTTTGCCCGCTTTGTCGTCGGCCCGCGCGCGGTGCTGCGCTTTGCCGTGGCGCTGCTGCGCGGACGCGCGCCGCTGACGCACGGCTACAACCCGCTGGCGGGCTGGGCCATCGTTGCGCTGCTGACCATGATCGCCAGCGTGTCTGTCAGCGGCTGGCTGTTGACCACCGACCGTTTCTGGGGCGACGAAGCGATGCAGACCGCGCATGGCTGGCTGGTCGATGCGATGTGGGCGCTGATCGCGCTGCATCTGGTCGGGGTCGCGGTGGGCAGCTGGCGGGCGCGGGCGTTTTTGCCGCGGGCCATGCTCGACGGCCACGAGCCGCCGCATTGAGCCGGCGCGGGGCAAGCCGAGCAAAACTTGCCGCGCAGCGCTGCGGTTACCGCGGTGCGCTGCGTGGCAGTGCGCCGGCGGCTTGCCGCATGGATGCGCTGCAGCGCCGGGCCGAGACTCCAGCCATCCCTGTGGCCCGCCCCCGCGCGCGCCGATCTGCCAACCTGTTGCCAACGCGGCGCTTACCGCGCCGGCTCGGTGACAAACGCCAGGCGGGTGAACGCCGCCTGCTGCGCCGCAGCCAGCACCTGCGCCACTCGCTCGTAGGCTACCTGGCCGTCGGCCCACACCCGCAGCTGCGCCTGCGGTTGCGCGGTGGCGAGCGCGCGCAGCCGCTCGGGCAACGCCGCGGGCTCGATCGCCTGCCCGTCCCAGCGCATGCGGCCGTCGGCGGCGATGCGCAGATCCACATGCGGCTGCTCGCGCACCGCCGCGGCGCTGGCTTGCGGCAGCTGCAGGTCGGCGGCGTGAAACAGCGGTGGCAGGGTGACCAGAAACACCACCAGCAGCACCAGCATCACATCGACCAGCGGGGTGACGTTGATCGCGTCGATCGGCGGCAGATCGGCCTCGGCGTCGAAATCCATCGGCGCTGCGCTCATGCCGCCTCCTGCGCCACCGCGTGCAGCTTGGAGCGCGCAAACGCCCGCGGCTGCGCGCCGGCCAGCAACAGCGGCCGCACCACCTGCGCAAAGCGCGCCACCGCGGCGGTCTGATCGCGCATCGCCCGCGCCAGCAGGTTGTAGCCCAGCGTCGCCGGCACCGCGACAGCCAGCCCCAGCGCGGTCATCACCAGGGTCTCGCCGATCGGCCCGGCGACCAGCGCGAGGCTGACCTGGCTGCTGGCCTGTATCGCCAGCAGCGCGCGGTGGATGCCCCAGACCGTGCCGAACAGCCCGATGAACGGCGCCGTGCTGGCGATTGACGCCAGCAGCGTCAGGCCGCGCTGCAGTTGCCGCGCGGTATCGTCCACCGCAATGCGGGCGGCCGCCTGCAGCCAGTCGTCGGCATCCAGCCGGGTGTGCAGATGTTGCGGATGCTCGCGGTGGTGCGCCAGCGCCTGCTGCTGCGCCCGCAGCGCGGCGCGGTACGGGTCGGCGCCGAGCACGGCCATTCCGCTGCCCATATCGCTGGCCTCCCAGAAGCGCTGCTGCACCCGCCGGCCGGCTGCGGCCAGCGCCCGCCATTGCAGCGCCTTGACCGCGATGATCACCCACGACAGCACCGACAGCGCCACCAATAGCACGAACACCGCGCGGCCGACCGCGTCGGCCTGCGTCCATAAATGCATGTCCATTCGCTGATCTCCTCTCGAAAAATGGCCCGCGCGTTCAGCGCAGGCGGAAGTTGATGGCCAGACTCGCCCGCGCCGGCTGCGACTGCGGGGCGCAACGCCCGTTGCGCGCGACCTGCAGCGCGGCTTCGTCCAGCTCGGGGTAGCCGCTGCTTTGCTGCACCTGCGCCGACTGCACCGCGCCGTCGGCGGCGATGTGCAGCAACAAGATCACCCGGCCCTCCCAGCCCGCGCGACGGGCGATGCGCGGATAGTCGGGCTGGGCGATCGCACAGGCCAGCGCGGCAGCCGGGACGACCGCCGGCAATGCGGGCGCCGGTGGCGCAGCTGCGGCGGGAACGTCCTCGCGCGGCGCGGCGGCGTTCATTGCGGCCGGCGGGGCTGGCGCGGTGTCAGCGGGTGCGATGGCCGGTG
>CAYMDM010000138.1:0-907 GCA_964389235.1 uncultured Burkholderiaceae bacterium
CGTGGCTGTGCAGGGCGGCGCGGCGGCGGCGCTGGGCGCGGGCAACGGGCCGTGGCTGGTGTTCGGCGGCGAGCCGGTGGGCAACCCGGCGGCGGTGACTTTCGGTGACGGCACGCAGAGCGAGCGCGTGGCGACCGACGGCTTTGCGCCGTTCCGGGTCGAGCGCGGAGGCTGAGCGCGGTGCGCAAGACGGCAGCGAACCCGCGGGGCGGCCTCACCCCGGCGCAGGGGACGGACGGGCGCAGGCACAGCAGCAGGGACGACGACGGCCGCCTCCACGCAAACCTCGCGCCGGGTGCGAGAGAGCGCGCTCAACCTGCCCGCAACGGCTGCCGGCACCGGGGTCGCGCGGCAGCATCCGGCCAGCGGCCGCTCGGCTTCACCCTTCTCGAAGTGCTGGTTGCGCTGGCGGTGGTGGCGATTGCGTTGCTGGCGGCGATGCGCGCCGCCGGCAGCGTCGGCGACAACGCCACCCGCTACCGCCACGCGGTGCTGGCCGAGCAATGCGCGCAGAACCTGCTGATCGAGCAGCGGCTGCGCAAGGTGTTTCCGCCGGTCGGCACCAGCACCGGCAGCTGCACCCAGGCCGGGGTGACGTTCACCCTGGAGCAGAACGTGCTGCCGACGCCAAACCCGAATTTCCGCCGCGTGCAGGTGACGGTGCTCGACCCGGCCGGCTGGAGCGCCTGGCAGGTGGTGACCATCGCCGGGAACATGCCATGAGCCAAGTCGCCGCATCGCGCGCTCGCGGCTGGCCGCGCTGCGCAACGCTCCCCTCGCCGCCACTGCGGCGCGGCCTCGCGACGCGGCGCCGGCCACGCGCCGGCGTCGCCCTCGTTGCAAGTGCCCACCGCCCGCGCGGCTTCACCCTGATCGAGCTGCTGGTGGCGGTGACCATTCTCGCGGT
>CAYMDM010000138.1:974-2714 GCA_964389235.1 uncultured Burkholderiaceae bacterium
CGGCGTTTGCCGCAACCTCCCGGCTGGCCGACGGGCTGCAGCAGATGGACGACGATCTGCGCCAGGCCACCGATGCCGGCACCGGGCTGCCGGCGGTGCAGGTGCTGGGCGACGCGCTGTGGATCGTGCGCCGGCCGCCGCAGCCGCTGGGCGACAGTCTGCAGGCTGGCGCCGGGCTGCCGCCCGACGCCGGCGCGCTGCAACTGGTGCGCTGGCAGGTGCGGGGTGGTGCGCTGACCCGCGCGGCGAGTGCGCCGACCACCCAGCGCGCCGATCTGCTCGCGGTGCTGCGCGACCCCAACCTGCCGGCGCTGACCATTCTGCCCGGCGTGGCCAGCATGCAGATTGCGTTTTTCCGCTACGCCGGCATCGGGCTGATGCAGCAGTCAGGCGCCTGGGTCAACCCGGGCACCGCGGCCAACGCCAACGCCGCCGCGGCCAGCGAGAACTCAGGCCTGCAACTGGCCGCCAGCGCCACCACCCCGGCGGCGGTGAAGGTGCAGCTGGCGCTTGACGGCGCGCAGCTGCGCGGGGGCATCGAACGCGACTTTCTGCTCGACGACCGGCAATGAACGGCTCGCTACGCGCACGTCGCCCGCCCCGCCGCCGCTCGCGCGGTGCGGCGCTGATCACCGCGATGCTGATCGCTGCGCTGGCCGCGGTGATGGTTTCGGCGATGTTCTGGCAGCAATGGGCGGCGATTTCGCGCGAGCAGACCGCGCGCGAGCAGAACCAGGCGCGCTGGATTCTGCGCGGAGCGATCGACTGGGCGCGCATCATCCTGCGCGCCGACGGCCTGAGCTCGACCGCCGACTACATCGGCGAGCCGTGGTCGGTGCCGCTAGCCGAGGCGCGGCTGTCCACCTTCCTCGCCGCGCCGGGGCAGGACACCGCCGGTCTGCCCGACGCCTGGATGGAAGGCCGCATCAGCGACGCGCAGGCGCGCTTCAACCTGCTCGACCTGGCCCCGGCCGGCGCGGTCAACACCGTGGCGCTGACAGTGCTGCAGCGGCTGTGCGCCAGCCTGCAACTGCCGCAGAGCGTGGCCGCGACGATTGCGCAGGGCATTGCCGCGAGCACCGCGCCGGCAGGAGCCGGGACCGACCCGGCGCAGCAGCCGCTGCCGATCCGCCAGCTGCAGGATCTGGCGCGGCTGGGGCCGACGGTCGCCGCCGCGCTGCCGGCGCTGGCGCCTTACGTGACCGTGCTGCCGGTGCCCACACCGGTCAACGCCAACACCGCACCCGAGCCGGTGCTGGCCGCGGTGCTCGGGGTCGACGCCGACACCGCGCAGCGGCTGGTGCAGGCGCGGGCCAAGGCGTATTTCCGCACCCCGGCCGACATCACCGCGCTGCTGCCGGCCGGCAGCGCCGCGCCCGACGCCAGCCTGGTCAGCGTGGCGACCCAATTTTTCGATGCCATCGCCCGCGTGCGCATCGACCGGCTGGAATACGCCGAGCGGGCGCTGATCCAGCGCGCCGGCGGCTTCACCCAGGTCATCCGGGTGCAGCGGGTGCCGCCCTGGCTGGCCGCGCCGCCGCCGGCTGGCGGCGGCTGAGCCGCGCTGCGCCTCGATACACAGCATCGCGCCGCCACCCCCGCTGCCTACAATCGGCCGCCACCATGCCCACCCTCGTGCTCCGCCTGCCGCCGCTGGCCGCCGCGCACCCGCTGCCGGCGCTGGACTATGTGCTGGCCGACGGCGACGGGCACGCGCTCGAATCCGGGCAGGCGCAGCCG
>CAYMDM010000139.1:0-2683 GCA_964389235.1 uncultured Burkholderiaceae bacterium
CAGCGCCAGCGCGCCCAGCCCGGTGCCGGCCCAGGCCCAGCGCGCCACGCCGAGTTCGACCGCCTCGCGCTCGATGCGCTGGCGCAGCGCCGCCGCGCCGCCGAACAGCCGCAGGCTCGCCTGCACTTCGAGCAGCACCGCTTCGTCCCGCTGCGCCACGCGCGGGGTGAACTGCAGCGCCCACGGCAGCAGCGCGTCGGCTTCAGCCGCAGCGGCGGGCCAGGTCGTCGCGGGACACAAAGCGAGCCACCACATGCGCATTTTCGGCAGACGCAGACGCTGCGGACGATGGGCCGCCAGCCGGCAACAGGACAGCGGCCAGCCGCGGATGCGGCGAAGGCGGCGAATCGAGGACCAATGCCTGCCGTGACGGAGGACGTCTTGCCCCGGCCAGATGGGCAGAGACCAAGGCAGGGGCGCGCGCGCTGGGCGTCCCGGTCATTGCCCCGTCTGGCCTGCAATCGGTCAGGCGCGTTTCCCTGTCCCTTGCCATCGCCGCTTTGCCGGGCGTGGCGAGGGGGTGACGGGCCGACACCGGCTCATCCGCCACCGCCCATGCGTTGCCTGCCGCGCAGGCGCGCTGCAGCACGCTCGGCAGTGCCGGCAGAGTGAGCACGCCTTCGTGCGGCGGGCCGCGGCGTTTGCGCAGCTGCACCTGCAGCGTCCAGCCCAGGCCGAGGCGGGCCTCGACCCGCAGCGGCGCCGGCGAGGCGTCGGCCGCCGCTTCAGCCGGGCGCAGCGCCAGCAGCAGATGCGCCCCGGCGCGCGTGTGCAGCCGGCGCAGCGCCTGCGGCGGCGGCGACTGCGGCAGCCACAGCAGCACCCGGCTGGCGGACTGGGTTTGCAGCATCTGCTCGGCTGCCCATAGCCGCTCGGCCAAGGTGTGCGCGCGAATCCACAGCGCGGCTTCAGCCGCCAGCCCACAGGCGAGCAGCCCGGGCAGGAAGGGCGGGTGCGGCGGGCCGATCAGCACCAGCGGGCCGGTGTCGGCGTCGGCATCGTCTTGCGGGCGCAGCGCGGGAGCGAGCAGCCGCCATTCCAGCGTCCCCAAACGCGGGCACAACACTTCGATCAGTTCGCCGACCGGCCAGCCGCCGCCCGGCAACTCGGCGTCCAGCGCCGCCCAGCCGCTGCGCCGCACCGCGCCGGCGGCAGCCCCGACCTCGCTGCCGCGCCAGACCGAGGGCTGCAGCCGGGCGGGCAGATGCAGGGCTGCGGGCAGGGCGGACATGGCGGGTGGTGGAGAATGAATCGGTGCGGGAATCCCTGCGGCCGCGCTGAGGAAGAGAGCGAAACCGCGGGAGCGCGAGCATAGCGAAAATCTGTATAAATAAACAGTATTGTGGAGTCGCGCTCGCAGGCACTTTTCGGGGGAGGCGTGCCGGGGGTTTGCCGTTCGTATGAGCCCCTGCCGCGCCGGTACCGCTCATCGCCAAGCCGGCCGCAACCCGCGCGCTGCGCCGGCCATCGACGCCGAGTGCTGTTGCGCGGCGGTTGCACCCGCGGCAAATTGTGGCTGGTCGGTCAGACTGGCCGCATAACATCCGGCGCATGAACGCTGCTGCCGACACTGCCCCTGCCGCATCGAACGCCGACGCCGGTCTGTTGCCGCCGGGGCGGGTGCCGCGGCAACTAGTGCTGGCGGTGCTGGCGCTGTATGGGGTGACGGTGCTGCTGGGAGCGTGGCTGGTGGTGCGCACCCTGCGCTCGATCGAGCACGAACGGCAGTCCGCGCGCGAAGGGGCGGCGCTGCAGGCCGCCTCGACGCTGCAGAGCCGCCTGCTGTATCTGCAGAGCCGGCTGCATCTGTTCCTCATCGAACCGCAGGCGGACAACCGGCAGGGCCTGCTGGAGGCGGAAGCCGCGCTGCCGCCGGCGCTGGACGCGCTGCGCGACACGGTGGCCGCGCTGCCGGGGCTGCCGCAGGTGCACACGCTAGCGGCGCAGGTGCGCGAACAGGTGCTGGCGCGGCAGCAGGTGCTGGGCAGCGCCGCGCTGCCGCCGGACGTGCAGGCGGCGCGGCGGGCGGTGGCGGCCGAGGTGCCGCGGCTGGACGCCATCCGCCAGGATCTCAAGGCGCTGCGGGCCGACATCGAGCGCGGCATGGCGCAGCGCCGGGCGCAGATGGAGACGTCGCTGCGCAGCAATGCGCAGGCGCTGATCGCCTTCGGCGTGGTGCTGATGATCGCCCTCGGGCTGGCGCTGCGCAGTGTGCTGCGCGCCTTGGGCGAGCGGCGTCGGCTGCTGGCGCGGCTGGAGGAGGAGGCGAGCCTGGACGCCTCGACCCGGCTGCCCAACCGGCCGTATTTCCACGAATGGCTGACGCATGCGCAGCAGCAGGCGCAGGCCGATGGGACGGCGCTGGCGCTGCTGCGCATCGAGGTGCAGGCGAGTGGTGAGCCGCAGTTGCGCGAAGCGGCGGCGCGGCTGGCGCAGACCAAGCGGCGGCTGGACGTGCTCGGGCGCATCGGCCCGCGCAGTTTCGGGCTGATTGCGCCGCTGCATCGGCTGGACGTGGAGTCGCGCCACGACATCGCCGAGCTGGCGCTGCGGCTGACCGATGCGGTGAGCCAACCCGGCGTGCGCAGCCAGGCCAGCGCGGCGGTGGGCGTGGCGCTGTATCCGGCCGACGCGGCCGATGCCGACGCGCTGCTGGCGGCGGCGCAGTCGGCGCTGGCGCGGG
>CAYMDM010000140.1:0-2543 GCA_964389235.1 uncultured Burkholderiaceae bacterium
TCGAGACCCGCGGTCTGGTTCCGGCGATCGAAGCGGCCGACGCGATGTGCAAGGCGGCGGAAGTGCGGCTGATCGGCCGCCAGTTCGTCGGCGGTGGTTATGTGACCGTGCTGGTGCGCGGCGAGACCGGTGCGGTCAACGCGGCGGTGCGTGCCGGTGCCGATGCGTGCGAGCGAGTGGGTGACGGCCTGGTGGCCGCGCACATCATCGCCCGCGTGCACAGCGAGGTCGAGGGCATCCTGCCCGAAGCGCCGACGGCCTGAAGCCGCGCGGCAAGCTGAATCCCCCAATTTTTGACTTGAGTAACCCTTTGAGGAGCGAAACATGGCGAGTGTGACTGGAATTGCCCTGGGCATGATCGAAACCCGCGGCCTGGTGCCGGCGATCGAAGCGGCCGATGCGATGTGCAAGGCGGCGGAAGTGCGGCTGATCGGCCGCCAGTTCGTCGGCGGTGGTTATGTGACCGTGCTGGTGCGCGGCGAGACCGGTGCGGTCAACGCGGCGGTGCGTGCCGGTGCCGATGCGTGCGAGCGGGTGGGCGACGGCCTGGTGGCCGCGCACATCATCGCCCGCGTGCACAGCGAGGTCGAAGGCATTCTGCCGACCGCGCCCAGCGCCTGATCGGCTGAACGCATGAACGCGCCGACTCCGCCGGCCTGGCTGCGCCCGGGGGCGGAAGCCGCGCAACCTGATGGAGAAACTGCAATGGCAAGTGTGACGGGCATTGCCCTGGGCATGATCGAAACCCGCGGCCTGGTGCCGGCGATCGAAGCGGCCGACGCGATGTGCAAGGCCGCCGAAGTGCGGCTGATCGGCCGCCAGTTCGTCGGCGGTGGTTATGTGACCGTGCTGGTGCGCGGCGAGACCGGTGCGGTCAACGCGGCGGTGCGTGCCGGTGCCGATGCGTGCGAGCGGGTGGGCGACGGCCTGGTGGCCGCGCACATCATCGCCCGCGTGCACAGCGAGGTCGAAGGCATTCTGCCGACCTCGCCCAGCGCCGACGGTGGCGGCCGCGACGCCGAAATCACCTCCACCCGCAGCTGATCCGGGGCGCAAGCATGGCGGTCGACTCCCGCACCCTGGGCTGGATGGCGCGCGCGCTCGGTCATGAAATGACCGCAGTGCAGCAGTATCTCGCCCAGAGCGTGCTGGCCCGACTGTGGGGCGACGAACGGCTGGCCGCCGAACTGCGGCACGAGGCCGAGGAGGAGCTCGATCACGCCGCGGCGCTGATGGAGCACCTCATCGCCCACGGCATCGCCCCCAGCGCCGGCAATCTGCCGCCGGTGCGGCTGGGGCGCAGCGTGGCCGAGTTGCTGGCGCACGACGCCCAGCTCGAAGCCAACGCCGTGCACCTCTACACCGACGCCGCGCGCCACGCCCGCCGGGTGCGAGATGAGGCCTCGGCCGTGCTGTTCGAACGCCTGCTGCAGGAAGAGGCCGCGCATCTGCAGAAGGTGCAGGGCGGCGAGGGGGTGGCCCATGGCTGACACCGCCGCCGGCGCCGACTGGCGCGAGCAGGGCAAGCCGCCGACGCTGTTCAAGCGCTTCGCGTTCGACAGCTACGGCCAGACCCGTGCGTTCCTCGACGCGCTGGCCGCGCTGGCCGAGGAAACCGGCCAGCATCCGCAGAACATCAACTTCGGCACCACCTACGTCAACATCACCCTCGACGCGATCGACGGGCAGACGCTGGGCGAGGCCGAGCGCACGTTCGCCGCGCGCATCGACGCCCTGGCGCAGCGGAGCTGACCATGGCCGCCCCCAAGGTGCTGGCCGTCATCAACCAGAAGGGTGGCGCGGGCAAGACCACGCTGGCGATGAACCTCGCCGCTGGGCTGGCCCGCCGCGGGCCGACCGTGGTGGTCGACCTCGACCCGCAAGGCTCGGCGCTGCAATGGGCGGGCGCCGGCGCCCAGCCCTATCCGGCGACGGTCAAGGCGCTGAGCGGCCGCTGGGACGGCGCCGCGCTGCGCCAGACCTACAAGGCCTATGCGCACATCGTGCTCGACTGCCCGCCCTCGCTCGACAGCCACGCCTCCAGCCAGGCGCTGCGCAGCGCCGAAGTCGCGCTGATTCCGGTGCTGCCTTCGCCGGTCGACCTGTGGGCCAGCCTGCGGCTTCCGCAGGAAGTCGACGCCGCGCGGGCGCAGAACCCCGGGCTGCGCGCCTATCTGGTGCTCAACCAGATCGAGCAGCGCAGCGCGCTGTCGGCGGCGATGCAGGACGCGCTGGCCGAGTTCGGCCTGCCGGTGCTCAAAGCCGCGATGCGCCGCCGCGCGATCTACCGCGGTGCTGCGCTCGACGGGCTGTCGGTGTATCAAATGGGCGCGCGCGGTCAGGGCGCCGCCGAGGAAATCGACGCGATACTTCAGGAGGTTTACCCATCATGAGCAGCATCAAGGACAAGCTGACGCAAAGCGTGCGCACCGCGCGCGGCAACCCGCCCGCGGCCAAGACCGCCTCGACCTCCCGCGCCACCGCACCGGCCGCCGCCCCCAAGCCCGCCGCTCGGGCCGAGGCCAAGCCTGCTGCGCCGGCCG
>CAYMDM010000141.1:0-2470 GCA_964389235.1 uncultured Burkholderiaceae bacterium
CGCCCTGCGCGCCGCGGCGCTGGCCGGGCTGCAGGCGCTGCCGCCGCTGCGCGCGGCGCTGGCGCAGCGCATGGTGTGGGGCTGGCGGGGCTGACAGGCCGTTGAAAAACGGCTGCGGTGGGCGATCTGCGGCGTTGCGCGATGCTCGCTCCGTGCGCCTTGCATCTGGCCATCGTCACGACCTTTTTTCAACGGCCTGCTAAAGCCCCGCGCGGCAGGCGCTGCGCGGCACCGGCGCGCAGGCCGCTTCGCCTACAGCCGACGGTGCTGCAACGCCGGCAGCGCGGTGCGGTGGCGCGCCAGCCGCTCGCGGTCGAGGTCGGCGATGACCACGGCTTCGCCCTCGGCCTGCATTGCCAGCACCTCGCCCCAGGGGTCGACGATCAGGCTGTGGCCCCAGGTGCGGCGGCCGTTTTCGTGCGCGCCGCCCTGCGCGCTGGCGGCCACGTACGCGAGGTTTTCGATCGCCCGCGAGCGCAGCAGCACCTCCCAATGCGCCTGCCCGGTGGTGTAGGTGAACGCCGCGGGCAGCAGGAACAGATCGCAGGGCTGCTCCGCGCCGCCGGGAAACGACAGCGCGCGAAACAGCTCGGGAAAGCGCAGGTCGTAGCAGATCGACAGACCCACCCGCCAGCCTTCGCAGTCGAACGCCACCGGCGCGCTGCCGGGGGTGATGCTGTCGGCCTCGGCATAACGCTCGCTACCACGGGCAAACGCGAACAGGTGCATTTTGTCGTAGCGCGCCACCGGCTGACCCTGCGGGTCGAACACCAGGGTGGTGTTGAACACCCGCTGCGGGTCGGGGCACGCCAGCGGCACGGTGCCGCCGGCGATCCACAGCCCGTGGCGTCGCGCGGCGTCGCGCAGAAAGTCCTGGATCGGGCCGCGGCCCGGGGTTTCGCGGATGCGCACCTTGTCCGCGTCGCTTGCGCCCATCATGCAGAAGTATTCGGGCAGTACGGCCAGCCGCGCGCCGAGCTGCGCGGCGCGCGCAAGCAGGGCGTCGGCGGTGGCGAGGTTGGCGTCCACCCGGGTGGTGGACACCATCTGGAGGCTGGCAATGCGCATGGTGGTAGGGGTTCGGTTGGGTTGACCGCAGCTTACGGCCAGCCGAGCGCGGCTGCAGCGAAGGCGGCGCGCATCCGCGATGCGGCGCGTGGCAAAGGCGCTCGCTGCGCGGGTTGAATCGCCTCAGGGCGCCGCGGGCGTGGCGCCGCCGGCGGCTGGCGGCGGGGCCGACAGCGACACCTCCTTCACCTCCGGGCTGAGCCAGGTACCGGTGATGTCGTAGACGTGGGTGAAGGCGCGCGCCAGCGGCTCGCGCGCGATCATCTGCGCCAGAAAGGTGCCCAGACCGACGACCGGGTTGATCAGCGCATACGCCAGCGACGCGGCGCCGGCGTTGATTTCGGGAATCACGACCACGCGCAGGTTCTGCGTTTCCTGCGCCAGGTTGGCGCTGCCGGAAATGCGCACCGTCGCGCTGACCCCGCGCATGCGGAAGTCGTCGGTGCGCGCTACGCCGGACTGCACGCTCACGTCGGCGTCGACGCTGTCGAAGGCAAAGCCCGACGAAAACAGGTCGCGGAAATCCAGGGTGAAGCGCCGGGGAATGCTCTGCAGGCTCAGCACCCCGAGCAGCTTGGCGATGCCCGGGTCGGCCTTGAGGAACTGGCCGCTGCCCAGCGCCAGGGTGAAGTCGCCCGACAGCGTCGGGTAGTCCAGCGCCAGCGGCGAGCCGATCCACGCCAGCTCGCCGCGGATGCTGCCCTGCCCGCCGCGGATCAGCCCCGGCTTGCCAAAGCCGGCGAGCACCTCGCCGGCGTTGCTGATCGCCAGATCGAAGTGCAGGCGGGTGCGCCGCGCCGGCCCGGCGGGGGTCTGGCCGGGCGCGCTCAGTTGCTCGCCGACCGCGCTCCAGCTGCCGCTGCCGGTCAGCGCCGCGCCGGGGCCGCGCAGCGAAAACCGGGTGAGCTGCCAGGCGCGCTGCGCGCCGCTGCCGCGGTTGACCGCCTGCAGTTCCAGGTCGCTGAAGCGATGGCCGTGCAGCTCGACCTGCTCGGCGCTGATGTCCAGCGCCGGGATGCTGCTGGGCTGTTCGTCGAGCAGGCGGTCGACGTCGGCATCGCTGGACTTGGGCAGGGTCAGCCGCGCCAGCCGCGCGGTGATCGCCCCCGGCCCGCCGCCAGCCGCACCCTGCCAGCTGACGAACCCCGAGAGCTGCTGCGCGTCGATGTTGGCGCGCCAGTCGTCGCCGCTGTGCTGCGCACCGACGACCACGCGGTCGAACACCCGGTGCATCACCGTCAGCCGGCCGACGTCCAGCGCCACGGTGGTCGGCAGCAGCGCCTGCGGGTCGAGCCCGCCGCTTGCGGCGCTGCCGGCAGCGGGGCGCAGGCGCTCGATCGCCTGCGTCCACGCATCGGCGTCCAGCGCCGGCAGGCGCACGCTGGCCTGCACTCCCTGCGCC
>CAYMDM010000142.1:0-2287 GCA_964389235.1 uncultured Burkholderiaceae bacterium
CGCGGCGGTGCTCCAGCCCGAGCAGCAGGCCGATCGCGGCGCTGGCGGCCAGCAGCGCGCCGATGGCCAGCGCCGCCAGGGTCGCGCCGTCCAGCCGCGGCAGCCCCAGGCGCTGCAGCAGCTTTTGCTGGCGGGCGCTGCCGTAGTCCAGCACCCACTGGTTCCAGCCGTTGTTCAGCGCATCCCAGGCGTTGCGCAACTGGCGCAGCAGCGCGGTGTCGCGCGGGCCGAGTGCGGCCAGTCCGAGCAGGGGTTCGCGGTCGGCCAGGGTGGCGCCGCTGCGGTCGATGCGCGCGGGGTCGACCGCGGCGGTCGGGTCGGCGCGCACCCAGCCCTGTCCGGGCAGCCAGTATTCGGCCCAGGCGTGGGCGTCGCTCTGCCGCACCACCCAGGTGCCGTCCAGGGGGTTGAGGCTGCCGCCCTGGTAGCCGGTGACGATGCGCGCGGGGACGCCCGCGGCGCGCATCACCACGACGAAGGCCTGCGCGTAGTGTTCGCAGAAGCCGGCGCGGCGGTCGAACAGAAACTGGTCGATGCCGTCGCGCCCGGGGTAAGTGCCCGGGTTGAGGGTGTAGCGAAACGGCTGGTCGTGAAACATGCGCAGCAGCGCGTCGGCGACGTATGACCCGGCGCGGTCGCCGGCGCCGGCGGCGCGCGCCTGCGCGGCGAGTTCCTGCCCGAGCGCGACGGTACGCGGATCCCAACCGGCGGGCCATTCGGTGTCGGCGCGCAGCGCGGCGTTCAGCCGGCTCGGCCCGTAGCGATACAGCGGCGCGGACTCGACCGCATAGCGCACCAGCTGGGTGATCGGACGGGCAGACAGCAGCTGCAGATCGGGCAGGCGAAAAACCGACACCCCCGGCAGCTGTGGGGTGGACAGCGGTGCGTCCAGCGCGAACACATAGGGCTGCTGCGTCGGCTGCAGGGTCACGGTGTAGCGCACCGGCGGGGATTCGGGCGCCACATTCGGCGCGCGCGCTGCGTCCAGCGGCTGCAGTTGCGGCGCGGGCTTCCAGACGCCGTCGGCAAAGCGCGACAGCACCGGCCCGCGCCAGTACAGCAGGCGGTCGGGCGGGCGTGGCCCGTCGAAGGTCACACGAAACGCCACGCTGCCGTCTCGCGCCAGCTCGGCGATGCCGCCGGGCGACAGTGAATCGCTCAGCCCGGTGATCGCCCGCTGGTCGGACTTGGGCAGCGCCCACAGCGGCGCGGCAAAACGCGGAAACAGCACGAACAGCGCGACCATCGCCGGCGTGCCCAGCAGCATCATGCGCGCGGCGGTGAGCAGGCTTTGCCGCAGCGGTGGCCGCCCGGCCGGCAGATGAGCATTGACCAGCGCCGCCAGCAGCCCCCAGGTCGCCGCGACCATCACCACCGCGACCGGCAGGGTCTGCGCGAACAGAAAGTTCGCGGCGACGGCGAAGAAACCGAGGAAGAACAGCACCAGCGCGTCGCGCCGCGAGCGGGTTTCCAGCGTCTTGAGCGCCAGCAGCGCGGCGATCAGCGTGACCCCGGCGTCGCGGCCGAACAGGGTGTGGAACTGCCACAGCGTCAGCCCGACGATCGCAGCCAGCAGCACCGCCATCACCCAGCGCGGCGGCAGCTTCGCCCCGCGCAGGGCCAGTTCCGCGCGCCAGCCCAGCAGCGCCAGCACCCCGGCGCTGACCCACAGCGGCAGCTGCACCGCCAGCGGCAGCAGCACCAACACCACCACCCCGAGCAGGAACAGGGTGTCGCGCGCGTCGCGCGGCAACTCGCGCAGCCGCTGCCGCCAGGGGGCAGGACGCGGTCTGGCGCGAGGGGCGGGGCGGGCGGTCGAGATGGACATGGGCGGGATCGACGCGGGCGGGGTGCGGCGGGCGATGTGCGGCGGGCGATGTGCGTCGGAGCTTGCCGCTCAGTTGCGGCGGGGTGTGGTGGCGGCGGCCGGCTTGGCCTGTCCGGTTGCAGCGGCGGCGCGTGCCGTGGGCGTGGAGAAATCGTTCGTCGCGGTTGTGCTGCGCTGGTTGTCCGCATCCAGCGCCTCACGCGCCGCACCGAATGTGCCGCGATCGGTTTCGCCCGCATCGCCTCCGGCGGGCCGTGGCGCGCGCAGCGGGCCTGGGTGCAGCGCCAGCAACCGCAGGCAGCGCCCCAGGTGCGCGGCGCCCAAGGCCGGCGGCACGGTGTACCTGTCGGCGGCGGACGAAAACGGCATGATGATCTCGTTCATCCAGTCCAACTACATGGGCTTCGGATCGGGCGTGGTCGTGCCCGGCACGGGCATCAGCATGCAGAACCGCGGCGT
>CAYMDM010000143.1:0-2078 GCA_964389235.1 uncultured Burkholderiaceae bacterium
CACGGCCTCGGGCTTGCCAGTGCGCAGCAGCGCCGGCAGCGCCGCGCCGATCACCTCGCCGACGGCGCGCTGGTAATACGCGGCGGCGAACTGCACCGCGTCCAGCCAGTCCGCCGGCAGCGGCGGCAAGGCGCTGAACACCGCCTGCAGCGGGCGCAGCGCGGCGGCGTCCACCGCCGGTGCCGCTGGCGGCCAGCCTACTCCGCCACGCTCATCCGGCGCAGCCGGCTCGCTCGGGTCGGCGGCGGTCAGCACGACCCCGACCACGGTCTGTCGGCCCAGCGGCGCGCGCACCAGGGTGCCGGCTGGCAGCGGCTCGGGGGCGGAATAGTCCAGCGGAGGCAGCCCCGGTGCATCGACCGCCACCCGCACCCGCACCACGGCCGGCTCATGCTGCGATGCAGCAGCGGCTGACGGCGATCCGGCCAGATCTGCGGCGTCGTTTACCCCTGGCCGGGCCCGTTCGGCGCCGTCGTCCCTCGCGCCATGCGGGGTCGAGTCGGCGCCTGAGCGGTCGGACGAGCGCCGCGCTGCCATCTGCATTCACCCCGCGAATCGGTAGCTAAATGCAGGCCAGATCAGCGGTTTTTCGGCGGCCAAACGCCTGTGGACAACTCTGTGCATGGATGCTGCACGCGCACAAGCACACCCTGTGGAAAAGCCTGTGCAGAAGTTTTTGGGATTTTTTTCAATCCCAGAATACTTCCGATTTTTCAATGGGTTGCCCGGGATTTGTTCAAGTGGAGTCTGTGACAAACTCGGCAAGCTGCGATCGGCCTCGACGTGTGCATAAATCTGGTGCATGACCCCGTTTTCGCGCTTGACAAACGGGCTTCGCGCTGCTTCGCCGCTCGCCGCGGGCGCGGCAGCCCGCGGGTGCTCACGGCGCCGGATGCAGGCTGCGGCTGTGAGCATGCACCGCCTCCACCAACGCGGCGACGTGCTCGGGCGGGGTGTGCTGAGAGATGCCGTGGCCGAGGTTGAACACATGGCCGAAACCGGCGGTGACCGGGCCGAAGTCGTCGAGCAGGCGGCGGGCCTCGGCGGCAATGGCCTGCGGCGGGGCAAACAGCACCGCCGGGTCGAGGTTGCCTTGCAGCGCCACCTGCTGCCCGACGCGCGCCCGCGCCGAACCCAGCCCCGTCGTCCAGTCCAGCCCGAGCGCGTCGGCGCCGCTGGCGGCCATCGCCTCCAGCCACGGTCCGCCGCCCTTGGTGAACAGAATGACCGGCACCTGCGCCGCGTCGGCGCGCGCCTTGAGCGCGGCGATCACCCGCTGGCTGTAGGCCAGCGAAAAGGTCTGGAACGCGCCGTCGGCCAGCGCCCCGCCCCAGGAGTCGAAAATCATCACCGCCTGCGCGCCGGCGTCGATCTGCGCCGCCAGATATTGCGCGACGGCCTCGGCGTTGACCGCGAGGATGCGGTGCATCAGGTCAGGGCGAGCGTAGAGCAGGGTCTTGGTCTGCCGCCAGTCGTCGCTGCCGCTGCCTTCGACCATGTAGCACGCCAGCGTCCACGGGCTGCCGGAAAAGCCGATCAGCGGTACGCGCTGCCGCCCGTCCTGCACCAGCGCGCGGCGGATCTGCGCCACCGCGTCGAACACGTAGCGCAGCCGGTTCATGTCGGGCACCGTCAGCCGCACAACGTCGTCCTCGCTGCGCAGCGGATGGTCGAAACGCGGGCCCTCGCCGGCGGCAAAGCGCAGCCCCAGCCCCATTGCGTCGGGCACGGTGAGGATGTCGGAAAACAGAATCGCCGCGTCCAGCGGGTAGCGATCCAGCGGCTGCAGGGTGACTTCGGTGGCGTAGTCCGGGTTCTGCGCCAGACCGAGAAAGCTGCCGGCGCGGGCGCGCGTCGCGTTGTATTCGGGCAGGTAGCGCCCGGCCTGGCGCATCAGCCAGATCGGGGTGTAGGCGGTGGGCTGGCGGCGCAGCGCGCGCAGAAAGGTGTCGTTGGCAAGGGCGGTCATGCCGGCATTGTCGCAAACCGCCCGCTGCGGGCCGGCGCCGCACGGGCGCGGCAGGGCAGCGCAACGCCCCCTTGCCGCGGGAGGCGGAGCACGCCGCGTCGGGCGCGCG
>CAYMDM010000144.1:0-2058 GCA_964389235.1 uncultured Burkholderiaceae bacterium
TCGCGCCAGCCGCGCCACCGCCAGCGCCGACGGGGTGCAGCTCACCGCGCGCAAGACCGCGCGGCGCAGCACCGCGGCCAGCACCACATCGGCCGCCGGGGTCGCTGCCTCGTCGGCCGAAAAACGCGGCGGAAGCGACTCCATCTGCGCGGCCAGCGCTTGCGACAGCGCACGGTCGTGTTCGACCCAGGCGTTGCCGCAGGCGTGCATGCGGGCGCGTCCGCCGGGCACCGCGTGGACGATGGCCTGCAGCCACGCCGCCACCGCGGCCTGCGGCGCATGCACCTGCGGGCCGGTCAGCGGCTCCCAGCCCTCGCTGCCGACGCGATACAGCGCCCAGTACATCTCGCCCATGCGGGCATCGTTGGCGACCAGTACCAGGTCGCCAGGCTCGATCACAGGGGGCGAGTCGGCGTGCAGCGCAAAAGCGGTTTCCGCCTGCGCGAGCAGGGTGTCGATGCGGGCCACCGGCAGGTTCAGCCCCAGCGCCAGGCCCTGAGCGGCAGCGGCCGCGGTGCGCAGCCCGGTGAAAGCGCCGGGGCCGGCGCCCATGCCGATGCCATGCAGATCGGCCAGTTGCATCCCCGCGCGGTCGAGCAGTTCCTGGCAGGCCGGCAGCAGCCGCTCGGACGCGCGCGGCCCGCCCGCTTCGTCCACGCTCCAGCACTGCGTATCGGCGCACAGCGCCACGCTCAGCGCTTCGGTGCTGGTGTCAAAGGCCAGAACATTCATTTCAGGGGATGTGCAACGGCAAGGAGCTGCCAGTTTATCGGGGCCGTTGCGGTGTGCCGAGCCGGCCTTGCCCGGATAATCCGCGAGTTTCCGGCATGCCTTTGTCTGAACACACCGCGCTGCCACTTCCATTTTTTACCCCGTTTCCAACATGACCGCTGCCCCCGCCTCCCTCGCCGATCTGCCCCGCACCGTGTTCATCGGCGGCGGCAATATGAGCACCGCGCTGCTGGGCGGGCTGGTCGCGGCCGGCGCCGACGCCGCTCGGCTGTGGGTGGTCGAGCCGTTCGCGGCGGCGCGCGAGCGGCTGGTTGCGGCAGTGCCCGGGTTGCACATCGTTTCGGCCGCGGGCCCTGAACTCGGCGCGGCGCAGGCGGTGGTATGGGCGGTCAAGCCGCAGCAGTTCACTGAGGCGGCAGCGGCCGTGGCTGCCGGCTGGCCGGAAGTGCGGCAGGCGCTGCAGGTCAGCATCATGGCCGGTGTGCGCTGCAGCGCACTGGCGCGGCACACCGGCGCGGCGCGGCTGGTGCGCACCATGCCCAACACCCCGGCGCTGATCGGCCGCGGTATCACCGGCGCCTATGCCAACGCAACCTGCAGCGAGGCCGACCGCGCCCTGGCCGATGCCCTGCTGGCCCCGGCCGGCGCGCGGGTGTGGGTGGCGCGAGAAGACCTGCTGGATACGGTCACTGCGGTGTCCGGTTCGGGCCCGGCTTATGCGTTTTATCTGGCCGAGGCGATGGCCGATGCCGGCACCGAACTCGGGCTGGACGCCGCGCAGGCGCGGCAGCTCGCGCTGGCCACGCTGGCCGGCGCCGCCGAGCTGGCGCTGCGCAGCGACCAGCCGCTGGCCACCCTTCGCGCCAACGTCACCAGCAAGGGCGGCACCACCGCTGCGGCGCTGGACACGCTGGAGGCGGCGCGGGTGGGCGAGCATCTGCGCGCGGCGGTGCGCGCGGCGCAGCGGCGGTCACGCGAACTCGGCGACGCGCTGGACGCGGGCTGAGCCTCGGCCAGCGGTCGCGGTGAGAATCGCCGCGGTCGCTGTGTCATCATCGCAGCCGCTGGCCGTCGGTTGCAGACGCGCCGTGCCAACCCAAACAACGCAACGACCCACGCACACGACCATGAGCGAATCCGGATTGCACACCCATGCCCCGCACGACGAAGCGGTGGAACACGAGGCCGAGCGTGGCCGCGGCCTGAGCCAATGGGTGGCGATATTCACCGCGCTGCTGGCTGCGCTGGGCGCGGTGGTGAGCTACCAGGGCGGGCAGTTGATGGACGAGGTGCTGCTGGCCAAGAACGAGGCGGTGCTGAAAAAAG
>CAYMDM010000145.1:0-1833 GCA_964389235.1 uncultured Burkholderiaceae bacterium
CGTTCGGCCGCGTCTGGCGACGCGGCGGCAAGGGTCGTCGAGAACAGCGGCAGCGCCGCGACGAGGCAGGCCAGCGCGAGCCGGCGGGCGGCGGCGTTCATGCCAGCATCTCCTGCACTCGCGCGGCCAGAGCGCGCGGCGATTGCAGCGCGACGCTGCGCTGCCAGCGGCGGCGCGCGGTGTCGCCGAGCCAGAGCAGATTGGGGTGGTCGTCCAGGTTGCCCGCGCGCAGCCCGAAGGCGCGCAGCACCGCGGCGACATGCGCTGGCGACCCGGTCAGCCACAGCCAGCTGGGGCTGGGCGCAATGCCGTGGCGGCGGCGAAATGCCTGCAACTGAGCCGGGCCGTCGGCCAGCGGATCGACGCTGATGCTCACCAGCAGCACCTGGGTGCCGATGCCGGGCTGGCGATCCAGCTCGGCGCGCAACTCCCGCAGCAGCGCAGTCTGCGGCGGGCAGACGGTGCTGCAGCCGGTGTAGAAAAAGCTGACCACGGCAATGCGCCGCGCCCGCAGCGCCTGCGGCAGCGCGACCGCGCGCCCTTCGGCGTCGAGCAGCGGCAGATCGGGCAGCGGCGGCGGCGCGAGCCACGCGCCACCGGTGTTGCCGGCGTGCAGCCACGCGCCCGGCAAAGCGGCGAGCGCCAGCGCGGCGAGCAGGTGGCGACGCGGCCACAGCGGCGTGGGCCGGGTGCATTCAGCGCCTGGCATCGGCGACCTCCGCAAGCCGTCCGACCCGCCCGTCGGCATAGGCCAGACCGTGGGTGGGCGATTGCACCAGCAGTTGCGCGCCAGCGGCTGCGGCCGCGCTGACGCCCGGTGGCAGGGTGAACTCGCCCTGCCAGCGTCCGCCCGCGGTGGCGCGCAGCGTGGCGCGGCGCTGCCATGCGCCGCCGGGGCCGTAGAGCAGGGCGTTCACCTCGCCGCGGTCGATTGCGCGGCCATCGGCAGACGTCAGCCCGATCTGCACCCGCAGGGTCTGCTGCTGCACCGACCAAGCGAGCAGTCGCACCCGCGGCGGCTGGGCTTCGCTCACTGCCGGTGTGTCGCCGGCTGCGGCCTGCAGCGGCAGGCTCAGGCAGGCGGTGATCGGCGGCACGGCGTTGCGCACCAGCACGTCGTAAGTGCCGCTGCGCGGCGGCCGCAGCGGCGCGACAAAGCGGCCGGGCTCGCGCTCGCCCAGGCTGTCGTCGAGCAGCAGCAGGGCACGCGGCTCGCGGCGGTAATTGCTCAGGCTGCCGCTGGGCACCATCAGCCCTTCGCTGTAGCGGTAGATCTGCGCGTCGGCGGCGACCGCGGCGTAAACGCCATTGCCCTCGGGCGCGGCAACCAGGGTCGGCGCGATGTTGAGGGTCTGCGCTCGATCGGCCGGGGCGCCGCGGCCGATGCTCACTTCCAGCGGCTGCAGCCGGCCGGCGCGCGCCTGGTCGAGGCTGAACAGGGTCACGCGCGGGGTGGTCTGCGAGCGCACGTAGGCGAACGCGCGGGTGGCGATCATCTGGTCGGGCCACGGGGCGACGGCCACCTGCGCGGTGCGTTGCCGTCGCGCCAGATCGACCAGGGTGACGGTGTGCTGCCGCACATTGCCGACCAGCGCGAGGCGGCCGCCGTCGACCAGCAGCAGACTGAGCGCGCCGGGCGCGAGCGCGATGCGGCCATCGACCCGCAGGCTCTGCGCATCGGCGGCCAGCAGCAGCAGTTCTCCCGCGGCGCCGGCCAGCAGCACTGCGCGCTGCGCGGCCTCGCTCCACGCCAGCGCCACCGGTGCGGCGCCCACCGTGGTGTGGGCGACGACCCGGGTGGCGGCGGGGTCGATCAGCGTCGCGGCGCCCTCT
>CAYMDM010000146.1:0-1771 GCA_964389235.1 uncultured Burkholderiaceae bacterium
ACGCGGACGGCAGCGCGTCGGCCCAGGGGTTGACCACGCGCAGCACCTGCCGACGGTCCAGCCCCGGCGCGGCCAGCCGCAGCCGCCACGCCACGGTCTGCCCCAGCGTCACCTGCGCTGGCGCGGCGAGCAGCCGCACCTCTGGCCGCCCCACCAGGCCATCGGCCGGCCACCACGCCGGCAGCGCGCGGGCGGTGAAGTGCAGCGGCGGCGGGGCGTAGACCCGCAATTCGCCGAACGCGTGCGCGCGCAACAGGCCAAAGTCCACCGTCACCGCACCGCTTTGCAGCGGCAGCACCTGCCAGGCGAACACCTGGACCAGCTGCGGCTGGCCGTCGACCATCTCGCTGCGCGTGCCCGCCGGCAGCGGCTGCAGCAGCGCCTGCGCGCTGTGCGGCGTCGGCGTGTCCCACACCAGGTTGCCGCCGCCGATCGCCTGCAGTTCCAGCCGCAACGGCTGCAGCGCATACGGCCGCGGCGGGGTGAACGCGGTGCGCCATTGCAGCGGTGCCTGCCCGGGCGGGGCGGGCAGCACGTCCACCGTTTGCGCCGGGCACTGCGCGCTGCCTGCTGTCACCGCCGGCAGCGCAAGCGCCCCGGCGCGCAGTGGGTACAGCGTGAGCTGGGCGCTCTGCTCGCGCCGGCCCTGCGCATCGCTGCCGCTGGCGCCCTGCTGATCGGTGAGCAGCCAGTCGGGGGCGAAGTCGGCAGCGGTGAAGCTCGGCAGCGGCGGCGCGTCGCGCGCGGAGAGGGTCCAACGCAGCGGCTGGCCGAGCACCGCCGGCTGCGGCTCGGCGCGGCATTGCAGCGCGGGTGCGGCGTGGGCAATCGGTGCTTGGGCGATCAGCGCCAGTGCCATCGCCGCCAGCGCCAGCGCGGCGAACAGCCATCGGCTCACCTCGGCGGCCTTGCCCGCAGCAGCCGCCAGCGCAGCGAACCCGCCCCGCGTCATCGCCCGCCCTCCGCGCCCAGCGCCGCTGCGGCGCGGGTGTCGATGTCAGCGCGGCGTTGTTGCAGCTCGGCGCTGGCGTCGCGCAGCAGTTGCACCCGCTTGTCCATCCCGGCCCAGTCGAGCACCGGCACCTGCCAAGCGGCCGCCGCGCCCGCGGCGCTCTCGGTGGCGCCTGCGGTGATGCGCCCGCCAGCCAACGGCGCGGCCTGCTGCAGCGGTGCCGACGCGGTTTTCGGCGGCGGCTTGCGCATCTGCGATGGGGTGTTGGACGACTGCTGGCCGAAGCGCGAGCGGTGGATCGGCGGGCCGCGCTTGGCAATGCCCACCAGGTAATCCGGCGGATGTTCGACCTCGTACTGCCGCCGCGCCAGGTGCGCGTTGCGCTGCGCGGCCGGGTCGTGCGGGCGGATGCGCAGCGCGGCGTCGAACGCCTGCGCCGCCTCCAGCGTGCCGCCGGGCAAGTGCATCGCCGCATCGCCGAGGTTGAACAGCGCGGCAAAGCGCTGCGCCGGGGTGTCGGCCAACAGCAGCGCGGCGCGGAACGCGTGTGCGGCGGTCTGGAATTCGCGCTGGCGGTAGGCCGCCGCACCTTCGCCCAGACGCGCGGCAAAGCCGGGCAGGCGGGCGTAGAGCCGCTGCGCGGTGGCGAAGTCGCCGCGCTGCCAGGCGGCGTAAGCGGCGCGCTCGAGGGCGAGCTGATCGCGGCTGAGCGCGGAGGCCGGCGCGGTGGCATTCGGCGTGACGGGCTGCGCCCGTGCCGGTTCTGGCTGCAGCAGGGCCATCCCCAACGCCAAGCCGAGCGCCGCGCCCGCCGCCGCG
>CAYMDM010000147.1:0-1686 GCA_964389235.1 uncultured Burkholderiaceae bacterium
GGCGAGATTGAACTTGCAACCGCCCCGGTACACGCGCTGGAGCGAGCCGGCGGCTCCGTCCAGAACTGCGTCGGCGGTCAGCGCCGCTGCCGGCCTGCCGCCGCGCTACAGCGTCAAGGCGCAGTTCAGCGATCTGGGCTGGCGCAGCCCGGCGCAGCCGGCGCTGCCGGTCGACGCCGACGAGGCCCGCTGGCGCGAGCAGGCGCACGCAGTGGCCGCGGCGCTGCACCTCTCGCCCGACCTTCCCGGCGCGCAGGGCTTGAGCGGGCAGATCGACGCGACGCAGGACGGCGGCAGCGTCTCGTTCACCCTGGGCAGCGGCGGAGCCATAGACCTGCCGCTGCTCTACCAGCAGCCGCTGCGCTTCTCGCGGCTGGCTGCCGATCTGCGCTGGGTGCGCGGCAGCGACGGGCTGCTGCGGCTGCAGACCCGGCAGTTCAGCTTCGACAACCCCGATCTGGCCGGCAGCGCCAGCGTGAGCTGGCGGCAGGCGCGGGAGGGGCTGGGCCAGCTCGACCTCGACGGGCGCCTCACCCGCGCCGACGCCCGCGCGGTGTGGCGCTATCTGCCGATCGAGGTGGACCTGCATGCCCGCGATTACCTGCGCAGTGCGATTGCCGCCGGCAGCGCGCGCGAGGTGCGCTTTGCCGCGCATGGGCCGGTGGCCGACTTTCCGTATGACAAGCCGGGCAAGCCGGGCGAATTCACCGTGCAGGCCGACATCGTCGGCGGGGTGTTCAACGCCGCGCCGCGCCAGCCGCTGCCGCGCGGACAGGTGGTGCAGCCCGACACCGCGCAGGCCAGCAGCGACTGGCCGGTGTTCCGCCAGGTCAGCGGTCGGCTGACCGTCACCGGCCGCGGCCTCGCGGTGCAGGACGCCCGCGCCGAAGTGCTCGGCGCGCAGCTGAGCAACATCGACGCGAATCTGCCGAGTTTCCACGACGCGGTGCTCAGCGTCGCCGGCCAGGCGCAGGCCGACGCCACCGCGGCGCTGCGCTACCTCACCACCAGCCCGATCGACCCCAAGCTCGACCACCTGTTCGCCCCGGTCAAGGCCAGCGGGCCGATGCGGCTGGACCTGGCGCTGCAACTGCCGCTGCACGACATGCACGCCGCGACGGTCAAGGGCACGGCGCGGCTGGACGGGGTGGACGTGCAATGGCGCCCCGACCTGCCGCGGGTGGCCGGCGTGACCGGCGCGGTGCAGTTCCACACCCACGGCTTCGACCTCGACCTGCGCGCCCCGGACGTGCTCGGCGGGCCGCTGCGGCTGACCGGCGGCGAGCAGCCGGGGCAGCCGCTGGCCCTCTCCGCGCAGGGGCGCATCGACGCCGCCGCGCTGCGCGCCTCCGGCGACGTGCCGGGCTGGCTGCGCAGTCTGGGCCAGGTGTTCAGCGGCCAGACCGGCTATGCGGTGGACATCCACCACACCCCGGGCAGCAACGCGACCAGCTACACCCTGCGTACCGATTTGCAAGGTATGGCGGTCGATCTGCCGGCGCCGCTGGGCAAGGCTGCGGCAACCCTCAGCCCGCTGATGGTCACGGCCACCCCGGCCGGCGGTGGCGATCTGTCGCTGCAGCTCAGCGCGGGCGACGGCGAGTTGCGCGCCGCTTACGTGCTCGGCCCGCCAGCCGCCGACGGCCAGCGCGCGGTGCGCAGCGGCGGCATTGCGCTCGGGCCGGA
>CAYMDM010000148.1:0-1622 GCA_964389235.1 uncultured Burkholderiaceae bacterium
CCGGCCCGGTGATGGCCGCGGTGCGCGCCGGGGTGCCGGTGGTCGGGGTCAACCTGCCACGCGCCGACACCCGCGCCACGCTGCAGCAGCCGCAGTGGGACGACAGCGTCCCCGCAGCCGCGCGCCGGCGTATCGTGCAGGATGTGATCGACAGCCATTGCGGGCTGCTGCCCGCCGCTGCCGCGCCGCAGATGGCGCGGGTGCAGTTCGCCCGCGACGCGCGCATGGCGCAAGGCGCCGCCGCGCTGGCGCAGCCGGGCAAGACCGTGGTCGTGCTCACCGGCAGCGTGCATGCCGACCAGAGCGTGGGCATCGCGCTGCACCTGCCGCCGCATCTCAGCCGCTTCAGCCTGCTGCTGCGCGGCCTGGGCGACGACCCCGACCCGGCGCTGCCCGCTGGCTTTGACGCAATGTGGCTGACCCCGGGCACGCCGCCGCGCGACCTTTGCGCCGAAATGCGGCGAGCGATCAAGCCGGCGGGCTGAACCGCTCGCGCCAGTGCCGCCAGCGCAACACCACGTCATCCAGCGCCGGCACGCCGGCCAGCAGCAGCAACACCGCGGCCAGTGCAACCGTGGTGACGTAACCGAAGCGGGCGAACGCCAGCGCCCCGGCCACCCCGCCGGCAAAAAACATGAGCAACAGCCCTAGCAGCAGGCCCAGCCGGCCGAAGTGCACCCTCACGCTCGCCGCGCCACGTCCAGCGAAGCGGCGGTAAAGCGCGCGACCGAGTTCAATGCCGATATCGGTGACGGTGCCGGTGACATGGGTGGTGCGGATCACGCCGTGCGAAACCTTGGAGATCATGGCGTTTTGCAGCCCCATCATGAAGGTCAGCAGCGAAACCGTGGCCGGGAGATAGAGCCAGTCGTGCGTGGCAAGGCGCGAACCGGCCAGACCGAAAGTGAGCATCGCCGCCGCTTCGAGCAGCAAAGGGGTGGCGAATTCGCTGCGCAGATGACGCTGCCGGCCCCACAAGATGAGCAGGGTGGTGGTCAGCGCGCCAGCGGTGAAGCTCAACACGGCGGCCAGCCCTGACAACACCACCGCCCCGGCACCGACGGCCAGTGCGTCCGCCATCTGCGACACGATGCCGGTCATATGCGAGGTGTACTGATGTACGGCGACAAAGCCGCCGGCGTTCGCCGCCCCAGCAACCGCCGCCAGCACCAGGCCCAATGCTTGGTCGGCCCAGGGCCGGCGCCGCCGCGCGGTGAGGAAACGCAGGGTCTGGATCGGCATCGTGTATTCGGGTAAACCCTTATCGTACGCCATCCGACACCCATCGCGCCGCCTGGGGCTCGGCCCGCTGACTTCTGAGGTGTCGCCCGCGGCGGCACCGTTCCACTCGCCCGCGGCGGAGATCAGCCCGGCGTCAAGCGCGCCCGACATCGCCGACACGGGCGGACGGAAACCCTGACAATGCGGCATGGATTTTCTGGTGCTTCTGTTCGGCGGCGCGGTGCTGGGGCTGGCCGGGGTGTTCGTGCGGCTGGCCGAAACCACGGCGCAGGTCGGGCCGTTCGCCAGCGCGTTCTGGCGGATGCTGCTGGCCACCGCCCCGCTGGCGGTGTGGGCGGGGTGGACGCTGCGGCGCGCGGCCGCGCCGGGCGCGGCAACCG
>CAYMDM010000149.1:0-1591 GCA_964389235.1 uncultured Burkholderiaceae bacterium
ACGCCGCCGAAGCCATCGACGACGCCGCCCCGCCGCTGCTGGACGCCGGCCAGCCCGAAGACGCCGAAGGCGACCCGCTGCGCCCGGCGCTGGCGCTGTTTCGCGCCGCGCTCGACGCCTGCCGGCAGCGCGCCGAATCGGTCACCGAACACCTCGACCTGCACGGCACCTCGGTCAGCCTGGTGTTCGTGCTGCACCAGTTGCGCCGGCGCGTCGCCCGCGCCGAGGCGCTGCTGTCGCTGCTGCTCGACCCCGAGCCGGCGCGGCCGACCGCGCTACTCGCCGCCGAACTGGCGCGGCAGGGGGCGCACCGCCGCAGCGTGCGCGAACTGCTGCGGCAGAACACCGCGCTGCTGGCGGAAAAAATGGTCGAGCGCCACGCCGAAACCGGCGAGCACTACATCACCCGCGATGCGCGCGAATACCGCGGCATGCTCGGCGCGGCCGCTGGCGGCGGGCTGGTCATGGCGTTCACCACCTGGATCAAGCTGGGCATCCTCACCCTGCCGCTGGCGCTGTTCTGGGGCGGGCTGGCTGCGGGCCTGAACTACGCGGTGAGTTTTGTCATCGTGCAGCTGCTGCACTGGACCATCGCGACCAAGCAGCCGGCGATGACCGCCCCGGCGATGGCCGACAAGCTGCGCGATCTGGGCAAACCCGGCGCGGTCGAGGCCTTCGTCGACGAAGTCGCCAACCTCACCCGCTCGCAGTCGGCGGGGGTGTTCGGCAACGTCGCGCTGGTCATGCCGGTGGCGCTGCTGCTCGGGCTGGCCGGGCTGGCGGTGTTCGGCCCGCACTTCATGCCGGCCGAGCGCGCTGAGCACGAGCTGCACAGCCTGTCGCTGCTCGGGCCCACGCCGCTGTTCGCCGCGTTCACCGGGGTGCTGCTGTTCGCCTCCAGCGTGATCGCCGGCTGGGTGGAAAACGCCTTTGTGCTGCACCGCCTGGACAGCGCGATCGAGTGGAACCCGCGCATCCGCCGGCTGCTGGGCGCGGCGCGGGCGGCGCGCTGGGCGCGCTGGTGGCGCAAGAACATCGGCGTGACCGCAGGCAATGTGTCGCTGGGGCTGCTGCTCGGGCTGGCGCCGGCGTTTTTCCAGGTGTTCGGCGTGCCGCTGGAAGTGCGGCACGTCACCCTGTCGTCCGGGCTATTTGGCGCGGCTTGCGCGGCCCTGGGCCCGGCGGTGGTCAACGACCCGGCGTTCTGGTGGGCGCTGGCCGGGATTGCGGTCAACGGGGTGCTCAACGTCGGCGTGAGCTTCTATCTCGCCTACCGGCTGGCGCTGCGCGCGCGCGGCATCCGCGTGCGCGACCGGCAGGCGATTTACCGCGCGATCGCCGCGCGGCTGCTGCGCCGGCCGCTGTCGTTCATCCTGCCGCCGCGGCAGAGCGCGGCAGCGCCGCAGGCTCAAGGCTGAACACGGCGGTGCGAGAACGGCTCTGAACACAGCCATGCGACGGTTTTTGCTCCCGCTTCCGCCCGCGCAGCGCCAAGCGGCCGGCCACTCCGACCCCTCCCGAAGCGCTGCACCGCGCCGTCCTCAGCGCGCGCCGGCCCGGCTCGCGGCCGCGGCGCTCGCGCTGTGGCTCG
>CAYMDM010000150.1:0-1510 GCA_964389235.1 uncultured Burkholderiaceae bacterium
GGCCGGCACCGTGCCGCGGCTGTCGGCCGCCGCGGTGCTGCTCGGCCGCGTCAGCGCCGACGCGCTGCGCGGTCGCATCGTGCTGGTCGGCGCCACCGCGACCGGGCTGGGCGACCAGTTCGCCGTGCCGTTCGACCGCCCAATGGCCGGAGTGGAACTGCAGGCCAATGTGCTGCAGGGGCTGCGCCACGACACCCTGGTGCGCCCGCTGCCGCAGCCGCTGGCGCTGCTGATCGTCGCGCTGCTGGCGGCGCTGCCGCTGCTGTGGCTGCCGCGGCTGATGCCGCTGACCGGGCTGCTCGCCAGCCTGGGCTGGCTGGTGCTGCTGACTCTGGCCGCCGGCGCGCAGGCACTGTGGCCTGGGGTGTGGATTCCCCCCGGCGGGGCGCTGGCGGCGGCGTTGCTGGCGTATCCGCTGTGGAGCTGGCGGCGGCTCGAAGCCGCCCGCCGCCACCTCGACTGGGAGCTGCAGACCCTGGGCGGCAACGCCGAGCCGCCACCGCAGCGCGGCGCCGGGCTGTCGTTCGAGCAGCGGCTGGGCGCGGTGCAGGCGGCGCAGGCGCGGCTGCAGGAGCTGCAGTCGCGGCGCGACGAGGCGCTGGCCTTCATCAGCCACGATCTGCGCGGCCCGCTGGCCGCCGCGGTGCAGCGGCTGCAGGACGGCGCGCCCGACCCGCGCGAGCGCGAACGCCTGCTGCGGCAGATGCAGCGGGCGCTGCGGCTGACGCAGACCTTCGTCGCGCTGTCGCGGGCGCAGGCGCTGCTGCCCGAATCGCTGCACGACGTGGACCTGAGCGGGTTGCTCGATCAGGCGGCCGACGCCCTGCTCGACGAAGCCGAGCGCGCCGGGGTGCGGCTGCAGCGCGAACTGCCGGCGCGGCCGGTGTGGGTGCGCGGGGACTTCGAGGCGATCGAGCGCATGGCCGACAACCTGCTGCGCAACGCCCTCGCCCACGCGCCGGCGGAAAGCGTGGTCACCGTCGCGCTGCAGTTCGACGCCGACTGGGCCGAGTTCAGCGTGCGCGACCACGGCCCCGGGCTCAGTCCGGAACTGCGCGAGCGGCTGTTCGGCCCTTACGTGCGCGGCGGCACGCCAGGGCAGCGCCCGCGCGCCGGGAGCACCGGGCTGGGGCTGTATTTCGTGCGGGTGGCGGCGTCCAAGCTCGGCGGCAGCGCCGGCGCCGATGCCGGGCTGAGCGAGGGCGCGCGCTTCTGGGTACGGCTGCCGCGGCTGCCCGACGATTCGGTGCAGCCGCGCGATTCCCAGCTTTGACCGCCTGCGCTGCGGCCGTTGCGCGAGGCAACGGCCTGCAGCGCGTCGTACGTCTAACTTTTTGCGGCTTACTTTTTCAGGCTGTCGCGGATTTCACGCAGCAGAAGCACTTCCTCGGGCGGGGCCGCCGGCGGGGCGGGCGGCTCGGCGCGCTTGAGCTTGGAGATGATGCGCACCATCATGAAAATGATGAACGCCAGAATGATGAAGTTCACCGACACGGTGATGAAGCTGCCG